>NZ_JBDJAW010000004.1:0-300000 GCF_039649665.1 Microbispora sp. ZYX-F-249 | reverse complement strand
CGCCGTGGTCGACTGGCTGGCCGATCTCCTGACGGGACGCTGATGGACGACTTCCGGGACCGGCACACGGCTGAGGGCACGCCTGGGAGCGTGCCGGGGAACACGGCCGACGAGCGGCTCGCCGGGCTGTTCGCCTTCCTGCGGCGCAGGATCACCGGCGAGTACGAGGTCGACGAGTTCGGCTACGACCCCGAGCTCAACGAGACGGTGCTGCTGGAGGCGTTGCGCCCGCTCTACCGGCACTGGTTCAGGACCGAGGCCCTCGGCCTGGGCAACGTGCCGGCCGACAGCGGCGCGCTGATCGTGGCCAACCATTCCGGCACGCTGCCCGTGGACGCGCTGATGCTGCAGGTCGCGATGCACGACGAGCTGGGCAGGCCGCTGCGTCTGCTCGGCGCCCACCTGGTCTACCAGCTGCCCGTGCTCGGGCACCTGGCCCGCAAGTCCGGGCACACGCTCGCGTGCCCCGAGGACGCCGACCGGCTGCTGCGCAAGGGCGAGGTCGTCGGCGTCTTCCCCGAGGGCTTCAAGGGCATCGGCAAGCCGTTCTCCGAGCGCTACCGGCTCCAGCGGTTCGGCCGGGGCGGGTTCGTCGCGTCGGCGATCAGAGCCGGCGTGCCGATCGTGCCGTGTGCCATCGTGGGGGCGGAGGAGATCTACCCCAAAATCGGCGACATCCCGTCGCTCGCCCGGCTGCTCGGCCTGCCGTACCTGCCGATCACGCCGCTGTTCCCGTGGCTCGGGCCGCTCGGCCTGCTCCCGCTGCCGTCGAAGTGGCTGATCGAGTTCGGCGAGCCGATCAGGACCGACGAGTACGCCCCGGAGGAGGCCGACGACCCCATGCTGGTCTTCGACCTGACCGACCACGTCCGGGAGGTCATGCAAGGGCAGCTCGACGCCCTGCGGCTGCGCCGGGGGCCGGCCTTCCCCCCGATCGTGATGTGACAACAGAGGCTGCTGCTGCTTTAGTGGCGTAGATCGGGACAAGTGGGCCCGCAACCGCCATTCAACGGGGGCGTTCGAGTGACGGCACCATCCGCCCTTCGCGGCGGCGATCCCACGTTCATCGGCCCTTACCGCATCGTCCGGCGGCTCGGGGCCGGCGGGCAGGGCATCGTCTATCTGGGCACGGACGGCGCGGGGGCGCCGGTGGCCGTCAAGGTCCTGCGCCCGGAGATCGCCGCCGACGAGACGACCAGGAGCAGGTTCGCCCGCGAGGTGGCCGTCGCCCAGCGGGTCGCCTCGTTCTGCACCGCCCAGTTCCTCGCCGCCGACCTGTGGTCCGACCCGCCGTACATCGTGACGGAGTACGTCGACGGGCCGTCGCTGCAGGAGGAGGTGGCCCGCAACGGGCCGCGCACGGGGGCCGCCCTGCACCGGCTCGCGGTCGGGACGGCCACGGCGCTGACCGCCATCCACGAGGCGGGGCTGGTGCACCGGGACTTCAAGCCCGGCAACGTGCTCCTCGGCGCCGACGGCCCCCGCGTGATCGACTTCGGCATCGCCCGGGCGCTCGACGCGACGGCCACGGTGAGCAGCCAGGTCGTCGGCACCCCCGCGTACATGGCCCCGGAGCAGATCAAGGCCGCCGAGGTGGGCCCCGCCGCCGACGTGTTCGCGTGGGGAGCGGTGATCACCTTCGCCGCCACCGGCCGCTCGCCGTTCGCCGCGGACACCACTCATGCCGTGCTCTACCGGGTGATCGACGGTGAGCCCGACATCGCCGGTGTGCCGGAACCGCTGCGCGCACTGGTCGCGCGCTGCCTCGCGAAGGAGCCGGCGCAGCGGCCGGCCATGCGCGAGGTTCTCATGCGCCTGCTCGGCTCGGCCGACTCCGCGGACCGGGAGACGGGCCCGGGCTCCCGCGCCGTGGACCGGGAGACGGGTCCGGGCGCCCGCGCCGCCGCTCCCGCCGTGCGCCGTCGTTTCGGGAAGGCGGTGTACGCGGCGGTGGCGGCCGCCGCCGTGCTCGCCCTGGGCGGGGGCGCCGCCCTGTGGCTGACGAACGGCGCCGGTTCCCCGGCCGGGGGAACCGGGTCCGGCGGCACGACCGGGGGCCGGGCGACCACGGTCGCCCGGACGACTTCCTCCCCGCGGGCCTCCACGCCGCCCCGGCTGCCCCCTACGCTCGCGGGCGTGTGGGAGGGGGTGCTGACGCAGAGCAACGGCAAGAACTGGCCCATGACCGTGGTGATCAAGCCGGGTGCGCGGGCGCTGGTCAGCTATCCCTCGCTGGGCTGCGCGGGCGTGTTGACCGTCACCCGCAAGGACGCCGACGGGCAGTTCATCCTCCGCGAGACGATCCTCAAGGGGACCAGGTGCACCCGGCAGGGCCGCCTGACGCTGCAGGCCGGCGACGGCAAGATCCTGCTGACCTACTTCCCGAACGGCTCCGTCGGCGGGATGTCCTACAGCGCTACCGCGACCCTGCTGCGCAAGGGCGTCTGACGTCGGGCCGGGACCGGGGCTAACGCAGCGACCTACTGGTCGGTATGGTGTGCTCACCCTCATCCCCACGGGAGCACCATGAACAAGGGGCGGAAGGCCGCCCTCGCCGGGCTCGCCCTCGGCCTGGCGATCGGCACCGCGCGACGCGTGCGGACCGGACGGGCGAAGACCGCACAGGCTCGCACCGGCGTGCCCGCGCGCCGGACGACGGTCACCACCGACGACGGGGTACGCCTGGCCGTCGAGATCGACGATCATCCCGACCCCCGGTGCGCCGTCGTCTTCGCGCACGGCTGGCTGATGAACCGGCACTGCTGGGAGCTCCAGCGCGAGGCCCTGGCGGGCCTGGGCACGCTCGTCTTCTACGACCAGCGTGGGCACGGCGACTCCTCGGCCGGGGCGGTGGAGTCGTACACGATCGACCGGCTGGGCGACGACCTGGCCGCGGTCATCGAGGCCGCCGTGCCGGAGGGACTGCCCGTCGTCGTCGTCGGCCACTCGATGGGCGGGATGACGATCATGGCGTTCGCGGACCGGCATCCCGGCCTGGCCGAGTCGCGGGTGGCGGGCGCGGCGCTGCTCAGCACCTCGTCCGGCGGCCTCGACACCAGCACCTTCGGTCTCCCCGGGCCGCTCGGACGGCTGGCTCCCCGGGTCACGACATCGGTGTTCGAGAACATGATGGCCCGCGCCGCGGTCATCGACGCGCGTCCCCGGTTGAAGGGCTGGACGAACCTGCCGGTGACCCGGTACGTCGCCTTCGGCAAGGGCGCGCGCCGCCGGCACATCCGGGTGGTGAACGCGATGGCCACGGCGACGCCCACCGAGGTCATGGTCGGGTTCTTCCGGGACTTCCGGGTGCACGACAAGCACGCCGCGCTGAAGGCGCTGGAGACCGTGCGGACGCTGGTCATGGTGGGAGAGCGGGACCGGCTCACCCCGCTCGCCCACAGCCGCAGGATCGCCGAGGCGCTGCCGGCCGCCCGGTTCGTCCGCATGCCCGGCACCGGGCACATGATCGGCTACGAACGCCCGGATCTGGTGAACCGGGAGCTGGCCGCCCTGATCATGCGGGCCGTGGCGGACCGGCCGGTGGCCTGACCACCCGGCCACCGCCCGCGGTGCGGGGAATCCGCCGGGCGCGGGGTCAGAGAGCGGAGCGGTAGTGGCGGCGCAGCGCGATGCCCGCGGCGACGCCGCCCGCGATGGCCCCCGCGGTCGCGGCGATCGGCAGGCCGATCATCGTCGCCTTCCGGCCCGTGCGGAAGTCGCGGATGTCCCAGCCGTTCTCCCTGGCGTGCTCGCGCAGCTCGCTGTCCGGGTTGATCGCGTGCGGCTGCCCGACCAGGGAGAGCATGGGCAGGTCGTTGGCCGAGTCGCTGTAGGCCGAGCAGCGCGCGAGGTCGAGGCCCTCGCGGCGCGCCAGCGCCCGGACGGCCTCGGCCTTGGCCGGGCCGTGCAGCAGGTCGCCGACGAGCCTGCCGGTGTAGGCGCCGTCGGCGGTCTCGGCGACCGTGCCGAGCGCCCCGGTGAGCCCGAGCCGCTGTGCGATGACCCGGGCCAGCTCGACCGGTGTCGCGGTGACCAGCCACACGCGCTGCCCGGCGTCGAGGTGCGCCTGGGCCAGCGCGCGGGTGCCCTGCCACACGCGGTCGGCCATCACGTCGTCGTAGATCTCCTCGCCCAGCCGGACGACCTCGTCCACCTTCAGCCCGGCGACGAAGGCGAGGGCCATCTCCTTGGCCTTCGCGATGTGCTCGGGGTTCTCGTTGCCCCGTACGCGAAACCACGCCTGGCCGAGCGCGAACTTCATGAGGTCACGGCTGGTGAACAGGCCGCGCGCCGCCAGCCCCCGGGCGAAGTGGTAGATCGAGGCGCCGCGCATCATGGTGTTGTCCACGTCGAAGAACGCCGCAGCCGTGAGGTCGGGGACGACCTCGGGGGTGGTCACCGCCGCGGCGGCCGCCACCTCACCGGCGATTTCCGCCGCTTCCCGCCGTCGCAATAGCCGCCTCATGGCTCATCAGCTTAACCGCCGGACGGTGCCGGGAACGGGACCAGGGTGTGAGCGGGACATGACGTGTCAACGTCCGGAACCCGTGAACGAGTCGATATAACTCAGATACTGGTTCGCTTTGTCGCGATTTTCCTGGTCGAGCTTCGGCAGCAGCGGCTCCACCAGATTGTGCTGCTCACGGGCGAACTTGCGGGCGTCGCCGGAGGTCTGGCCCCGCCGGGCCACCCGGCTGAGCGCGGACCTCGTGGTCGTCTCCATGTCGTCGAGCGTCTGCGCGATCAGCCGGCGGCTGTCGGGGGCGGACGCGCCCACCAGCGAGGCGGTCTCGGCCGCCCGCTGCCGTGCCGCCACCATCTCCCGCTTCGCCCGCTCCTCCTCGCCGTACGCGAGGTCGAGCACCGTCGACTCCGCCAGCCTCTTCAGCGGGTACAGCACCTCGCCGGGCACCGAGTGGTAGGTCCGCACACCGGTGCCGAACATCCCCGCCAGCAGCACGCAGAACACCAGCAGGGGGCGCAGTCGTACGAGCGGGGACCGGCGGGGCCGCGGCCGCGGGGACCCGGCGGCGGGCGGCGCCGCGTGCCTGCCCGCGGCGCGCTCGGCGGCGTGGGCGCGCATCAGCTCGGCACGCAGCCTCTCGCGGAACTCCGGCCTCGGGCCGTCGCCCAGCCGGGCGCGCAGGCCGGTCAGGCGCGCGACGGCCCCGCGGGTGCGGGCCGGCCGCTTACCCCGGAACGGGCCCCGGTGGCCGGCGACGCCGCGGGTGCGGGCCTTCGACCCGCCGCACGCCCGGCGCGAGGGTCGCCACCAGCCCATCACCGCTCCCGCCATCCCCCGCTTGACGCCCGGCGGAGATACGCGCGCCGAGCCGCTGGGAGACGTTCGTCACCTCCCGGCCGGCCCGCGGATCCCGCCTGAAGATCCGACCTGCCACATGCCCAACGATGGGGTATGGGTAATGGTTACGGGGGGCTCAGCCGAGATCGTCGGGGAGCGCCCGGGCGAGCGCCCTGATCGCCCGGAACTGCAGCGCCTTGATCGCCCCGGACTTCTTGTCCATGATCTTCGCCGTCTCGGCGAGCGACATCCCGTGCAGGAAGCGCAGGATCACGCATTCCTGCTGCTCCGCGCTCAGTTGCTTGATGGCC
This sequence comes from Microbispora sp. ZYX-F-249, assembly GCF_039649665.1. NCBI lineage: Bacteria > Bacillati > Actinomycetota > Actinomycetes > Streptosporangiales > Streptosporangiaceae > Microbispora > Microbispora maris. The sequence continues at coordinate 294,387 of NZ_JBDJAW010000004.1, read as the reverse complement.
TGCATGACCCGCTCGTTGACCATGTTCGCGACGACCGCGTTCTCGGGGATGTGCGGGCCGTCCAGGGGCGTGTCGAGTATCTCGGCGGTGGTCACCTCGAGACGGTTGCGGCCCGACTTGAAGTGGTCGGTGACGAGGTTGCGGGCGATCGTGACCAGCCAGGCGCCGAAGTCGCGGCCCTGCCAGGTGAACTCGGCGATGCCCCGCAGCGCCCGCAGGAACGTCTCGCTCGTCAGGTCCTCGGCCAGCGCGTGGCTGCCGACCCGGAAATAGACGTATCGGTAGACAAGCTCCAGGTAGTGGTCGTAGAGCATGCCGAACGCCTCGCTGTCGCCGGTCTTGGCGCGCAGCACGAGGCTTCGCATCTCGTCGTACTCGTGCTCGCGGTCGGAGAGACCGGCGGAGCGCGTGGGTTGCGCTGCTCCTGCGGCGGCCGGAGGGGACAGCCCGGCCAACGGCCACGTATTCGGCATCCGTTATCCCATGGGGGAAGGGGAGTCGGCGTGCTCGAACACTCTAGAAATCAACCGGAGATAACACAATCCGTTCGGGTGGAGGAATCGTGTTCGGGGGAGGAGACGCGGGTGGTGACATTCCCGTACAGGGCGACCGGCTACCGGTGACGAGCCGATGTCCGGCAGCATGGGTGCCACCATGGAAGTCCTCGTCGCACTCCTCGCGTTCGCCGGCGCCCTGCTCGCCGGCATCACCACCGGCGTTCTCGTCGGGCGTCTCCGTGACGAGCCGGCCGGTTGGCTGATCGCGTGGAGCATCGCCACGGGCGCGCTGGCGTTGTCGCTCGGCGCCATCGCGGTCGGCCACCTCACCGGTTTCGGACCCGTGACGTTCCGGGCGTACCAGATCACCGGGTCGCTGCTGGCGCCGCTGTGGCTGACGATCGGCGTCATCCAGCTCCTCTCGGAGAAGGGCGGCGCCCGCTTCGCCGGCTGGCTCCTCGGCGCCGCGCTCACCGTCGTGGGCACGGTCATCATGGTGCTCGACCCCGTCGTCACCGCCGGGTTCGGCAAGACGTTGCCCGACGGGCCGGCCCACTGGGACCTCTGGCCCGAGTGGCTGCTGCGGGGCGTCCACGGCCTGGTGGTCTTCCTGCTCCTGCTCTGCCTCGCCATGGCGCTGCTGGCCTGGCGGGACGGCGACGACTACGACGTCGACAACATGAACGCGACCGTCGTGGTCGCCCCGGCGGGCATGGCGATCTCGGGCGTGCTCGAGTTCGGGCTCCCGGGGCTGGTCGTCGTCGTGGTGCTGGCCGCCTCCGCCGGCGGCGTCTGGTACGCCGTGGCCCGCCCGCTCGCGCCGTACGACGACGAGGACGAGGACGACGAGGCCCCTGAGGAGGAGTGGCGGGGACGGCGCGGCGGCCGGGCGGACAGCGCCCTGCGCGCCGAGACCCGGGTGCCCTCCGCGCCCTCGGGACCGCCCGCGCCGCCGCGCGGGGCTCATGGAGGCCGCCCCGCGGGGCCCGGCGCGGTTCCGCCCGGGGTTCCCGGAGCACCGGGTGTCCCGGGAGCGCCGGGGGTTCCGGGAGCGGCCGCGGGGCCGGGAGCCCCGCGCCGATCCGGGCTCGGCGACCTGGTGGCCGAATACCGGGCGGGGGAGCAGGGCGAGGTCGACTACGCCGCCCGCATGCGGCCCTCCGACGGCCGCCCGTCCGCCGACGACTTCGGCGGGCCGGCGACCGGCCAGCTTCTCGCCGCCGACCAGTACGGCCAGCCTCCCCGGCCCGAGTACGGCATGCCCGCGGCGTCCGCGCCCGAGCCCGACCGGGCGATGCCCGCCACGGGGGCCCTCTACCCGGGGGCGGAGGTGCCCGACCCGGCCGACCTCGCGGCGAGCTTCGGCGTGGGGTTCGGCGGCAGGTCCCGGCCGCCCGTCAACCGCCCTGGCGGCGGGCAGGGGGACCGGCCGGCGGGCGGGCCCGCCGGTCAGGGGGGCTCGGTGAAGCCGGCCCCCGGCATCTACGGCCTGCTGACCGTCTTCACGCTGCTCGACGGCTCGGGCGAGGCGTTCGACAAGCTGGCCGAGGAGACGGTGGAGGCCGTCCAGCGCAACGAGCCCGACACGCTGCTGTTCGTCTGCCACGGCGTCAAGTCGGCGCCGCTCCAGCGCATCGTCTACGAGCTCTACCGGGACGAGGTCGGCTACGCCGAGCACCAGCGCCAGCCGCACATGGAGCGGTTCGCGACCGAGCGGGTGAGGTACGTGCTGGCGGCCAACGTCATCGAGCTCAGCGTCAACGCCGCCAAGGTGGTCCCCCTCCCCACCCGCCAGATTCTGTGACCCCTCCCGGGCGGGGTCAGCGGGTGAGGGCCTCGCGGAGCCGGTTCTCGTTCACCCGCCAGTAGTCGTGCTGCACGCCGTCGATCAGCACGACGGGGATCATCTCCCAGTACTCCGCCTGGTCCTCCGGCGAGGCGGTGATGTCGCGTTCCTCCCAGGGAACGCCCAGCTCCGCGGCCACGCGCTCGATCACCGCGCGGGCGTCGTCGCACAGATGGCAGCCGGGCTTGCCGAGCAGCGTGATCCGGTGATCTCGAGGAGCCATGCTCTCGATTATTGCGATCCTCGTGGCCCGGCATGGAGACCGGCGTCCCCTCCTGCGACCCTTGGATACGTGGGAAGCGGCGCACGATCACTTTGTGCATCGCTTCACAAATGCACTAACCTGGTGTTCATCCGTCGCATCCGCTGTGCGGCCGGGGGCGTAACCGGCCGTCCGTCCCCCTGGAGCCCCGGCAAGTGATCCGCCGAATCCCGCAGGCCCGCGACCGCGGCATCCCCGACGCCACGGTGGCGAGGTTGCCGCTCTACCTGCGCGCGCTCAACGGGATGGCCGAGCGCGGCACGGCGACGGTGAGCTCGGAGGACCTGGCGCTCGCCGCCGGGGTGAACTCCGCCAAGCTCCGCAAGGACCTGTCCCACCTCGGGTCGTACGGCACCCGGGGCGTGGGCTACGACGTGCAGTACCTCATCTACCAGATATCGCGTGAGCTTGGTCTCACTCAGGACTGGGCAGTGGCCATCGTGGGCGTGGGAAACCTCGGCCGCGCGCTGGCCAACTACGGCGGCTTCGCCTCCCGCGGGTTCCGGATCGCCGGCCTGCTCGACGCGGATCCCCACGTCGTGGGCGACCGGATCGCCGGTCTCGTCGTCGAGCACACGGACGAGCTGGAGTCGGTGATCCGCAAGCGCGGGGTGTCGATCGTGGTGATCGCCACCCCCGCCACGGCGGCGCAGCAGGTTTGCGACCGTGTCATCGCGGCCGGTGTCACCAGTATTTTGAACTTCGCCCCCGTCGTCCTGGCTGTGCCTGACGGCGTGGACGTCCGTAAAGTCGATTTATCCATCGAACTGCAGATACTTGCGTTCCACGAGCAGCGCAAGGCTAATGGAGGGCCCATCATGGCCGAGGAGTGGCCGGACGGGGTGGTCATGTGAGTGAGCCATCGATCGGAGCGAGCTCATGAGTGTCCTCGTCGTCGGCCTGAGCCACCGGACCACACCGGTCGCGCTGCTCGAACGTGTCACGGTCAGCGGGGACGCGCTCGTCAAGCTGCTGCACGACGTGCAGGCGGACGAGAACGTGTCCGAGGCGCTGGTCGTCTCGACGTGCAACCGCGTCGAGGTCTACGCCGTCGTCGACCGCTTCCACGGCGGCGTCACCGCGGTGACGAACATGCTCGCCGCGCACTCGGGCCTTCCGCAGGAGATGCTCGCGCGGCACCTGTACGTGCACTACGAGGACCGCGCGGTCCAGCACCTGTTCACCGTCGCCTGCGGGCTCGACTCCATGGTGATCGGCGAGGGGCAGATCCTCGGCCAGATCCGCGGCGCGCTGCGCCTGGCGCAGGAGGAGGGCACGGCCGGGACCACGCTCAACGAGCTGGCCCAGCACGCGCTGCGCGTGGGCAAGCGCGCGCACGCCGACACCGGCATCGACCGCGCCGGCGCGTCCCTGGTCGGGGTGGGGCTGACGCTCGCCGAGCGGGTGATCGGCCCGATCACCGGCCGGCGCGCCCTGGTCGTGGGCGCGGGCTCGATGAGCTCGCTGTCCGCCGCGACCCTGTCCCGCGCGGGCGTCACCGACATCGTCGTCGCCAACCGCACCCGCGAGCGGGCGGAACGGCTCGCCGAGACGGTCGGCGGCCGGGCCGCCGACCTGGCCGACGTCCCCGCCGAGCTGGCCGAGGCCGACCTGGTCATCTCCTGCGTCGGTGCCGGGACCCGCACCGTCACCCCCGAGATGATCGGGGACCGCGCGCGCCCGCTGTTCCTCCTCGACCTCGCGCTGCCGCACGACGTGGACCCCGGCGTACGGGCCCTGCCCGGCGTGACGCTGGTCGACCTGAAGTCGATGCAGCAGGACGGCGTCGGCGAGGACGTCTCCGACGGCGGCCGGGCCGAGGCGATCTGCGAGGTCAGGCGCATCGTGGCCGAGGAGGTCGCCGCCTACCTCGACGCGGCGCGCGCCGCGCTCGTCACCCCGACGGTCGTGGCCCTGCGCAGCAAGGCCGCCGGGGTCGTCGAGGCCGAGATGGGCCGGCTGCTGTCCCGCCTGCCGGACCTCGACGGGCGCATGCGCGACGAGATCACCCAGACTGTGCGGCGGGTCGTGGACAAGCTGCTCCACGAACCGACCGTACGGGTCAAGCGGCTGGCCGCCTCACCGGGCGGCGACCAGTACGCGGAGGCGCTGCGCGAGCTGTTCGGCCTCGACCCGAAGACGCCCGACGCCGTCGCGAGCCTGGAGGTGGAACAGTGACCGTCCCCCTGCGGCTCGGCACCCGCAAGAGTCTGATGGCGACATCGCAGTCGCAGATCGTCGCCGACCGGCTGACCGCGCTGACCGGCCGGGAGGTGGAGCTCGTGGGCGTCACCACGTTCGGTGACGTGTCCCGGGCCCATCTGACCCAGCTCGGCGGCACCGGCGTGTTCGTGAACGACCTGCGCGGCAGGCTGCTCGCGGGCGAGGTCGACTTCGCGGTCCACTCGCTGAAGGACCTGCCGACCAAGCCGGACGAGCGGATCGCGATGGCGGCGATCACGCGGCGGGACGACCCGCGCGACGCGCTCGTCGGCCCGGTCAAGCTGCACGACCTGCCCGCCGGGGCCCGCATCGGCACCGGCTCGCCGCGCCGGGTGGCCCAGCTGCGGCTGATCCGGCCGGATCTCGAGTACGTCCCCATCAGGGGCAACGCGGAGACCCGCATCGGCAAGGTGACGTCGGGCGAGCTCGACGCCATCGTGCTGGCCGCCGCGGGGCTGGTCAGGATCCGCCGGGACGCGGAGATCGCCCAGGTGTTCGAGGTCGACGAGATGCTGCCCGCCCCCGGGCAGGGCGCCCTCGCCGTCGAATGCCTGTCCGACCGCGATGACCTCATCGAGCTGCTGAGCGCCGTCGACGACCCGCTGACGCGGGCCGCGGTGGGCGCCGAACGCTCGGTGCTCGCCGCCCTCGAGGCCGGTTGCGCGGCCCCGGTAGGTGCTTTCGCCTCCGGTGACGGGCACATTCTCAATCTGACCGCCACCGTCGTCGCCGTCGACGGCGCACGGTCGGTGCGCAAGTCCACCTCCGGACCCACCTCGACGGCCGTGGAGATGGGCCGCGATCTCGCGGCAGCCATGATCGCCGAGGGGGCCGACACGTTGATGGGGGAGCAGGCCCGTTGAGCCCCGGAAATCACAGCACTCAGACCCGGTCCGGGTTCGTCGCCTTCGTCGGCGCCGGCCCCGGTGACGAGAACCTGCTCACGTTGCGCGGCGCCGACCTGCTCGGCAGGGCGGACGTCGTCGTGCTCGACCGGCAGGCGTACGGCTCGCTGCTGCGCCACTGCCGCGAGGACGTCGAGGTCGTCGACATCTCCGCCGACGCGGCGGAGAACTCGGTGTCGCTGAAGACCATCCAGGCCGCCAAGGCGGGCCGCACGGTCGTGCGGCTGTGCTCGGGCGACCCGTCCTTCTTCTCCTCCGTCACGGACGAGGTGGCCGCCTGCGCCAAGGCGGACGTGGACTTCGAGATCGTGCCGGGCGTGCCGCCCGCCACGGCCGTGCTGACCTACGCCGGCATCCCGCCGGCGGCGTCGGTGCCGGAGTTCCGCATCGTGGACGCCGCGCAGACCGGCGACTGGGCGAAGCACGCCGCGTGCGAGGGCACGCTGGTGATCTACAACGGCGTCGCGGACGCGGTCCCGATCGGCAAGGCGCTGATCGCCGCCGGCAAGCCCGACTCGACGCCCGTGGCGGTGACCAGCGACGGCACGACCACCGAGCAGTACACCGTGGTCTCCACGCTCGGGCGGCTCGGTCCGGACCTCAAGCACGCCGGGATGACCGAGCCCGCGCTGATCGTCGTCGGCGACGCGGTCGGCATGCGCGAGCGCCTGTCCTGGTTCGAGACCAAGTCGCTGTTCGGCTGGCGGGTCCTGGTGCCGCGCACCAAGGAGCAGTCCAAGGGCCTGTCGGAGCAACTGCGCTCGTACGGCGCGGTGCCCGAGGAGGTGCCGACGATCTCCGTCGAGCCGCCGCGCACGCCGCAGCAGATGGACCGCGCCATCAAGGGCCTGGTCACGGGCCGCTACGAGTGGGTCGCCTTCACCAGCGCCAACGCGGTCAAGGCGGTGCGCGAGAAGTTCGAGGAGTACGGCCTCGACGCCCGGGCCTTCGCCGGGCTCAAGGTCGCCGCCGTGGGCGAGGCCACCTCGCGGGCGCTGGTCGAGTTCGGCGTGAAGCCCGACCTCATGCCGACGGGCGAGCAGTCGTCCGAGGGCCTGCTGGCCGAGTGGCCGCCGTACGACTCGATGCTGGACCCGATCAACCGGGTGCTGCTGCCGCGGGCCGACATCGCGACCGAGACGCTGGTGGCGGGCCTGACCCAGCTCGGCTGGGAGTGCGACGACGTGACGGCCTACCGGACCGTGCGCGCCGCGCCGCCGCCGGCCCCGATCCGCGAGGCGATCAAGGGCGGCGGGTTCGACGCCGTGCTGTTCACGTCGTCCTCGACGGTGCGGAACCTCGTCGGCATCGCCGGCAAGCCGCACAACGTCACGGTGATCGCGGTCATCGGGCCGCAGACGGCCAAGACGGCCGAGGAGTTCGGCCTGCGGGTCGACGTGATGGCCGACAAGCCGTCCGCTTCGGCCCTCGCGGCCGCGCTGGCGGACTACGGTGCCAAGATGCGGCACGCCGCGGTCTCGGCGGGCGAGGTGCCCCGCCGGCCGTCCCAGATGCGCAGGGGCGCACGGCGCCGCGTGAAATGAACCAGATCGTGCGCGGCCCGCGGGAGACGATCCCGCGGGCCGGCGCGATCACGAGCGGGGAGACCATTGTGAACGCCCAATACCCGGTGGCGCGGCCCCGGCGGCTGCGCCGTACCGCCGCGATGCGCCGGATGGTCGCGGGGACGCGGCTGCACCCGGCCGAGCTCATCCTGCCGGTGTTCGTCAAGGAGGGCATCGCCGAGCCGCAGCCGGTGGGCTCGATGCCCGGGGTCGTCCAGCACACCCGCGAGTCACTGCGCAAGGCGGCCCACGAGGCGGCCGAGGCCGGCGTGGGCGGGATCATCCTGTTCGGGATCCCGGCGCACAAGGACGCCCGGGGCTCCGGCGCCGACGACCCCGACGGCATCGTCCAGGTGGCGCTGCGCGACCTCGCCTCCGACCTCGGCGACGCGCTCGTGCTGATGACCGACACCTGCCTGGACGAGTACACCGATCACGGCCACTGCGGCCTGCTGACGGCCGACGGCGAGGTGGACAACGACGCGACGCTGGAGCGGTACGCGTCGGCCGCGGTCGCGCAGGCGGCGGCCGGTTCCAGGATGATCGCGCCGAGCGGCATGATGGACGGCCAGGTGGGCGCCATCCGGGCGGCCCTCGACGCCGAGGGCTTCGCCGAGGTCCCGATCCTGGCGTACGCCGCCAAGTACGCCTCCGGGTTCTACGGGCCGTTCCGCGACGCCGCGGAGTGCGCGCCGCAGTTCGGCGACCGGAGCGCCTACCAGCAGGACCCGGCCGGCCCGGTCGGCGAGGCGCTGCGCGAGGTGCGCCTCGACCTGGCCGAGGGCGCGGACGCCGTCATGGTCAAGCCGGCCCTGGCCTATCTGGACATCCTGCGGCAGGTGCGCGACACCGTGGAGGTGCCGGTCGCGGCCTACCAGGTCAGCGGCGAGTACGCGATGGTCGAGGCGGCCGCGGCCAACGGCTGGATCGACCGGGAGCGGGTGATCATGGAGTCGCTGATCGCGATCCGCCGCGCCGGAGCCGACATGATCCTCACCTACTGGGCCACCGAGGTCGCCCGCGGACTATCCTGACACCTCATCAGGGGGGTCCTGCCGCGCCGCGACCGGCCAGAAGGCATTATCAGGTACGTACCGCGAGCATCTTGCGCATCGCAGGAGGGCGGCGGGGACGCTTGTGGGGAGGAGCGCCATGGTGGGGGTACCGCTGGCCCGACGTGCGAAACGGCGTGCGCATCACGCGCCGCGCAAGATGACGTCGGTGCTCGAGTACGCGCAACTGGGCTGGGCGAGCTGTATGGGCGCGCATCCGCTGAGCGAGGGGGGCAGGGCGTGCTCCTGTGACCGGGTCGGCTGTCCCGACCCCGGGATGCACCCGCTGTCGCCCGCGTGGCAGATGCAGGCCACGACGGACACCGCGCTGCTCACGCGGTGGTGGAAGCAGGATCCGGACGCGAACGTGATCCTGCCCACCGGCAGGGTGTTCGACGTGTTCGACGTACCGGCCGCGGCGGGCCGTCCCGCCCTGGCCGCCATGGACGCCGCAGGCTTCGACACGGGCCCGGTCGCCGAGAACGGCGACCGGGTGCTTTTTTTCGTGGCGACGCGTGGGGCGCCCGAGGACGAGGACGAGTGGTGGTCCTGCAGCCTGGACGCGGGACCCGAGACGATCGACAGCACGCCGGGGCTGCGCTGGCACTGCCGGGACAGCTACGTGCTCGCGCCGCCGTCCACCACCCCCTTGGGCGGGGTCGTGAGCTGGATCAGGCCTCCCGACGGCCGTCCCCTGCCCGACCCGCTGCGCGTGCTCGACCTGCTCGCCGACTTCTGCGAGTAGTTCCCGGTACGGGAGCCGCGTGGGCGGGCCCGTAATCTGGAGGGCGTGACTCGCACGCAGACCTCCGAGGACCTGTTCGACCGCGCCTGCCGGATCGTTCCCGGCGGCGTCAACTCGCCGGTGCGCGCCTTCGGCGCCGTGGGCGGCACGCCCCGATTCATGGCCTCCGGCGAGGGCCCGTACATCACCGACGTGGACGGCAACCGCTACGTCGACCTGGTGTGCTCCTGGGGCCCGATGATCCTCGGCCACCGCCACCCCGCCGTCGTGGAGGCGCTGGAGGAGGCCGTCGCGCGCGGCTTCTCGTTCGGCACCGCGACCGAGGGAGAGGTCCTGCTCGCCGAGGAGATCGTCTCCCGGGTGGCCCCCGTCGAGAAGGTCCGCCTGGTCAGCTCCGGCACCGAGGCCACCATGTCCGCCGTACGGCTGGCCCGCGGGTTCACCGGGCGGGCGAAGGTCGTGAAGTTCGCCGGCTGCTACCACGGGCACGTGGACGCGCTGCTGGCCTCGGCCGGGTCCGGGGTCGTCACGTTCGGCCTGCCCGACACCCCCGGCGTCACCGGCGCCGCGGCCGCCGACACGATCGTCCTGCCGTACAACTCGGTGGAGGCGGTCGAGGAGGCGTTCCGCAGCTTCGAGATCGCCTGCGTGATCACCGAGGCGTGCCCGGCCAACATGGGCGTGGTGCCGCCCGCCGACGGTTTCAACCGGCGCCTGCGCGAGCTGTGCACCGAGCACGGCGCGCTGCTGATCATCGACGAGGTGCTGACCGGGTTCCGCGTGTCCGCCTCCGGCTGGTACGGCATCGACCCCGTCGAGGCCGACCTCATGACGTTCGGCAAGGTCATGGGCGGCGGGCTGCCCGCCGCCGCGTTCGGCGGCCGGGCGGAGGTCATGGCCGCCCTCGCCCCCGAGGGGCCCGTCTACCAGGCCGGCACGCTGTCGGGCAACCCGCTCGCCTGCGCGGCCGGGCTGGCCACGCTGCGCGCCTGCGACGACGACACCTACGACCGGATCGACGCGTCCGCCCTGGTCATCGGCCGGGCCGCCTCCGACGCGCTGGCCGCCTCCGGGGTCCCGCACCGCCTCCAGCGGGCCGGGAACCTCTTCTCCATCTTCTTCACCGACACCCCGGTCACCGACTTCGACTCGGCGCGCACCCAGAACGCCGACGCGTACCGCGCGTTCTTCCACAGCATGCTCGACCAGGGCGTCTATCTGCCGCCGTCGGCGTACGAGGCGTGGTTCCTGTCGGCCGCCCACGACGACGCGGCGCTCACGCAGGTGGCCGAGGCCCTGCCCCTGGCCGCCAAGGCCGCCGCTCAGGCCGCCGGCGTCTGAGTCGCTCCACCCTCGTGCCCGGCGCGCGCCGGCTTCGGGCGGGTGCCGAGCACGAGGAGCAGCGAAGCCGCCGTCAGCGCCAGGCCGTACCAGACGACGCTCGTGACGCCCAGGTGGTCGACGAACAGCCCGCCGAACAGCGCCCCGAGCGCGATGGACGTGTTGTAGGCCATGGTGTTGAGCGACATCGCGGCCTCGAAGGTGCCGGGCGCGGCGGCCTGGGTCATGGTGATCTGGGAGAGCTGGACGACGCCGAAGGAGACTCCCCAGACGACCAGCGTGACGATCGAGCCGCCCGGCCCGTGCCCGATCGTGAGCAGCAGCAGCAAGGACACCACGAGCCCGGCGCAGCCGGCGATGAAGCCGCCCCGCGGATTCCTGCTCACCGCGAAGCCGGCGGCGAAGTTCCCGGCCGCGCCCCCGGCGCCGTAGAGCATCAGCACCAGCGTGACGAACAAGGGCGTGGCAGACGCGCTCTGCTCCAGGTAGGGGCGCACGAACGTGTACGCGCCGAAGTGGCCGAGCACGAAGAGCACGACGGCGACCAGCACCAGACGCAGCCGCGCGTTCCGCAGCGGGAGCCCGAAGACCTCACGCACCGAGACGGCGTTCGTCGACGGCAGGGACGGGACGACGGCGACGACCGCGACGAACACCAGCGCGCTGAGCCCGGCCCAGATGAGGAACGTGGTCCGCCAGCCGTCGAGGCTCTCCAGAACCGTTCCCAGCGGCATGCCCACGACCGCGGCGACCGAGATGCCGGACATCACGATGGCGGCCGCCCGGCTCGCGTGGCGTTCCGCCACAAGACGCATCGCCATGCTCACGCCGATGGCCCAGAACACCCCGCTCGCGAATCCCATGACGAGCCGGGTCGTCAGGATCAGCGGATAGCTCGGCGAGACGGAGGTGATCACGTTGCCCAGGGTCAGCGTCGCCAGCAGCGTGGACAGCAGGACGCGCCGGTCGACGCGCCTGGTCCACGCCACGATGAAGGGCACGCCGAGCCCGGCCGAGACGCCGTACAGGGTGACCATCAGCCCGGCGACGCCCACCGAGATGTCCAGGCTCGTGCTCATCGGAGTGAGCAGGCCCACGGGCATCAGCTCGGTCGTGAGGAAGACGAACAGGCTGGCGGTGATCGCCGCGACGCCGAGCCAGGACCTCACGGCCGTGTGCGTACGTCCGCCGGGGGCGGCCGTTCTCGTTTCGGTCATGGGCTCAAGGGTGCGCGAGCACCGACCTATGAGTCCAACACATAGTTGTCATCATTATCGATCGATGAATACGATCGATAGGTGGAGCTGCAGCAGCTGAGGTATGTCGTCGCGGTCGCGGAGACCAGCAACTTCACCCGGGCGGCCGAGCACTGCCGGGTGGTGCAGTCGGCGCTCAGCCACCAGATCGCCGCTCTGGAGCGGGAACTGGGAGCGCGGTTGTTCGAGCGCACCAGCCGCCGCGTACGCCTGACACCGGCGGGTGAGGCGTTCCTGCCCGCGGCCAGGGAGTGCCTGGAGGCCGCGGACCGCGCGCGGGCCGAGGTGGCGGTGGCCGGCGGGGAGATCCGCGGGCGGCTCGCCGTCGGCGCCGTTCCCACCGTGACGGCCGTCGACCTGCCGGTCGTCCTGAGGGACTACTGCCTGCGCCATCCGCGCGTGCGGATCACGCTCACCTCGGCGGGCAGCGGAGAACTGGCCGACCGCGTCAGGCAGGGCGGCGTCGACGTCGCGTTCCTCGGCCTGCCGCCCCGCGCGGAGCCCAAGGGCGTGCGCAGCCGCCGCCTCGGCGGCGGCGAGCTGGTCGCCGTGGTCGCGGCCGATCACCACCTGACAGAGGGCGAGGCCGACCTGCGGAGCCTGGCCGACGAGCCGTTCGTCGACTTCCGCACCGGCCATGCGGGGCGGGCGCAGTCGGACGAGGCCTTCGCGGCGGCGGGGGTGCGGCGTGAGGTGCCCTTCGAGGTGTCGTCCGCCGAGTTCATGGTCGACCTGGTGCGTCAGGGCCTCGGCGTGGGCATGCTGCCGGCCGCGTACGCGCCGCGCTTTCCCGACCTGCGGGTGATCCGCCTTCGCGACGCTCCGACGCGGGTGGAGCACCTGATCTGGGGCGATCGGTCGTCCCCGGCGGCCACGGCCTTCCTCGAGCTGCTACGCGCGGATCACACGGAAAGCGGCTGAGCCTCCCGAGGGTCGCCGCTTTTCGGGCCTCACTTCACCAGTTGATCGAGATCCACCTCGACGGGGAAGGGCACCTGCACCGCGAGGTGCCCGTGGTGGATCCCCGTCAGTGCGTACGCGCCCGTGGCGGGATCCCGTTCGTACACGTAGGCGACGGGACGCCCGTCGGTCTCCTCCACCCGCCAGAAGTGCGGGATGCCCGCCTCGGCGTACCGCAGCGGCTTGAGTTTGCGATCACGCTCCACGGACTCGGGGGAGACGATCTCGATCACGAGATGGACCTCTCGCGCCTCGTAAAAAGTGCGCGCGTTGTCCGCCGCCGCCTCGGCGTCGATGACCATCAGATCCGGGCACGGCCGCGTCCGTTCCCCCAGCTTGACGTCCATCTGCTGAACGGCTGACAGATGCGTGGGGGCCTCCGCGTCGAGTCGTTCTGTCAGGCCGCGGATGAGCCGCTCGTGGAACCGCCGCTGGGGGGACATGAAGACGAGTGCTCCATCGATCAGTTCGACGTGTTTGAAGAAGTCGGGCTCGCCGTTCGGGCCCTCATAGGGCAGATGATCGAGGTCGTCTGCGGCCCACCCCCAGGGAGGCGGCGCCGGCCAGTACTCGAGTGCGCTGCTCACGTCGTGCACTTTAGTGTCATCCTCGTCACTCACGGTAGCCGTTCCACTCAATCTCGTGACCCTTCCCCATTGTCTCCCGATTGGCTTGCGAGGGCGAGGATCAGCGGGAGGCGGGGGCGAGGGGTCTCGCGGGGGCCGTACGGGGGCGGGAGCCGGCGTAGAGGAGGCCGGCGAGGATGAGGGCGCCCGCGGCGACCGTGAGGAGGGAGATCGGCTCGCCGGTGAACAGGGCGGCGGCGGCGATGCCGAAGACCGGCACGAGCAGGCTGTACGGCGCGACGACCGAGGCGTCGTAGCGGGCCAGCAGCCACCCCCAGACGGCGAAGCCGCCCAAGGTGGACAGGAACGCGGTGTAGACCACGGCGCCCACGCCCTCGGCCGTGAACGACCCCAGCGAGGACGCCCCCTCGGTCGCCAGGGCCAGCGCCAGCAGGGGCGGCGCCGAGACCGCGCTCACCCAGACCATGAAGCGCAGGGAGTCGGGTGGTGCGGCCCTGCGGGTGGCGACGTTGCCGAGCCCCCACCCGGCCGCCGCGCCGACGCACAGCAGGAACGCGCCGAAGGGGATCGCCCCCGACCTCGCGACCACGTCGGCCGCGATCAGGCCCAGGCCGCCGAAGGCCACCGCCGTCCCGGCGATCCGGCGCCGCCCGAGCCGCTCGCCCAGCAGCGCGGTCGCGAACAGCGCGGTGAAGACCGCCTGCACCTGGAGGACCAGAGAGGTCAGCCCGGCGGGCATGCCGGCGCGCATGCCGAGCAGCAGCAGGCCGTACTGGGCCACGCCGAGCGACGCGCCGGTGGCCAGCACCCACCGCCAGGGCACGCGTGGCCCTCCGGCGACCAGCACGGCGGGGAAGGCGGCCAGCAGGAACCGGAGGGCGGCGTACGTCAGCGGCGGATAGTGCTTCAGGCCCGTCTGCATGACGACGAAGTTGAAGCCCCAGACGGCGGCGAGCGCGACGGCGAGAGCCAGGTGGCGGGGGCGCATGGAGCAGGGGATCAGCGTGAGGAGGGGCGGCGGTCGCGGGTCTGCCGCGCCTGCCGCGCCAGGGTCTCCAGGTAGGAGGTCTGCTCGGAACGGGAGGGCTTCGTGAAGAGGCGGTTGAAAATTCGCATGGTCATATCGTCGCATCGCTAAACAGTTGAGCGCAAACAAGTTTTTCTAAGGAGAACGGTTTAGACTGGCTACATGTTGGACCTCAACCGGTTGAAGGCCCTGCACGCCGTCGCGGTCTACGGTTCCGTGGGCGCCGCGGCCGAGGCGCTGATGGTCACCCCCTCGGCGATCTCCCAGCAGCTCGCCAAGCTCGAACGGGAGACCGGCGCCGTGCTGATCGAGCGCAACGGGCGCGGGGTGAAGCTGACCGACGCCGCCGGGCTGCTCGCCGAGCACGCCGAGCGCATCCTCGCGCTCGTCGAGACGGCGGAGGCCGACTTCGAGGCGCTGCGCGGGGAGGTGGTCGGCAAGCTGAACATGGCCGCCTTCCCCACCGCGGCCCGGGGCATCGTGCCGCGCGCCCTGACCGCGCTCAAGAGGCAGCACCCCGATCTCGACCTGCTCGTCTACGAGAGGGAGCCGGAGCGGCAGACCCGCGAGCTGGTGCGCGGCGACCTCGACCTCGCCGTCCTGCAGGACTGGCTCAATCGGCCGATGGCGCTGCCCGAGGGGCTGTCGCGTACGACGCTGCTCGACGACGTGGCCGACGTCGTCGTGCCGGCCGACCATCCCCTGGTGAGCGCCGACCGGGTGCGGCTGAGCGACCTCGCGGGCGACAGCTGGATCAGCTCGACCCCCGGCACTGTGTGTCACGACTTCCTGGTGTTCCTGCTGCGCTCGGAGGAGCGGGAACCGCGGATCGTCTGCATGGCCGACGAATACCCCACTCAGCTCGCGCTGGTCGCCGAGGGCCACGGCTGCGCGCTGATCCCCCGGCTGGGCCGGGGACCGCTGCCCGAGGGCGTCGCCGTCCTGGCCGTCCAGCCGCCGCCGGTGCGGCGGATCTACGCGGTCTGGCGGACCGACGCCGCCCGCCGTCCCGCGATCCGCGCCGCCGTCGACGCGCTGCGCTCCGCGTGCTCCGAGCTGCCCGGCGGGTAGGCTGTCCAGGTCATGACAGAGATGACCATCGTTCACCTGCTCCGGCACGGTGAGGTTCACAATCCACGCGGGGTCCTGTACGGCAGGCTGCCGGGCTACCACCTGTCCGAGACCGGCCTGCGGATGGCCGAGGTGGTCGCCAAGGCCGTCGAGGGCAGGGACATCGTCACGGTGTGGAGCTCGCCCATGGAGCGCGCCCAGGAGACCGCGGCGCCGTCCGCCAAGGCGCTCGGCCTGGAGGTGGCCACCGACGAGCGGCTGATCGAGGCGGGCAACGTCTTCGAGGGCCTGCGGATGGCCGGCACCGACAACGTCTTCCGCGATCCGCGGTCCTACCGCCACTTCAGGAACCCGTTCCGGCCGTCCTGGGGAGAGCCGTACCGGGATGTCGTGGCACGGATGAAGGCCGTCGTGGACGACGCCCGGGCGGCGGCGCGCGGCCACGAGGCGCTGCTGGTCAGCCACCAGCTGCCCATCTGGATCATCCGGCTGGCCGCCGAGGGCAGGCGGCTGTGGCACGACCCGCGCCGCCGCCAGTGCGCGCTCGCCAGCCTCACCAGCCTGACCTTCGAGGGCGACCGGCTCATCAGCGTCGGCTACAGCGAACCCGCCGGGGCACTGCTCCGGGCGTCCGGTGCGCAGCCGCAGGGCGAGGCCGCGCTGTTCGACAAGGCCGGCGAGGCGCTCCCGGAGGTCCTGCGGGCGGGTCCGGAGGACGAGGAGACGCCCGGCCCGCGATCCGTTCCCGGCGCATGACCCGGCGAACGGGGCACCCGCATCGGTCGGTAGGCTTACAGCTCTACCGGTTGTAGTACAAGGAGAATCTCCTCCCGTGTCCGCCATGCGTCCGTCCGCCACGCGCGTGACCGTCAAGCGTCTGACCGCGTTCGCCGCCGCGGCCGCGGCCGCGACGGCCCTCGCCGGCTGCGCGGGCGGCCAGGCGGCCCAGCCCCGCTCCGGTGACACGCGTTTCGTCGCGGGGGACGGCCGCGTCGAGTTCTTCGCCGCCGCCCAGCGCCACAAGGCTCCCGTGGTCGAGGGGCAGACCCTCGACGGCGGCTCCGCCACGCTGACCGCGGGCAAGGTCCACGTGCTGAACTTCTGGGCCTCCTGGTGCGCGCCCTGCCGCGCCGAGGCGCCGGTGCTCAAGGACATCGCGGCGACCACGAAGTCCAAGGGCGTGGAGTTCCTCGGGGTCAACTTCAAGGATCTCAAGGCCTCCGCCCAGGCGTACGACCGCTCGGTCGAGCCCGGCTACCCGAGCATCTACGACCAGAGCGGCAAGGTGCTGCTGCAGTTCCAGGGCACGGTGCCGCCCGCCGCCATCCCCTCCACGCTGATCATCGACGCCCAGGGCCGCATCGCCGCCCGCGCGCTCGGCGCGGTCAAGTACGACGACCTGCTCTCGGCCGTCACCAAGGTGACCGATGAGTGACCTCGGCAGCACCGTCGCGACCGGATCGCTGCTGCTGGCCGCGCCGATCGCCGTGGTCGCCGGGCTCGTGTCGTTCGTCTCGCCCTGCGTGCTGCCGCTGGTCCCCGGCTACCTGTCGTACGTCACGGGCATGAGCGGCGACCCGAAGCGCGGCCGGATGGTGCTCGGCAGCGCGCTCTTCGTGCTCGGGTTCGCGGTCGTGTTCGTGCTCGGAGGCGCGCTGTTCGGCGGCCTCGGCGCGGCGCTGCACGGCAACGCCGACGTGATCACCAGGGTCCTCGGGGTGGTGACGATCGTCCTCGGGCTGGCCTTCGTGGGCGTGATCCCCGGACTCCAGCGTGACGTGCGCATCCACCGGCTGCCGGCGGCCGGCATAGCGACGGCGCCGCTGCTCGGGGTCGTCTTCGGCCTCGGCTGGACGCCGTGCATCGGCCCGACGCTGGCGGTGGTGATGACGCTCTCGGTGGACCAGGGCAGCGCGCTGCGCGGCGCCGCCCTCGCCTTCGCGTACGCGCTGGGCCTCGGGCTGCCGTTCGTGGTGGCGGGGCTGGCCTACCGCAAGGCGCTGCACACGTTCAAGGCGGTGCGCCGCCACACCCCGCTGATCACCAAGGTCGGCGGCGGCATGCTCGTGGCCGTCGGCCTGCTGCTCGTGACCGGGCAGTGGTCGCAGATCATCGTCCACCTGCAGGTCTGGGTCGGCGGCTTCAGGCCGGTGATCTGATGAGCGCCCCCGACGACCTCGCGTCCGCCGTACGGGACGAGCCCGCGGCCCGGCAGGAGACGCAGGAGCAGGAGCGGACCAAGCCGGTCGGCCTGGGACCGGTCGGCTGGCTGCGCTGGGCCTGGCGCACGCTCACCTCGATGCGCACGGCGCTGATCCTGCTGTTCCTGTTCGCGCTCGGCTCGGTGCCCGGCTCCATCTACCCGCAGCGGGGGGTCGACCCGGCCAGGGTCGCGCAGTACTTCAAGGACAACCCCACCCAGGCGAAGTGGCTCGACCGGTTCTGGCTGTTCGACGTCTTCAGCTCGCCCTGGTTCGCCGCGATCTACCTGCTGCTGTTCGTCTCGCTGGCCGGATGCGTGTTCCCGCGCGCGCTGGCGCACGTCAAGGAGATCCGGCGCCGCCCGCCCGCCGCGCCGCGCAACCTCCTGCGCTTGCCGCACAGCGAGGCGCTCGGCGGCGGCCTCACCCTGGAGCAGGCCGCCGCCACGCTCAGACGCAGGCGGTTCCGGGTGGTCACCGGCGACGGCTGGGTGGCGGCCGAGAAGGGCTACCTCCGCGAGACCGGCAACCTCCTGTTCCACGTCGCGCTGCTCGCGCTGCTGTTCGCCGTCGGCGCCGGCGGCCTGTACGGCTACCGCGGCAACGTGCTGGTCGTGGAGGGTGACGGCTTCTCCAACGCGGTGGCGGCCTACGACCGCTTCATGCCCGGCACCCGGGTCACCGCCGAGTCGCTGGAGCCGTTCTCCTTCACGCTGAAGGACTTCCAGGCGAGCTACGTGGCCGCGGGGGACAAACAGGGCCAGCCGCTCGACTATCTCGCCAAACTGACCGTCCAGGACTCGCCGACGTCCGCGCCGCGCGAGGCGGACCTCAAGGTCAACGACCCGCTGGACGTGGACGGCACGCTGACCTACCTGATCGGGCACGGCTACGCGCCCACGTTCCGGGTGACCGACGGCAAGGGCCAGGTGGCCTACGACGGCCCGGTGCCGTGCCTGGCCGACGACCAGGCCACGTACACGTCCGAGTGCGTCATCAAGGTGCCGGACGCGCAGCCGACCCAGCTCGGGTTCCTGGCGCGCTTCCTGCCCACGACCGTGCCGAGCGGCGACGCCTGGGTGTCGGTCTTCCCCGGCGCCGCGAACCCGACCGTGCAGATCTTCCCGTTCGCCGGCGACCTCGGCCTGAAGTCGGGGCAGCCGCAGTCGGTCTACCAGCTCGACACCACGAACCTGAAGCCGCTCGGCAAGATGTCGGCCCAGCCGACCCCGCTCAACGTGGGCGAGACCAAGGAGCTCGCCGACGGCGCCGGGAAGATCGAGTTCACCGGCGTGAAGGAGTGGATCAGCCTCCAGGTCACCTACGACCCCGGCCGGGAGCCCGCCCTGCTGGCCGCGGCCGCCGCGGTGATCGGGCTCGTGCTGTCCCTCACGATCCGCCGGCGCCGCGTCTGGGTGCGGGTGAAGGACGGGACGGCCACGGTGGGCGGATTGACCCGCACCGAAGGCGGCGGCGCGGCCTTCGCCGAGGAGTTCGCCCAGATCGTCACCGCCCTGCGCGGCGGCGCCGACGGATCCCCGGCCGAGACGCCGGAGGCGACCGGGCCGGACGCGCCCGCCACGACCGAGCCCGGGGCGTCCGCGCCGGACGAGCCCGCCACGACCGAGCGGGGGGTGTCCGTGCCGGACGCGCCCGCCACGACCGAGCCCGGGGCGTCCGCGCCGGACGCGCCCACCGGAAACGCTGCGCCGGGCGGCCGCCCGGACGAGGAGTGAGTGATGCCCGCCCCGGTAACCCAAGCGGTCAACGAGAGTCTCGCGACGTTGAGCGACCAGCTGATCCTGGTCACCGTCCTGCTGTATCTCGCCGCGATGATCTGCTACGCGCTGGATCTCGCCTTCGGCCGGACCCGCACGGTCGTGTCCGCCCGGCGGCGGGAGCTCGTCGGCGCGGGCGGCCCGGCGGTGCCCGATGACGCGACCGGCGACGCGACCGGCGACACGCCGCATGGCGCGCAGCCGGCGGCGTGGGCCGTCCGCGCGGGGACCATCGGCGTGGTCCTCACCTGGATCGCGTGGGCCGGCAACCTCGCCGGCATCCTCACCCGCGGCATCGCGGTCGACCGCTGGCCGTGGGCCAACATGTACGAGTTCGTGGTGGCCATCTGCTTCGCCGCCGTGACCGCGTTCCTCGCGCTGCTGATCCGGCAGC
This sequence comes from Microbispora sp. ZYX-F-249, assembly GCF_039649665.1. Lineage (NCBI taxonomy): Bacteria > Bacillati > Actinomycetota > Actinomycetes > Streptosporangiales > Streptosporangiaceae > Microbispora > Microbispora maris. The sequence continues at coordinate 274,677 of NZ_JBDJAW010000004.1, read as the reverse complement.
CGATCCGTTTCCTCGGCGCGTTCGTGACCGTGACGGCGGCGCTCGGACTGGGCTTCGCCGTGCTGTTCCTGCACGTCCAGGCGGGCCCGGTGATGCCCGCGCTGCACTCGTACTGGATCGCGATCCACGTCACGGCGGCGATCGTGGCGAGCGGGCTGTTCATCGTTGCGGGCGTGTGCGCGATCCTCTACCTGATCCGCAAGGACGGGCGCCCTTCGGTGCTGCCGAGCCGGGAGAGCCTGGAGCGCGTCGCGCACCGCGCGATCGTCATCTCCTTCCCGATCTGGACGTTCGCCGTCATCGCCGGCGCCCTGTGGGCCGACCGCGCGTGGGGCCGCTACTGGGGCTGGGACCCGAAGGAGGTGTGGGCGTTCATCACGTGGGTCGTCTACGCCGCCTATCTCCACGCCCGGGCGACGGCCGGGTGGCGCGGCAAGGCCGCGATGATCATCTCGCTGGTCGCCTTCGGTTGCCTGCTGTTCAACCTGGTCGGCGTCAACATCTTCTTCTCGGGACTGCACTCCTACGCCGACGTGCCCAAGTAAGGGGCCGTTCGCGGCAACAGGGCCTCACGCCGTTCGCGGCGCGGGCCTCACGCGGGGGACCCGGCGGGGGTTGTCGCGAGGGAGGTGCGCGGGGGGGTCGCGCGGGGTCTCAGGTCAGTCTGGTGTGGGGTCTCGTGCGGGTCAGTCCTCGTCGCGCAGGCGCCGGTCGAGGCTGCGCAGGAACTCGGGGTCATCGTCGGGTCCGCGGGGCACGTCGCCGCTCTGGGCCCACCCGCCGCCTCCCGCCGCGTACACGGCGTGCTGACGGCGGGGGCGACCCACGAGGAGCCAGGTCAGCGCACCGATGTCCGCCAGGAGGATCACGATGAGGACCCACAGGAACTTCGGGAGATTGCGCACGTCCTGTTCGGGGGTCGTGATCACGTCGAAGAGGCAGTAGAGCCAGAGGGCAAGCAGCGCCAGGCCGATAATCACGCTAGGCATGCCCACACGGTAAGCCATGCCGGCCACTGATCGGGTCGGGCTTCGGGGTGACGGGGACAGCGCGGCATCGTACGGTGGACCGGTACGCGGCACGAGGACGCGGAGCCTGACTGAGGGGTGCCATGGCGGAGCCGGGCGACAGAGGCCGCCACCGGCGGGGGTCGCGGTGGTGGCAGCGAGGGCCCTATTTGTCCTCCCACCGCCGGACGGACGCCCCAGAACGCCCGCGCGACCGTGCTTCCGACCGTGCTTCCGATCGGGCTTCCGAGCGTGCTTCCGATCGGGCGGCGGAACGCGAGCGGGACCGGCCCGGCGAGCGGGCCCAGAGCCGGCGCCCGGAGTGGGATGTCCAGTGGACTGCGCAGTGGGATGCGCAGTGGAGCGGCGAATGGGCGGCCGATCGGCCGGAGCGGCCGGTGGACCGGGTCCACGCGGTCACCGCGCCCGTGGTGGACGACCGGCCGCAGTACACCTGGCAGGACTTCGAGCTCGACGACCTGCCGACGCGGGCCGCGCCCCACCCGCCCGACGCACCCGACCTGCGTGACGGCAGACGGCACTGCGGGCCGCTGGAGCGCATCCTGTACCGCGAGTGGGACGCCGCCGAGGGACCTCCGTCCGCCGACGCCGTACGGGCCGTGGACAGCCTGGCGAGGCTCCCCGAGCAGCTCAAGACCAAGCTCGCCATCGGGCTCGAAGGCATCTACGTCGGGCGCGGCGGGGTGCCCGACCTGGACGACATGGGCTACCTGCGCGGCGCGCCGCTGCCGTCGGGCCGGGCCACCTGGGACATCTGCGCCGGCGCGTACGGCGACCGCAAGATCGTGGTGGGGGACCGGCCGTCGCCGACGCCCGACGTGATGATGCACGAAGTCGGGCATGCGCTGGACGACGTGGACGCGGGTCCGGGAGAGTGGGTGTCGGACTCCCCGGAGTTCGCGGCGCTCTACGAGGAGTGCCTGCCGCTGTTCGCGTCGTCGTTCCACCGGCAGCCCGGCGGCCTGGGGCGCAAGGAGTTCTTCGCCGACGCGTTCGCGGCGATCGCGTCCCGGCAGCGTCCGGCCCTGGTCGACATGCTGGGCGGCGACACGCGGACGGCCCTCAACGTCATGCTCTTCTTCAACCGGCGTTACGGAATCTAGGTGATTCGGATGTACGTGATCCGGCTCGGCGACGGGACGCTGCGCGTGCCCCGGTCACTGACCACCGATGACGGGCGCCTCATCGGCAACGCGTACGTGGAGGTCGCGCCGGGCGAGCCCGGCTACGAACGCTGGCTGGCCGAGTCGATCACCGAGGAGGAGGACGCCGAGCGCCGGCGCCGCTGGCGTGAGGGCGACGACGCGCTCGAGCAGGCGTTCCTGGCCTTCAAGGCGGAGCAGGACTGACGTACCCGGCAAGGGAGCAGGACAAGCCGGGGACGCAGACTCGACGTGGGGCTGACTCCGGTGACCCTGCGGCGTCCGGGTAGCGCGCAGGATCACCTGGTGCTGGTACTGCGTCAGACTCGCGGGGAGTCGCCGTTCGGCCTTTCGGCCGTGAGGACGTCCTCACCGCGAAGGAGGGCGTGCACTTCCGATTCACGGAATCGCCTGTGCCCCCCGGGGGTACGGATGCTGCTGATGCGCCCGGCCGCGGCCCAACGGGTCACGGTCTTCGGGTCGACCCTGAAGAGAGCGGCAACCTCTCCAGGAGTCAGCAGTCGCTCGCTGCTACTCTCCACAATCTCTCCCCCTCGCGTCCCGCGTCCTGCAGCGGGCGGACAGGTAACCAGTGTGCCGAGCGAAGCCTGATTTATCCGTGGTTTTCGGAGAAGATCACGGGTTGTTACCGGCTCAGTGCCCGATTGTTATATGATAGAGCCTCTTTGGGGCGCTCATGGGTGTTTCTTTACAAAAGCGCCTTGTTGTGAACACTAGCAGTGCCCGCAGCAGATGCGAAGAGAGACTGGCGGGCCGGGAGGGTGACGTAACCTCGACGCTGTGCATCCGGTTGTCGTTTACACCCTTTCGCGCCTCGGGCTGTTCGCCGTCGCTCTCGGCGTCCTGTATCTCGTCGGCCTGCGGTCGTTCCCGCTTCTCCTGGTCGCCGTCCTGGTCAGCGGTCTGGCCAGCTACGTGCTGCTGTCCAAACAGCGCGACGCGGTGAGCGAGCGCATCGCCGGGAAACGGCGGGAGGCGGGGAAGAACTAGGTCGCCGGGAACATGCCGACGCGGGCATGGTACTCATGCCCGAGCTCCGTCGTGTCGCTTCCCACCAAAAGACCTGTCTTTACGGTCAGGAACGCCTTTACCCCGATACCCCTTTCCCTCGTCGGGTTCCAGCGCAGCGCCCTGCCCCTGACCGGGTCGATCGCCCCGATCCCGGGCCGGTGGACCGCCCCCGGGCCCGCCGTGTCGGCGCCCTTCGGGTTGTCCAGCCAGCGCTGGTGTCCGCCCACGTAGACGGCGGACCCCGTGACCGCGACCGCGTACAGGGAGTCGCCTCCGGTCAGGTTCACCCAGGTCGGGCGGATCGCCTCACCCTTCGCGTACGTCTCGAACCTGGCAGCGGAGTCGCACAGCTTCGAGGTGCCGCGCGCCGCCCCGCCGGTCGTGACGACCACGAAGTAGCGCCCGTCCGGAGACAGGTCGAGCCCCCGCACGTACGACGGGAAGTCGGGCTTGCACGCCGGGGCGTACGCCTCGGTCCGCCAGTCGGCCACCCGCCCGGTGGTCAGGTCGATCACGCCGAGCTGCGGGCGGCGCAGACCGTCGAGCGTGGTGAACGAGCCGTCCACCACTAAGCGGTCGCGTACGGCGGCCATCGCGTAGATCCGGGGATCGCCGCGGCGCTCGTCGCCGGGCGTGACGGTGAACCGGGGGTCGACCACACCGGTCCCGGCGTCCACCCGGGCCAGCGCGGTGCGCGGGCTCCGGCCGATCCTGCTGAAGTCGCCGCCCACGTAGAGCGCGCCGCCCAGCCGTACCAGGCTGGTGACGTCGCCGCCGTAGACGGGGGCGGAGAAGTCGTCGTCGACGGCGCCGTCGGACAGGCGGAGGCGGACCAGGGCCCGGGAGGGCACGCCGAAGGCGCCGCCCACGTAGACCGTGTCGCCGGGGCCGGCCGCCAGCGCGGCCACCGGCCCGTCGAGGTCCGGCGCGAAGTCGCGCAGGACGCGCCCGGTGTAGAGGTCGAAGGCGAAGACGTTGGCCCGCGGCAGGTCCTCCCCGCCCCGGGCCTCGCGGACCGCGCTGAACTCGCCCCCCACCACGACGGTGCGGCCGACCAGCGCGAACGCGGTCACGATGCCGTCCAGCACGTGCGGCGTGATGTTCACCGGATTCTCCGACACCACACGGGGCTGCGGGATGCCGGCGGACGCCGTGACGGCTGGGAGAAAGGCGGCGCATGTGACGAGCGATGCGACCGGGAGCAGTGCGGTGGTGACGCGCATTCCCCAATTTCTAGCAGACTCAGCGTAATCGGAGAACTACGTTCCGCTCATCCGGTGGCGGTGGTGAGGGGGCACGCCCGTCGCGTCCTAGGCTTGCCTGCATGACGCGCGCATCGCTGGACAAGCAGCCGCACGAGGTCGCCGCGATGTTCGATCGCACGGCCCGGCGCTACGACCTGGTCAACGACGTCCTCTCACTGGGCCAGGACCGCCTGTGGCGGAAGGCCACCGCGGCGGCGATCGACGCGGGCCCCGGCGAGCTGGTCCTCGACCTCGCCGCGGGCACCGGCACCTCGACCGACGCGTTCACCGAGCTCGGGGCGCGGGCCATCGCGTGCGACTTCTCGCTCGGCATGCTCCGCACCGGGGTCGAGCGGCGCGGCGGTTCGGGTCTGTACGGCGGGGGCGTGCGCGGGGTGACGTTCGTCGCGGGCGACGCGCTGCGCCTGCCGTTCCGCGACGAGACGTTCGACGCCGTGACGATCTCCTTCGGCCTGCGCAACGTGGCCGACACCGAACAGGCGCTGCGCGAGATGCTGCGGGTGACCCGCCCGGGCGGCCGGCTGGTGATCTGCGAGTTCTCCCGGCCCACGCCGAAGTCGTTCGACCTCGTCTACTCGCAGTACCTGATGAAGCTGCTGCCGCCGGTGGCCCGGATGGTCAGCTCGAACCCCGATTCCTACGAGTACCTCGCCGAGTCGATCCGGGCCTGGCCCGACCAGGAGGCGCTGGCGCGGATCATCCAGCGGGCGGGCTGGCGGAAGGTCGCCTGGCGCAACCTCACGCTCGGCATCGTGGCCCTGCATCGGGCGGTCAAAGCGTGATGAGACGTGCTTGGCCGTACCCCTCTGACACTTCGCCCCGGATAGGGGTTAGACTGCGGCGCGACAGTTTGTGAAGTTGTTCACAAAGGCACGAAGGTCTAAACCAATTTCGAGGCCTTCCTTCCCTGGAACGGACAGGTCCCCCGTGAGTGAGCGAACCCGCGTGACGCGGAGAGAGGTCGACGCCGACGTCATCGTCGTCGGCGCGGGCCCCGCGGGTGCCACGACGGCCTTCCATCTCGCCCGCGCCGGTCTCGACGTGCTGCTCCTGGAGAAGACGCGCTTCCCCAGAGAGAAGGTCTGCGGTGACGGACTGACCCCGCGGGCGGTGAAGGAACTCGTCGCCATGGGCGTCGACATCGACGCGCCCGGCTGGATCAGGAACAAAGGGCTGCGCGTCTACGGCGGCGGCATGCGCCTCGAACTCGACTGGCCCGAGCTGTCGAGCTACCCCGACTTCGGCCTCGTGCGCACCCGCGCCGACTTCGACCAGATCCTCGCGAGGCACGCCGAGCGCGCGGGCGTCCGGCTGCGCGAGGGCGTGAACGTTACAGGCCCCCTGCTCGACGAGCGCAGCGGTCACGTCGTGGGCGTGACGGCCAAGGCGGACGGCGAGGAGGTGTCCTACCGCTCGCGGCTCGTGGTGGCGGCCGACGGCAACTCGACCCGGCTGTCGATCGCCCTGGGCCTGCACAAGCGTGAGGACCGCCCGATGGGCGTGGCGGTGCGCACCTATTACAAGAGCCCCCGCCACGACGACGACTACCTGGAGACGTGGCTCGAGCTCTGGGACGGCGACCGGCTGCTGCCCGGTTACGGCTGGATCTTCCCCGTCGGCGACGGCACCTCCAACGTCGGCCTCGGCCTGCTGAACACCAGCGACGCGTTCAAGAACATCGACTACCGCGACCTGCTGCGGCGGTGGATGAGGAACACGCCGGAGGAGTGGGGCTTCACCGAGGAGAACATGACGGGCCCGATCAGGGGCGCCGCGCTGCCGATGGGCTTCAACCGGCAGCCGCACTACGCCCGCGGGCTGGTTCTCGTCGGCGACGCGGGCGGGTCGATCAACCCGTTCAACGGCGAGGGCATCGCGTACGCCATGGAGACCGGCAGGACCGCGGCCGAAGTGATCGTCCAGGCGCTGTCCCGGCCGACGCCCGCCCAGCGTGAGCGCGTGTTACTCGCGTATCCTCGTATGCTCAAAGACGCCCATGGCGGATACTTCACCCTCGGCCGCCTGTTCGTGGAGGCGATCGGAAGGCCGGGTGTGATGAGTTTCGCCACCCGGCACGGGATGCCCCATCCCACCCTGATGAGATTCGCCTTCAAGCTGCTCGCTAATCTCACAGACCGGCGGGGCGACGTCTCCGACCGCATAATCAACGCCCTGTCCAAGGTGGCTCCGCCATCATGATCGCCGAAGCCAGCATGACTGAAGCCCGCATGACCGAGACGATGCGCATGTCGCCCCCGGCCCCGCAGGTGGCCGCCCGGCCGGCGGCGCCCTTCGGCATTCTCGTGATCGCCCAAATTCACCGAGTAAGCGAGGACATGTAGCCATGGAGCTGTATGTGCCGATCGTGGTGCTCGCGGTCCTCGCGGCGGGATTCGCCGTGTTCTCCGTGAGCATCGCGCCATTCACCGGGCCCAAGCGCTGGAACCGCGCGAAGCTGGACGCCTACGAGTGCGGCATCGAGCCCACTCCGCAGCCGGTCGGCGGCGGCCGATTCCCGCTGAAGTACATGATCACCGCGATGTTGTTCATCGTGTTCGACATCGAGATCATCTTCCTCTATCCGTGGGCGGTGGCCTTCGACAAACTCGGCGTGTTCGGGCTGGTCGAGATGGTGCTGTTCATCGTCACCGTTCTCGTGGCGTACGCCTACGTGTGGCGGCGTCGCGGCCTCGATTGGGATTAGCCATGGGTCTTGAAGAGAAACTCCCGAGCGGGTTCATCCTCACCACCGTCGAGCAGGTGGCGGGCTGGGCCCGGAAGAACTCCGTCTGGCCGGCGACCTTCGGTCTCGCGTGCTGCGCCATCGAGCTGATGGCCACCGGCGGCCCGAAGCACGACCTGGCCCGCTTCGGCATGGAGCGTGCCTCCGCCTCCCCGCGGCAGGCCGACCTCATGATCGTGGCCGGCCGGCTGTCGCAGAAGATGGCGCCCGTCCTCCGCCAGATCTACGACCAGATGGCCGAGCCCAAGTGGGTCATCGCGATGGGCGTCTGCGCGTCCAGCGGCGGCATGTTCAACAACTACGCCATCGTCCAGGGCGTGGACCACGTGGTGCCGGTCGACATCTACCTGCCCGGCTGCCCGCCGCGCCCGGAGATGCTGATCGACGCCATCGTGAAGCTGCACGACAAGATCCAGAACATGAAGTTCGGCGCGCACCGCGAGAAGCAGATCGAGGAGCTCGAGCTCCAGGCGCTGCGCACGCTGCCGCTGATCGATCAGGGAGCCGGGAAGTGACCACCGAGAACCTGCCCGGGCTGCCCGAGGAGCCCGTCGCCCGCAGGGGCATGTTCGGCGTCAAGGACAGCGGCGACACCTCCGGCTACAACCGCCTGGTCGTCCGCCGTCCGCCGAAGCTGTCCAGCAGCCGGCCGTACGGGTCGTACTTCGACGAGGTGGCCGACGCGCTGGAGCCGGCGTTCGCCGACGCGATCGAGCGCGTGGTCGTCGACCGCGGCGAGATCACCTTCCACGTGCGGCGCGAGCGGCTGCCCGAGGTGATGAAGCACCTGCGTGACGACCCGGCGCTGCGGTTCGAGCTGTCGCTCGGCGTCTCGGGGGTCCACTACCCCGAGGAGACCGGTGCGGAGCTGCGCGCCGTCTACCACCTGTGCTCCATCACGCACAACCGGCGCGTCCGGGTGGAGGTCTCCTGCCCCGACGCCGACCCGCACATCCCCTCCACGGTTCAGGTCTACCCCACGCACGACTGGCACGAGCGCGAGACGTACGACTTCTTCGGAATCGTCTTCGACGGCCACCCGGCGCTGACCCGGATCGAGATGCCGGACGACTGGGAGGGGCACCCGCAGCGCAAGGACTACCCGCTCGGCGGCATTCCGGTGGAATACCGCGGCGCCGAGGTCCCCGCGCCGGACCGGAGGAGGTCGTACTCGTGAGCGTCGACCTGCACGAGTGGACGAGGGCAGCGAGGAGAGCGTCGTGAGCACCACCGAGACCGCCACTGAGACCCAGGGCCGGATCTACGACGTCGCGGGTCAGGACTGGGACGAACTGGTCAAGACCGTCAGCGAGTCGGCCGAGGAGCGCCTCGTCGTCAACATGGGCCCGCAGCACCCGTCGACGCACGGCGTGCTCCGGCTCGTGCTGACCCTCGACGGCGAGACCGTGACCGAGGCCCGCACAGTGATCGGCTACCTGCACACCGGCATCGAGAAGAACATGGAGTACCGGACGTGGACCCAGGGGGTCACGTTCGTCACCCGCATGGACTATCTCGCGCCGATCTTCAACGAGACCGCCTACTGCATGGGGGTGGAGAAGCTTCTCGGGATCACCGACAGGATCCCGGACCGGGCGCAGGCCCTCCGGGTCCTGACGATGGAGCTCACCCGGATCTCCTCCCACCTCGTCGCGATCGCGACGTTCGGCATGGAGCTGGGCGCGACGACGCCGATGCTGTTCGGCTTCCGCGAGCGCGAGATGGTGCTCGACCTGATGGAGTACATCACCGGCCTGCGGATGAACATGGCGTACGTCCGGCCGGGCGGCGTCAGCGTCGACCTGCCGGCCGGCGCCGTCGACAAGATCGGCGAGTTCCTCAAGATCATGCCGGGGCGGATCAAGGAGATGCGCAAGCTCCTCGACGCCAACCCGGTCTACACCCGGCGTACGAAGGACGTGGCCTACCTCGACCTGACCGGGTGCATGGCGCTCGGGGTCACCGGGCCCATGCTGCGCGCCGCCGGGCTGCCGTGGGACCTGCGCAAGTCCCAGCCCTACTGCGGCTACGAGACGTACGAGTTCGAGGTGGCGACGCAGAACACCTGCGACGTGTACGGCCGTTACCTCGTGCGCATGGCCGAGATGGACGAGTCCCTCAAGATCATTGAGCAGGCGCTCGACCGGCTCTCCGGCCCGCTCAAGGGCGGCCCGGTGATGATCGAGGACAAGAAGATCGGCTGGCCGTCGCAGCTCGCGCTCGGCCCCGACGGCCTCGGCAACTCGCCCGACCACATCGCCCACATCATGGGCAGCTCGATGGAGGCCCTGATCCACCACTTCAAGCTGGTGACCGAGGGCTTCCGGGTGCCGGCCGGGCAGGCGTACGCCTCGGTCGAGTCGCCGCGCGGCGAGCTGGGCGCGCACGTGGTCAGCGACGGCGGCACCCGGCCCTACCGGGTCCACTTCCGCGACCCGTCGTTCACGAACCTGCAGGCGGTGCCCGCGACGTGTGAGGGCGGCATGGTCGCCGACGTCATCTCCGCGGTCGCCTCGATCGACCCGGTCATGGGAGGTGTGGACCGTTGAGCGGCGAGCCGACGAGTGAGCGGAGCGGCAGGCCGAGGGACGAGGCCACCCGCGTAGCGAATGAGAAGGGGAGCGCGACCATGAGCACGGGGTACTCCCCGGAGGTCCGCGAGCGTCTGGAGACGGACGCCAAGGAAATCATCGGCCGCTACCCCCGGCCGCGTTCGGCGCTGCTGCCGCTGCTGCACCTGGTGCAGTCGGAGGACGGCTACATCTCCGACGCCGGGCAGGAGTTCTGCGCCGAGATGCTGGGCCTGTCCAAGGCCGAGGTCGTCGGCGTGGCGACCTTCTACACCATGTACAAGCGCAAGCCGGCCGGCGAGTACAACGTCGGCGTCTGCATCAACACGCTGTGCGCGGTGATGGGCGGCGACCAGATCTGGGACGAGCTCAGCGAGCACGTGGGCGTCGGCCACGACGAGACCACCGAGGACGGCAAGATCACGCTTGAGCGGCTGGAGTGCAACGCCGCCTGCGACTTCGCGCCGGTCATGATGGTCAACTGGGAGTTCTTCGACAACCAGACCCCGGAGTCGGCCAAGCAGCTCGTCGACGACCTGCGTGCCGGCAAGGAGGTCGCGCCCACGCGCGGCCCGCGCCGTCTGTGCACGTTCAAGGAGGCGTCCCGGGTCCTCGCCGGCTTCCCCGACGGCCAGGCCGCCGAGGGCCCGTCGGCCGCCGGCCCGTCGCTGGAGGGCCTGAAGGTCGCCAAGGCCAACGGCTGGGAGGCCCCCAAGGCCGAGGGGAGCGAGAAGTGACGCGGAACGAACCCGTCGCAGTGAGCGGAGCGGTCCGCGAGGTACGAGCGGCCCGCGTAGCGAACGAGGAGCGGTGAGCGACCAAATGACACAGCTTACGCCGGTTCTCACTAGAAACTGGGACCAGGACGACTCGTTCACCATCGACGGGTACGGCGAGTACGCGGCCGCCAAGAAGGCCCTGGGCATGGACCCCGACGCCGTCATCCAGGCGGTGAAGGACTCGGGCCTGCGCGGCCGCGGCGGCGCGGGCTTCCCCACCGGCATGAAGTGGGGCTTCATCCCGCAGGGTGACGGCAAGGCCCACTACCTCGTCGTCAACGCCGACGAGTCGGAGCCGGGGACCTGCAAGGACATCCCGCTCATGATGGCCAACCCGCACGCGCTGGTCGAAGGCGTGATCATCGCGTCCTACGCGATCCGGGCCAACCACGCGTTCATCTACATCCGCGGCGAGGTGGTCCACGTCATCCGCCGGGTGCAGGCCGCGGTCCGCGAGGCGTACGAGAAGGGCTACCTCGGGACGGACATCTTCGGCTCGGGCTACGACCTCGAACTCGTCGTGCACAGCGGCGCCGGGGCGTACATCTGCGGCGAGGAGACCGCGCTGCTCGACTCGCTGGAGGGCTACCGCGGCCAGCCCCGGCTCAAGCCGCCGTTCCCGGCGGTCGCCGGCCTGTACGCCTCCCCGACGGTGGTCAACAACGTCGAGTCGATCGCGAGCGTGCCGAGCATCATCGCCAACGGCGCCGACTGGTTCGCCGGGATGGGCACCGAGAAGTCCAAGGGCTTCGGCATCTTCTCGCTGTCGGGCCACGTGACCCGGCCGGGCCAGTACGAGGCCCCGCTGGGCATCACGCTACGCGAGCTGCTCGACATGGCGGGCGGCATCCGCGAGGGCCACGAGCTGAAGTTCTGGACGCCGGGAGGCTCCTCGACGCCGATCTTCACGGCCGAGCACCTCGACGTGCCGCTCGACTTCGAGTCGGTCGGGGCCAAGGGCTCCATGCTGGGCACCCGCGCCCTGCAGATCTTCGACGAGACGACCTGCGTGGTCCGCGCGGTGATGCGGTGGACCGAGTTCTACGCGCACGAGTCCTGCGGCAAGTGCACGCCCTGCCGTGAGGGCACCTTCTGGCTCAAGCAGGTGCTCAAGCGGCTGGAGAAGGGCCAGGGCACCGAGGACGACCTGGCCACCATCACCGACATCGCCGACAACATCCTCGGCCGTTCGTTCTGCGCCCTCGGCGACGGTGCGACGAGCCCGATCCACTCGTCGGTGAAGCACTTCCGCGACGAATACCTCAAGCACTTCGAGATCGGCGGCTGCCCGTTCGATCCCGCCGCTTCCACGGTGTGGGGGTCCAAGTGACAGTTCAGACGACGCAGCCGGAGCAGCCGGTCGTGGACATGGTCACCCTGACCATCGACGGCTTCCAGATCAGCGTCCCCAAGGGCACGCTGATCATCCGGGCAGCGGAACTGCTGGGGATCCAGATCCCCCGGTTCTGCGACCACCCGCTGCTCTCGCCGGCGGCCAACTGCCGCCAGTGCCTGGTCGACATCCCCGACGCGGGCAACGGCCGCGGCTTCCCCAAGCCGCAGCCGTCCTGCGCGATCGAGGTCGCCGAGGGCATGGTGGTCAAGACGCAGCTCACCTCACCGGTGGCCGAGAAGGCCCAGCGCGGCGTGATGGAGATGCTGCTGCTGAACCACCCGCTCGACTGCCCGGTCTGCGACAAGGGCGGCGAGTGCCCCCTGCAGAACCAGGCCATGTCGAACGGCCAGGGCGAGAGCCGGTTCACCGAGCAGAAGCGGACGTTCGAGAAGCCCGTCCCGCTGTCGAGCGAGGTGCTGCTCGACCGCGAGCGGTGCATCCAGTGCGCCCGCTGCATCCGGTTCTCCGAGCAGATCGCCGGTGACCCGCTCATCGACTTCTTCGAGCGCGGGGCCAAGGAGCAGGTGGGCGTCGCCGACGGCGAGCCGTTCCAGTCCTACTTCTCGGGCAACACCATCCAGATCTGCCCGGTGGGCGCGCTGACCGGCGCGGCCTACCGGTTCCGCTCCCGCCCGTTCGACCTGGTCTCCACGCCGAGCGCGTGCGAGCACTGCGCGTCGGGCTGCTCGCTGCGCACCGACCACCGCCGGGGCAAGGTCACCCGCCGCCTGGCCGGGGACGACCCGCAGGTCAACGAGGAGTGGAACTGCGACAAGGGCCGCTGGGCCTTCACCTACGCCACCGCGCCCGACCGCCTGCGGTCGCCGCTGGTCCGTGACGAGAGCGGCAAGCTCGTCCCGACCTCCTGGCCGGACGCGCTGGCCGTCGCGGCCGAGGGCCTGCTGCGGGCCCGCGGGAAGGCCGGCGTGCTGGTCGGCGGGCGGCTCACGGTCGAGGACGCCTACGCCTACAGCAAGTTCGCCCGGATCGCCCTCGGCACCAACGACATCGACTTCCGGGCCCGCCCGCACTCCGAGGAGGAGGCGCGCTTCCTCGCCCACGCCGTCGCCGGCAAGGGCATCGAGGTCTCCTACGCCGACCTGGAGACGGCCCCGGCCGTGCTCCTCGCCGGGTTCGAGCCCGAGGAGGAGTCGCCGATCGTCTTCCTGCGCCTGCGCAAGGCGGCGCGCAAGCGGGGCCTGAAGGTCTACTCGCTCGCGCCGTTCGCCACGCCGGGCCTGGCCAAGATGCAGGGCACGCTGATCCGCACCGCGCCCGGCGCCGAGGCCGAGGCGCTCGGCGACCTCGTCGGCGGCGACGTGCTGCCCGCCGGCTCGATCGTCCTCGCCGGCGAGCGGCTGGCCACCGCCCCCGGCGCCCTGTCCGCGCTTGTACGGCTCACGCAGGCCACCGGCGCCCGGCTCGCCTGGGTGCCGCGGCGGGCCGGTGAGCGCGGCGCGCTGGAGGCGGGCGCCCTGCCGGGCCTGCTGCCGATCGGCCGCCCGGCCTCCGACGAGACCGCCCGCGCGGAGGTCGCCAGGGTGTGGGGCGTCGGCTCGCTGCCCGACGCGCCCGGCCGCGACACGGCGGGCATCATCGAGGCCGCGCTCAACGACGAGGTCGACGCGCTGGTCGTGGCGGGTGTGGACCCCTACGACCTGCCCGACCCGGCCCGGGCCCTGGCGGCGCTGGAGAACACGCCGTTCATCGTCAGCCTGGAGATCCGCGCCAGCGCGGTCACCGACCGGGCCGACGTGGTCCTGCCGGTCGCCGCGGTGGCCGAGAAGTCCGGCACGTTCGTCGACTGGGAGGGCAGGGGCCGCTCGTTCGGCGTGGCCACGGCCGTCCCCGGTCTGATGAGCGACCTGCGCGCCATCGCGTCGATCGCCGACCAGATGGACGTCCACCTCGGCCTGCCCGACCCCGCCGCCGCCCGGCGGGAGATGGCCACGCTCGGCTCCTGGAAGGGCACCCGCCCGGCCGCGCCGGCGGTCACCGGCCGTCCGGTCCGAGAGCCCCGGGCGGGCGAGGCCGTGCTGGCGACCTGGCACCTGCTGCTCGACGACGGCCGGCTGCAGGACGGCGAGCCGTACCTGGCGGGGACCGCCCGCTCGGCGGCGGCGCTGCTGTCGGAGGCGACGGCCGCCGAGATCGGCGCGGTCGACGGCGGCAAGATCACCATCGGTGACGACGTGGTCGTGCCGGTGCGCGTCGCGGACCTGCCCGACCGTGTCGTGTGGGTGCCGTCCAACTCCGCCGGCCTGTCGGTCACGCGCGACCTGCGCGCGGTCGCCGGAGACGTCGTAAAGATCGGGAGCGTCTCGTGAACAACCCCGGACCCACGCTGAGCGACTTCGGCCACGATCCCCTGTGGATCACGATCATCAAGGCCGTCGCGATCTTCGTGTTCCTGATGCTGGGCGTGCTGATGGGCGTGTGGACCGAGCGCAAGCTCATCTCGCGCATGCAGCACCGCTACGGCCCCAACCGCGCAGGTAAGTTCGGCCTGCTGCAGACGGTGGCCGACGGCCTGAAGATGGGCCTGAAGGAAGACATCATGCCACGCACCGTGGACAAGGTGATCTACTTCCTGGCCCCTGTCATCATCGCCGTCCCCGCCTTCCTGGCCTTCTCCGTCGTGCCGTTCGGGCCGATGGTATGGATGTTCGGCCACAAGACGCCGCTGCAGCTCACCGACCTGCCGGTCGCGGTGCTGCTGGTCCTGGCCACGGCCTCGATCGGCGTCTACGGCGTGGTGCTCGCCGGGTGGGGCTCCCGCTCGCCGTACGCCGTGCTGGGCGGCCTGCGCTCGGCCGCCCAGGTCGTGTCGTACGAGATCGCGATGGGCCTGTCGTTCGTCGCGGTGTTCCTCCAGGCGGGCACGCTGTCCACCTCGGAGATCGTGGCGAAGCAGGCGGGCGGCGGCACCTGGGACATCGGCTCGCTGTCGATCCCGATGCCGTCCTGGTACGTGGTCTCGCTGATCCCGTCCTTCCTGATCTACGCGATCACGATGCTGGGCGAGACGAACCGCGTGCCCTTCGACCTCCCCGAGGGCGAGGGCGAGCTGGTCGGCGGCTTCCACACCGAGTACTCCTCGTCGCTGAAGTTCGCGATGTTCATGCTCGCGGAGTACGTGAACGTCTTCACCGTCTCGGCGATGGCGATCACGCTGTTCTTCGGCGGCTGGCGGGCCCCGTGGCCGATCTCCATGTGGGACGGCGCGAACTCCGGCTGGTGGCCGATGCTGTGGTTCTTCATCAAGCTGGTCATCGCGTTCGGCTTCTTCGTCTGGGTCCGCGCCTCGCTGCCGCGGGTCCGGTACGACCAGCTCATGGCCTTCGGCTGGAAGGTGCTCATCCCGGTCAACCTGGCCTGGATCCTGATGGCCGCCACGTTCAAGGCGCTGCGCCTGCCGGACAGCAACCGGGCGGTCATCATGACCATCGGCGCGGTCGTCATCATCGGCGCCCTCGCGATCTGGCTCCGGTTCGACACGGTCAACCAGCGCCGCAAGGAAGCGAAGGCCGCCCAGATCGAGGAGGAGTTCGAGCAGCTGCGGGAGGAGCCGGTCGCGGGCGGGTTCCCCGTGCCGCCGCTCGACGCCCCGCACTACCACGGAGTCGTGCCCGCCGCGCGTCTCAATCCCGACGCCGCCAAGGAGGTGACCAGTGGGAGCAACTGATTGGCTGAACCCGATCAAGGGATTCGGCGTCACCTTCCACCACATGTTCAAGAAGCCGGTGACCGTCAACTACCCGGAGGAGAAGCGGCCCACCGCGCCGCGCTTCCACGGGAGGCACCAGCTGAACCGGTGGCCCGACGGGCTGGAGAAGTGCGTCGGCTGCGAGCTGTGCGCCTGGGCCTGCCCGGCCGACGCCATCTACGTCGAGGGCGGCGACAACACCGACGAGGAGCGTTTCTCGCCGGGTGAGCGCTACGGCCGCGTCTACCAGATCAACTATTTGCGCTGCATCCTCTGCGGGCTGTGCATCGAGGCGTGTCCCACCCGGGCGCTCACGATGACCAACGAGTACGAGCTCGCCGACTCCAGCCGCGAGTCGCTGATCTACACCAAGGAGATGCTCCTCGCGCCGCTGGGACCGGGCATGGAGCAGCCGCCCCACCCGATGCGCCTCGGCGAGACCGAGGAGGACTACTACCGGTTGGGTCGAAGCAATGGGTGAGTCCATCACGTTCTGGGTGCTCGCGGTCGTCTCGGTGATCGCCGCGCTCGGACTCGTCTTCAGCCGCAGGGCCGTCTACTCGGCCCTCATGCTCGGCGTCGTCATGCTCTCGCTGGCGGTGCTGTACGCGGTCCAGGACGCTCCGTTCCTGGCGGCGGTGCAGATCATCGTCTACACCGGCGCGGTCATGATGCTGTTCCTGTTCGTGCTCATGCTCGTGGGTGTGGACTCGTCCGACTCCCTCGTGGAGACGATCAGGGGTCAGCGCTTCTGGGCCATCGTGGGCGGGCTCGGCTTCGCCGCCCTGCTCGCCCTCGGGATCGGCAACGCGGTCGTCGGCGCCCCCAAGGGCCTGGCCGCGCCCACGCAGGCGGGCAACGTGCCTTCCCTGGCCGAGCTGATCTTCACGCGCCACGTGTTCGCCTTCGAGGTGACCTCGGCGCTGCTGATCACGGCCGCGCTCGGCGCGATGGTGCTCGCGCACCGGGAGCGCAGCGAGCCCAAGCCGACCCAGAAGGACCTGTCCCGGCAGCGCTTCGTCGCCTTCGGCAAGACGGGCAAGAACCCGGCGCCGCTGCCCGGCCCCGGCACCTACGCCCGGCACAACGCCATCGACATGCCGGCGCTGCTGCCCGACGGGTCCGTCTCGCCGCTGTCGGTCAACCGGTACATCGCGCGGTACGAGGAGTCCCAGGGCATCCTGCCCCCGGAGGTCGCCCGCGTGCTGGAGCAGGAGGAGGCCGCGCAGCGGGCCAACGGGCACAGCACCCCGACGGTCGCGGACGAGGCCAGGGACGGCGGTCCCGACACCGAGCCCATGGCCGAAGAGGGCCCGGTGGAAGAGGGCGTCGTGGCCGGCCGGGTCGTCAGCTCCCGCGCTGACTCCCGGAGCGAGGAGGACGGCAAGTGACCACGCACTACCTGGTGCTCTCCGCGCTGCTGTTCGCCATCGGCGGCGTCGGCGTGCTCGTACGGCGCAACGCCATCGTGGTGTTCATGTGCGTCGAGCTCATGCTCAACGCCTGCAACCTGGCGTTCGTCACCTTCGCCCGGCAGAACGGCAACCTCGACGGCCAGCTCATCGCGTTCTTCGTGATGATCGTGGCCGCCGCCGAGGTGGTCATCGGCCTGGCCATCATCGTGACGATCTTCCGAACCCGCAGGTCCGCGTCGGTCGACGACGTCAGCCTGCTGAAGTACTAAGAGGTGGCCGTGGAACCCGCTGAGATCATCCAGCACTCCGGCGGAGCGATCGGAGCCGCCTGGCTCATGATCGCTCTGCCCCTGGTGGGAGCCGCGGTCCTCCTGCTGGGCGGCCGGAGGACCGACAAGTTCGGCCATCTGCTGGGCGTGCTCATGGCCGTCGCGTCCTTCGTGGTGGCGGCGCTGTCGTTCGTACAGCTCCTCGGCTTCGCCCCGGGCGAGCGCCGCCGCGGGATCGAGCTGTACGACTTCATCCCGGGCCTGGCGAAGGTGGGCCTGCTGGTCGACCCGCTGTCGATCTCGTTCTGCCTGCTGATCACGTTCGTGGGCTCACTGATCCACATCTACTCGATCGGCTACATGGCGCACGACCCGAACAGGCGGCGGTTCTTCGCCTACCTCAACCTGTTCGTCGCGGCGATGCTCCTGCTGGTGCTGGCCGACAACTACGTGGCCCTGTTCGTCGGCTGGGAGGGCGTCGGCCTCGCGTCGTACCTGCTGATCGGGTTCTGGCAGCACAAGCCGTCGGCGGCGACCGCGGCCAAGAAGGCGTTCATCGTCAACCGCGTCGGCGACTTCGGCCTGCTGATCGGCATCTTCACGATCTTCGCGACGTTCCACACGCTGGCCTTCGACGGCGTCCTGGCGAACGCCGACAAGGCGTCCTCCGGCACGCTCACGGCGATCGGCCTGCTGCTTCTGGTCGGCGCCTGCGGCAAGTCGGCCCAGCTCCCGCTGCAGTCCTGGCTCCTCGACGCGATGGAGGGCCCGACCCCGGTCTCGGCCCTCATCCACGCGGCGACCATGGTCACCGCCGGCGTCTACCTGATCGTCCGGTCCGGCCCGATCTTCATCGGCACCGAGACCGCGCAGCTCGTGGTGACGATCGTCGGCGTCGCGACGCTGCTCGCCGGTGCGATCATCGGTACCGCCAAGGACGACATCAAGAAGGCGCTGGCCGGTTCGACGATGTCGCAGATCGGCTA
Organism: Microbispora sp. ZYX-F-249; assembly: GCF_039649665.1. Taxonomy (NCBI): domain Bacteria; kingdom Bacillati; phylum Actinomycetota; class Actinomycetes; order Streptosporangiales; family Streptosporangiaceae; genus Microbispora; species Microbispora maris. The sequence continues at coordinate 256,346 of NZ_JBDJAW010000004.1, read as the reverse complement.
CATGGTGCTCGCCGCGGGCATCGGCCCGGCGGGCTACGCCTTCGCGATCGCGCACCTGATCACGCACGGCTTCTTCAAGGCCGACATGTTCCTCGGCGCGGGCTCGGTCATGCACGCCATGAACGACGAAGTGGACATGCGGAAGTACGGCGCGCTGCGCAAGGTCATGCCGCTCACGTTCTGGACGTTCCTCATCGGCTACCTGGCGATCATCGGGTTCCCGCTGCTGTCCGGTTACTTCACCAAGGACGGCATCATCGAGACCGTCATGGAGCACAACGCCGTCCTCGGCTGGCTGGCCGTGCTCGGCGCGGGCATCACCGGCTTCTACATGTCGCGCCTGGTGTTCATGACGTTCTTCGGCACCAAGCGCTGGGAGCCCACGGCCCACCCGCACGAGTCGCCCGCCGTCATGACGGTCCCGCTGATCGTCCTGTCGATCGGCGCGGTCGTCCTGGGCTGGTTCCTCATCATGGGCAACCGGTTCATGACCTTCCTCGCGCCGGCCGTCGGCGCGCCGGAGGAGATGCCCTCGTTCCACCCGTTCAGCGTCCCCGGCCTGGCCACGCTCGCGCTCGTCGCGATCGGCGCGGCCTTCGCCTGGATGAAGTACGGCAGGGCCGAGGTGCCCGCGGTCGCCCCGCGCGGCTCGTTCCTCACCACCTTCGCCCGTCGTGACCTGTACGGCGACGCCCTGAACGAGGCGCTGTTCATGCGCCCCGGCCAGTGGCTGACCCGCCTGGCCGTGTTCTTCGACAACCGCGGCGTCGACGGCCTCGTGAACGGCCTCGCCGCGGGCATCGGCGGCACGTCCGGGCGCCTGCGCCGGGTCCAGACCGGGTTCGTCCGCTCGTACGCGCTGTCGATATTCCTGGGTGCCGCCGTCCTGGCCGGTGCCTGGCTCGTCGTAGGGAACCTGTGATGCCCTGGCTTTCAACCCTGATGGGCGTGTCCGTACTCGGCGCGCTGGGCGTGACCCTTGTCCGCAACGACAAGCTCGCCAAGCAGTTCACCCTCGTGGTGTCGCTGATCGTGCTGGCGCTGACCGTCGCCATGGCGGTCCAGTTCAGCCCGAACGGCGACAAGTTCCAGTTCGCCGAGACGTACGACTGGATTCCCGCGTTCGGCGTCCACTACGGCGTCGCCGTGGACGGCATCGCCCTGGTGCTGATCCTGCTGTCGGTGATCCTCGTGCCGATCGTGGTGCTCGCCTCCTGGCATGACGCCGAGGCCGGCAAGCGCTCGGTCCGGACGTACTTCTCGCTGCTGCTCGTGCTCGAGGCCATGATGATCGGCGTCTTCGCGGCGACCGACGTCTTCCTCTTCTACGTCTTCTTCGAAGCCATGCTGATCCCGATGTACTTCATGATCGGGTCGTACGGCGGGGCGCAGCGGTCGTACGCGGCCGTGAAGTTCCTGCTGTACTCGCTGTTCGGCGGGCTTCTGATGCTGGTGGCGGTGATCGCGCTCTACTCGATCGCCGGCAAGGGCACGTTCATGTTCTCCGACCTGGTCGGGACCATCCAGGACGTGACGACGCAGAAGTGGCTGTTCCTCGGCTTCTTCATCGCCTTCGCGATCAAGGCGCCGCTGTGGCCGTTCCACACCTGGCTGCCGGACGCCGCCGCCCAGGCCCCGGCCGGTGCGGCCGTCCTGCTGGTCGGCGTGCTGGACAAGGTCGGCACGTACGGCATGCTGCGCTTCTGCCTCGAGCTGTTCCCCGACGCCGCGAAGTTCTTCACGCCGCTGGTCATCACGCTGTCGGTGATCGGCATCGTGTACGGCGCGATCGTGGCCATCGGGCAGACCGACATGAAGCGGCTCATCGCCTACACCTCGGTGTCGCACTTCGGCTTCATCGCGATGGGCGTGTTCGCGATGACCACCAGCGCGGGCGCGGGCGCCACGCTCTACATGGTCAACCACGGCTTCTCGACCGGTGCGCTGTTCCTGATCGCGGGCTTCCTCATCTACCGCAGGGGCTCGCAGTTCATCGCCGACTACGGCGGCGTGCAGAAGGTCGCCCCGATCCTCGCCGGGACGTTCCTGGTGGCCGGTCTGTCCAGCCTCTCGCTGCCCGGGCTCAGCACGTTCGTCAGCGAGTTCATGGTGCTGACCGGCACCTACCAGCGGTACGTCGTCCCGGCGGTGATCGCGACGGTCGGCGTCATCCTCGCCGCGATCTACATCCTGTGGATGTACCAGCGGACGATGAACGGCCCGACGGCCGAGTCGGTCAAGTCGCTGCCCGACCTGAACGCCCGGGAGAAGTGGGTGGTGGCGCCGCTCGTCGCGCTGCTGCTGGTGTTCGGCTTCTATCCGAAGCCGCTGCTCGACGTGATCAATCCCGCCGTGAAGGACACGCTGTCCAGTGTGTCGGTCACGGACCCGCAGCCGGCCGTACCCGTTGCTCAGGAGGGCCAGTAGTGAACGGCACCATTGAGGCGCCCACGATCGAGTACGCCCTGCTGGCGCCGCTGCTCGTCGTCTTCGGCGCGGCGATCGTCGGCGTGCTTGTGGAGGCGTTCGCCCCGCGCTACCTGCGCTCGGCGATCCACCTGCCGCTCACGCTGCTGTCGCTGGCCGGCGCGTTCGCGCTGGCCGTCTGGCAGGCGGTCAAGGGCGTGCCGACCAAGCCCGCCGCGATGGGCGCGGTGGCCGTGGACGGCCCGGCCCTGTTCATCTGGGGCACGATCCTCATCCTCGCCTTCGTGAGCGTGCTGCTCATCAAGGACGAGGAGCACTTCGTCGGCTCCGCCGCGGCCGTGCCGGGCTCGGCCGAGGAGGAGCAGTCGCTGGTCGAGCGGGCCGCGCACACCGAGGTCTACCCGCTGCTGCTGTTCGCGGTCGGCGGCATGCTGCTGTTCCCGGCGGCCAACGACCTGCTCGTGGCGTTCGTCGCCCTCGAGGTCATGTCGCTGCCGCTGTACCTGCTGTGCGGCCTGGCCCGGCGCCGCCGCCTGCTGTCGCAGGAGGCCGCGGTCAAGTACTTCCTGCTGGGCGCGTTCTCCTCGGCCTTCTTCCTGTACGGCACGGCCCTGCTCTACGGCTTCGCCGGGTCGGTCGACCTCGTGAAGATCAACCAGGCGCTCGGCGCGGTCGGCGGCCAGGACACGCTGCTCTACATCGGCGCGGCCATGCTCGGCGTCGGTCTGCTGTTCAAGATCGGCGCGGCGCCGTTCCAGGCGTGGAAGCCGGACGTCTACCAGGGCTCGCCCACGCCCATCACCGCGCTGATGGCCTCCGGCACCCTGGTGGCCGCCTTCGGCGCGCTGCTGCGGGTGTTCTGGGTCGGTCTCGGCGGTCTCGACTGGGACTGGCGTCCGGTGCTGTACGGTGTGGCGATTCTCACGATGGTGGTCGGCGCGGTCCTCGCGATCACGCAGACCGACATCAAGCGGATGCTCGCCTACTCGTCCATCGCGCACGGCGGCTTCCTGCTCATCGGCGTGATCGCCACCGGCCACACCCAGGCCGAGAACACCTCGGCCCTGTCCGGCCTGCTGTTCTACCTGGTGGCGTACGGCTTCACCACGGTGGGCGCGTTCGCGGTCGTCACCATGGTCCGCGACGCGGGCGGCGAGGCGTGGCACCTGTCCCGCTGGGCCGGTCTCGGCAAGCGCTCGCCGCTGCTGGCCGGAGTCTTCGCGTTCTTCCTGCTGGCCTTCGCCGGTATCCCGCTGACCAGCGGGTTCTTCGGGAAGTACGCGGTCTTCCAGGCGGCCGTCGCCAACGGCGCCACGCCGCTGGTCATCATCGGTGTGGTCGCCTCGGCCGTCGCCGCGTTCTTCTACGTCCGTGTGATCGTGCTGATGTTCTTCAGCGACCCGGCCGCCGACGGCCCGTCCGTCGTGCTGCCCTCGCGGGGGACCGCGGCGGTCGTCGGTGTCGCGGCATTGGCTACGGTAGTTCTCGGGGTTTATCCCCAGCCCGTGCTGGACCTCGCGCACACGGCAGCACAGTCCCTGTTCGTCCGATAGGAGATCTCCGTATGGCCGCGCCGCCCGTTGTGGACATTCCTCTCGTAGACGAGCGGCTGGCCGACGACCTCGCAGGCGGGCTCGCGGCGGTGGAGAAGCTGCTGCGCTCGTCGGTCGAGAGCGAGGACGCCTTCGTCACCCAGACGTCCAGGCACCTCATCGAGGCGGGCGGCAAGCGGTTCCGGGCGATGCTCGTGCTGCTGGCCGCCCAGTTCGGCAACCCCGACGCCCCGGGCATCGTGCCCGGGGCCGTCGTCATCGAGCTGACCCATCTGGCCACGCTCTACCACGACGACGTGATGGACGAGGCTCCGGTGCGCCGGGGCTCCCCGTCCGCCAACGCCCGGTGGGACAACACCGTGGCCATCCTCACCGGCGACTACCTGTTCGCCCAGGCGTCGGAGATCCTCGCCGACCTCGGCGCCGAGCTCATCCGGATCCAGGCGCGTACGTTCTCCCGCCTGGTGCGCGGCCAGATCCGCGAGACGATCGGGCCCGCCGAGGGCTCCGACGCGATCGCCCACTACATCGGCGTGCTGGCCGACAAGACCGGCTCCCTGATCGCCACCTCGGGCCGCTTCGGCGCCATGCTCGCCGGCGCGCCCGCCGAGGTGGTCGACCGCCTGACCGACGCCTGCGAGGCGATCGGCGTGGCCTGGCAGCTCGGCGACGACCTGATCGACGTGGCCGCGCCCACGGCCGACTCGGGCAAGACCCCCGGCACCGACCTGCGTGAGGGCGTCCGCACGCTTCCCGTGCTGTACGCCCTGACCTCCGACGACCCCGCGGACGAGCGGCTGCGCGCCCTGCTGTCCGGGCCGGTGGCCGAGGAGGACGTCGAGGAGGCGCTGACGCTGCTGCGGGCCCACCGGGCCATGGACCAGGCCCGCGACGAGCTCACCCGCTGGATCGGCCGGGCCAAGGCCGCCCTCGCCGGCCTGCCCGACATCCCCGCTCGCACGGCCCTGATCGCGCTGTGCGACTACGTCGTCGAGCGCACCGGCTGACCGGCTTGTAGGGGATCATTGGCCGGGTGAAGATCGGCCGGCTCGCGGTCCTGTGCCTCCTGGCGGCGGCCTGCGGCGGCACGCCACGCACGGGCACGCCCGCCACCCCGGCGCCGGAGAGCCCGATGCCCGCCGGCGCCGTCATCATCGACAAGGACCAGACCCTCGCGCCCGGAGCAGGCAAGGGCGAGGCGCCGTCGCTCGCGGATCTGTTCGCCGCTGCTTCCCGGGGGTCGGCTTCGCCCGTGCCCTCTTCCCGCAGGCCGGCCTCGCCCGTGCCCGCTACCCCCGCTCCGACGCCGTCCGTTCAGCAGGTTTTCGAGGGGAGGGCCTTCGGGAGGGGGCGGCCGGCCGCGGTTCCCAACCCCGGCGGGCCCGGCGACCCCCGGCTGCGGCAGGCGCTGCTCGTCCACTACGAAGGGGCCGGCGAGTCGGTCATGACCCCGGCCGCGGTCGTCGCTCTGCCCGCCGCCGTGGACGACGCCTCGCGATTCCTCGCACTCCGTCAGGTGGCCGGGGGGTCCGAGGGGCCTCCCGCCTGCCGGGCAGTGGCCGGGGGAGCGTGGCGCGTCGTGCTGCGCGACTTCAACCGGCCCGGCGTGCGGATCGCGGCGACGCTGCTGAGCGCGATGAGCGACGAGGCGTGGAAACGGTCGGCGGAGTTCTCCGAGACCATCGTCACCGGGCCCGCCCCGATGCTGGCGAACCTCGGCGATCCCGCCGTGATGGGCTCCTGCCGGACATCCCCCGGGGAGGAGGGCTACCCCATACGCGTGCGGCCGTTCCCCGTGCCGCCTCTCGGCGCCCGGTCCTGGGCCTTCCGAGTCATGGAAGGGAAGACGGTCACCCAGTGGGTCGAAATGGTGCAGACGCCGCGTTATGTGCTGGAGATCCGGGTCCCCGACCAGTGGCCGAAGCCGCGTGTCGACCCCGCCGTACTGCTGCCGCGAATCGCCGAGGCCGCGTACGTCAGGGCCGAGGCGGCGCTGCGGTGACATCGGTGACGGGGTGGCTGTTGTCGGCGACCGTCACCCGGGCGGGACGCCGCGGGGGCGTGCGGCGCTCTCGTGAGGTCGTCTACTTCTGAGTGGCGAGCCACTCGTCGAAGGTGGTCGGCGCGATGCGGGCGCCCTTCCCGGGCAGCAGCACGTCGCCGGCCATCTCCGTCCCGAAGAGTCCCGCCCAGGTCGGCACGAGCTTGACCGTCCGGCCGCGTGCCGCGAGGGTGCGCCGGGCCATGTCGACGAGGTCCTGCGGCTCGGGACCGGCCACGTCGGCGTGGCGCCCCTGCGGATCGCCCACCGCGATCTCCGCGAGGACGTCGGCCACGTCGGCGGGCGCGATCGGCTGCACCAGCAGCGGCGCGATCGTGGCGACGCCGTCCTGCTCGGTCCAGCTCGCCACCATCCCGGCGAAGTCGTGGAACTGCGCGACCGGCACGATCGTCCATGGCACTCGACCCGCGGAGACCAGGCGCTCCTGCTCGCGCTTGCCGGCGTAGTGGGCGTTGCCCTCCACTCCGTGGATGCCGATGATCGAGAGCAGCACGTGGTGGCGGACGCCCGCCCGTTCCTCGGCGGCGAGCAGGTTCGTGGTGGTCGTGCCGAAATACCTCACAGACTCGTCCCGGTCGGTCGCCTCCGAGCTGATCGCGTCGACGACGGCCTCGACACCGTCCAGGGCCTTGTCGAGCCCCTCGCCCGTCAGCAGGTCCACGCCGAGCGAGCGGCTGACGCGTACGACGTCGTGGCCGTCCCGTTCGAGGGCGGCGACGGTGAGCTTGCCGATGTTCCCGGTCGCGCCGGCGACTGCGATTCTCATGGTCTCTCCTTCGCTAGACGCCTCGGATGCTATCTCGGACAAAATAGATCCGCAATATCTTCGATAGACTGTCGGGCATGAAGCTGCCTGCGAGCACAGAGTGGGTGTTGCACTGCGCCACGACGCTGGCGCAGCTCGAGCCGGGAGCCACCGCGTCGGCGGCGCAACTGGCGGATTATTACGACGTTCCCGCTCCCTACCTGGCCAAGCAGCTACAGGCGCTCGTCCGGGCCGGTGTGCTGACCGCGATGACGGGCCCGCGCGGTGGCTTCCGGCTCGCGCGGGCGGCTTCCGACATCACGTTGCTGCAGATCGTCGAGGCGGTCGACGGCGCCTCCTCGCCGTACGAGTGCCGCGAGATCCGCCAGCAGGGACGGGGGGCGCTGCCCCCCGAGGACTGCCGGCGCATCTGCGTCATCGCCGAGAAGATGACCGACGCGCACCGCGCGTGGCGGAGCAGCCTCGCCGGGGTGACGCTCGCCGACATCCTCGCCGAGCTGCCCGAGTGGGCGCCTGCCCGCACCCGGTCACGCCTGTCGGCCACACGCTGACGTCAGCGGCCCGCGAGGAGTTCGACGACGGGGGCGAGGGCGTCGGCGAAGAAGCCGTTGACGGTGATGTAGGACAGGCCCAGCTCGTCGCGGCGGCGCAGCAGCGTGCCGGCCATCTCGCGGGGCGAGCCGCGCAGCACGGCGGCGGCGTCCGGCGACGGGGCGGTCAGCCCGCCGGGCACCCACGGGGGCGGTTCCTCGCCCACCTGGAGCAGGTTCATGCTCAGCTCGATGTCGTCGAACCTCGCCCCGGCCATCTCCCGTAGCGCGCCGACGGGCCCGCGCAGGCCCTCCTCCGACGTGGCGGGGGGTACGGCGAGCGCGACGGTGTCCGCCTCCTCCGCGGCCAGCGCCAGCATGCGGGGACCGGCCCCCGCGACCATGATGGGCGGCCCCTGACGTTGCACGGTGGTCCTGCTCCCGGCGAAGGCCGCCCGCACCTCGCCGATCACCGACCGCACCAGCGCCACGCGCTCGCCCGCCGTGCCGTACGGCATGCCGAGCGCCCGGGCCTCCTCCTCGGCGGCGGGCCGGCCGGCCCCCACGCCGACCTCCAGCCGTCCGCCCGACAGGAAGTCGAGCCCGGCGAGCTCGTGCGCGAGCTGTGGGGGATTGCGGTAGGGCGCGGCGAGCACGAACGTGCCCACGCGCAGCGTCGTCGTGACGGTGGCCGCGGCGGTCATCGCGAGCAGCGGCGGCAGCGTCCCCAGTGTGTCGGGGACGAGCAGGGTCGAGTAGCCGAGGTCCTCGGCACGGCGGGCCGTCGCCGTCCACGCGGCGGCGTCGGGGGCCAGGCCGGCGACGATCCCGAAACGGAATTCCTTGCTCATGCGGCGATCCTCGCCGTCGCGGCCCATGCCGTCGTCACACCGCCGGAGGCGGACTCCGTACTCCGGGGGACGTATCAGACGGTCTCGAGCGCCGCCGCCGTACGTTCCTGGCGGGACGTACGGGCGGCGCGGATGCTGTCCCAGGTGAAGACGCTCAGTGCGAGCCAGACGACCACGAACCCGGCCCACCGGCTGGCCGGCATCGTCTCGTGGGCGATCAGCACCCCGCACAGGAACTGCAGCACGGGGGCGATGTACTGGAGCAGGCCGATGACGGTGAGCGGAACCCGCAGCGCGGCGGCCGTGAAGAGCATCAGCGGCACCGCGGTGATGAGGCCGGCCGTCACCAGCAGCAGCGCGTGGCCGAGGCCGTGATTGGCGAAGGTCCCCGTGCCGTCCGCCTGCAGGAAGAGCAGGTAGCCCAGGGCCGGCAGCAGCAGCACGAGCGTCTCGATGGTCAGGCTCTCCGCGCTGCCCACCCCCGCGGCCTTCTTGATCAGGCCGTACGTGCCGAAGCTGAAGGCGAGCACGAGGGCGATCCAGGGGAGACGCCCGTAGTCGAGCGTCAGGATGAGGACCGCGAGCGCGCCCAGCCCTACCGCGATCCACTGCCACCTGCGCAGCCGCTCGCGGAAGACCAGAACGCCGAACAGCACGCTGACCAGGGGGTTGATGAAGTAGCCCAGCGCGCTCTCCACCACATGGCCGGCGTTGACGGCGTAGATGTAGACGCCCCAGTTGACCGAGACCGTGACGGCCGCGAGGGCGAGGAGGAGGAATTGGCGGCGGGTCATGGTGCGGATCCAGGACCAGTGGCGGCGTACGGCGAGGACCGCGACCACCACGACCAGAGACCAGACCATTCGGTGGGCGAGGATCTCCACGGCGCCGGACGGCTTGAGCAGGGGCCAGTAGAGAGGGAACAGACCCCACATCGTGTAGGCGGCGACGCCATACAGGACACCACGGCGCGTATCAGGCATGACCCCCATCTTCGCCGCTTACCTGGATTCAGCACAAATAAGGGTCTCTATGACTGAGGTTTAGAAGCGCTTACGTGAGGAACAAGGCCGCCCGGCGGCTGGTTGGGGATGGCAGAGCGGAAGGAAGGCTACGTGATGGGCTGGCTGTTCGGCACAGACAAGACGACGATGGTGGACCCCGCGGACGCGCTGCCGGGCCGGGCCGAGGTCATGCCGGTGGCCACCCGCCACCAGGTCCTCGGCGCGCCGCTGGCTCCGCCGTACCCCGAGGGCACGGAGATCGCCGAGTTCGGGCTGGGCTGCTTCTGGGGCGCCGAGCGCAAGTTCTGGCAGACCCCCGGGGTCGTCTCGACCGCCGTGGGCTACGCGGGCGGCTACACGCCGAACCCTACGTACGAGGAGGTCTGCACCGGCCTGACCGGGCACACCGAGGCCGTCCGGGTGGTCTTCGACCCGGCGGAGGTGACGTACGAGGAGCTCCTGAAGGTGTTCTGGGAGGCCCACGACCCGACCCAGGGCATGCGGCAGGGCAACGACGTCGGCACCCAGTATCGGTCGGCCATCTACACCCACGGCCCCGAGCAGGCCAAGGCGGCCGCGGCCTCCAGGGACGCGTACCAGGAGGTGCTCGCCAAGGCCGGATACGGCGAGATCACCACCGAGATCGCCCCCGCCGGTGAGTTCTACTTTGCGGAGGATTACCACCAGCAATACCTCTTCAAGGTGCCGAACGGCTACTGCGGCATCGGCGGCACCGGCGTCTCCTGCCCAGTGGGCCTGACCGCCGGCGAAGCCTGACCTGCGGGTAACTGACTGATCCTGGCCCTTCGCCGCCCGGGCCGGTGCGGTGTGGGCCGGGGTCAGGCTCGACGCGATCGGCGGTCTCAAAGTGCGGGCCTGGGTGGGGCGGAGCCGTCCCACGGCGCGGCGCGCCAGGTGGGCGAGGTTGAAGCGCTATCAGAATGTGTTCTGAATTAGACTGGCGGCGTGAGCATCAGCAATGCCGACGCCGTCACCTTCTCGGACTTGTCGAGGAACCCCCGGGCCGTCGCCGAACGCGCCGCACGACTCGGTCGCGTACGTGTGACTCACCGGGATGCCGAGGACTTCTACCTGACCGCGGCTGACCGTGAGGAACGACGCGAACAGACGCTGGCCACTGCTTCCCGTCTGTTCCTCGCTCTCCTAAGGCATGATCCGACCGCCCGCGCCCTGGTCATCGCTATGCCTGATGTCTTCCCCTGGGTTCGTCACCTCTCCTCTGACGAGGTGCGGTCCTTCACTCTTGAACTGGTTGAGGCGCTCTCTGACGCTGCCGAGCTGGATGTCGACGCCACTACACAGGAAGTCATCGCAGGCTGGCGGGCCACCGCCCGGATCAAGGCCGACCCCGCGCACTATGCGCAGGCGCGTGAGGCGACGAGCGGAGACTTCGGGCCGGTTGAGGTTTCGGTATGAGTCCGAAGCGCGGAGACCGGGTCACAGTCCCGCCTCCTGACAACGAATGGGACGTACGGTTCGGCACGAGCGATGCGGTGAAGGGCTGGGAGGAACTATGCCGTCATGCCCTGGCCAACACGCGCCGATGCTTGGAGACGCTGCGCGCAGATCCACGCTCACGCACCGACCATGAGCGTCAGCATCGCCTGCGTGGCGACCTTGCGACTCATCGCCACAACGGACAGGACCTCGAGCAATGGGAGTTCGAGGTTACCAGCGGCGGGCGCGTGCGCTACGTGATCGATGACACCGCTCACACGGTATGGATCGTCTATGCCTCACCCCGTCATCCCAAGGACACCGATGCCTGAGGCCGGCTGACCTGCTGACGAATGTGACACAGCCAGTCCCAGCGCCGAGGGCAGGAGCAAGTGTCGCAAGGTCCTAGCGCGACTTATTGCCTGAAGCGAAGGTCTACCACCAGCAATACCTCTTCAAGGTGCCGAACGGCTACTGCGGCATCGGAGGCACCGGCGTCTCCTGCCCCGTCGGCCTGACCGCCGGCGACGCTTGATCAGTCGCCCGGCAGGATCGTGAGTCGTTGCCCCTTGGGAAGATGACGAGGGGCAACGACCGGGTTGAGCCCGAGCGGCGTGCGGTCGGGTATTCCGGTATCGGTGAGTGCGGAGAGGGGGAGCGCTCACCGCCTCTGCGTCGATCTCACCTGCGCTTCCCGGAATGGGGAATGACTGAGATCAGCCACGGCTGGTCAGGTGGCGGGCCAGCCGGGGAAGCCTGCGGGCGATCTCCGCATCATCGGCGATATCCCAGTCTTGCTCGCCGAATTCGGCCGCCAGGAGCGGAAACCTACTGCGGACTCCTCGAGCTTTGACGGCGGTGTAAAGAACGTCCACCTCCGCGCCGGTGACCTGCTCATAGGCGTCCAGCGCCACGTAGGCAAGGAGTTCGAAACCCGGGTATTCCTCGTCGGACCACGGCAAGCCGCGACGACGTTCGGCAAACCAGCGTCGCTTCAGGTCGAGAAGGTCCATGACCTGCGGCAGTTCCATGACGCGATCCGGGCAATCGGCGACTTGGTCGTACGCCTCTCGGCCCAAGCTCATGAGCCAGTAGACGAAATACTCGAAGCCGTCCGTTGATTCGCGTCGTAACAGGTGACAGCTCAGCGCGTACATGTCACATGTGCAGCCGCGGTTCGCATTCAGCTCCCACCACATGTGGTAATCGATGATCTCGTCGGCGGAAAGTTGGCAGAGCTGGGTCTTCAGCCAGGCCAGGCGCTCCTTTCTGCTGCCGGTCTCCCTGGCGCAAAGGTCGATCAGTTCCCAGAATCCGTCCTCATCCATGAGAAGCGATAATGGCACGCCAGAGACGATGAATCCTATTGCCGCGTTCACGCCATAGCTTCGCAGAAGCAGCCACCCTGAGCAGTGCACCTGCGGGGTGTACGCAAGCCGCCCATCTGGCGCTCCAGTGTCCGTGATCGCCGTCGCCGAACGACGCGGGCATCTCTGCCTTTTCTGTACAGGTTGCTGTACAGTAGTCCGTATGACCATGCTGCATGAAGCTGCCGAGTTGAGTGTCACAGAAGCGGCTCAGCGTGGGGTGGCGCGTCTCGTCGCCGACGCTGAACGCGGGACCGATCTGGTGGTGACCCGTCGGCATCAGCCGGTGGCGGCGGTCGTCAGCATCCGTCGCCTGGAAGAGTTGGAGGAGGCCGCCGCCGATCTCCGGGACTTGGCGCTCGTGCTCGCGCGCTCGGTGACCGACACCGGGGAGCGTGTCTCGCTCGATGACGTGCTCTCCGCTTTCGGGCACACACGGGAGTCGCTAGCCGCGCTGCCGGACGACGAATAGCCCGTGTCTGACGTCGTCTTCACGGCTCCGGCGGTCGATGACCTGCGGCGAATCGGTCCGGACGCCGCGCCCAAGGTGCTCAAGAAGATCCTTCTCCTGCTTGACAATCCCGAGGCGGGCTATCCGCTGGGCGGAGAGCTGACCGGCTTTCGCAAGCTCGTGGTCGGGCGTAACACCTGGCGGGTCGTGTATCGAATCACGGACGAGAAATCGATCGAGATTTGCGAAGTATGGGCTGTGGGCGAAAGAGCCGACGGTGAGGTCTACGCCGAGGCCACAGCCAGGGTGCGTGCCGCCGGCACGGGGCGTCCCGAGGTGGTGCAGCTTGGTCGGGTCATCGAACGCCTGGGCGCGCTGGCCGATCACATTCGCGTCGAGCACCCGCCTCCCAGGGAGCCAGTGCCGGATTGGCTCGCAGATCGCTTGATCTACACCGTCGGTATGTCTCGCGAGGACGTCGCCGCCCTCGACTTGCAGCAGGCGGTCGACCTCTGGGCTGACTTCCGCTCCAGGCCACGCTAGCCGCGAATTATTGCCCGAAGAGAACTGCTACCACCAGCAATACCTCTTCAAGGTGCCGAACGGCTACTGCGGCATCGGAGGCACCGGCGTCAACGCAAGTCACCCTTCGGCCTGGTGCCCGTCCTCGCGGAGCTTGGCGGTCACCTTGCGGACGGTCGCGCGGGCGACGCGGAACTCGCCTTCCATCTGGACTTCGGGGCGCGCAGTTCCGTGCCAGGTAGGAGCGCTCCCCACGAGTACCGGCTCATCAGCAGACCACATGAGAAAGCAGCGGGGACTCGCGGTGCCTCCGTCGTCCCCCGCTTCGGCGTACGTCTCCGGCTGGGCCCGGAGATCGGGAGACGCACGGCCCGGACGCTCACGATGCGCTCGGCATGGACCGTCTTGGGACGCAGGTCCGGCCGCCTCGGTCGTCCGGGCTGAAGGTCCGCGACTCCTGGCGCGGCGCCGGCCCGCTGACCCGGCTCAGGCCCGGGAGGCGCGTTCGATCGCCACTCCCACCCCGTCGAGCAGGTGGTCAAGGCCGGCGTGGAAGTCGTCGTCCGGAGCGGCCCCCGCGTGGGGGTCGAACACCCCGGCCTCGACGGCATGGGCCAGCGCCGGGAACCGGTCGCGGTCGGCGAGCTCGGTGAGCAGAGCGGCGTACGTCTCGTCGGCCCTTTCCGGTTCGGCGGGGATGGACGTCAGGAGTTGGGCGGCGCCGCGCACGTAGTGCAGCACCAGCATGACCACGGAGAACCGGGCCCGCGGGTCCAGGGGTGTGCCGCCGAGGGAGCGCAGCGCGGCGTCCAGCCAGGCGAGCTGGCCGGGGTCCATCGGCGGGGAGTTCGCCAGCTGGGCGATCCACGGATGCCGCAGGTAGACAGCGAACAGTTCGACCGCCCATCGGGTGAGTGAGCCGCGCCAGTCGGCCGGCGCCGTGTCGAACTCCGGCGGCGGGCCGGGCGCGGCGGCCAGCATGAACAGTTGCAGGTCGTCCTTGCCGGCCACGTGCCGGTACAGCGACATGGGCGCGCAGCCGAGCCGTTCGGCGAGCCGGGCCATGGACAGCGCGGCCAGGCCCTCCTCGTCGGCGAGGGCGATGGCCGCCGCCACGATCCGCTCCAGGCTGAGCGCGGGCGTGCGTCCTCGTCCCTTCGGCTTGGCCCGCCCCCACAGCACGTTCAGCGCGTGCGGCAGCTCGTTCCCGATGTCGTCCGGCATTCCAGGGAGCTTACCAGTTTGCGTATGGCCTACGCTTTGCGTATATGGTACGCATTGAGCGTATGGCATACGCATCTCCCGACCGTCTCTTGGAGCCGTCATGCACACGACGATCGACAGTCCTCCGCCGTTATCGGCCCGCCGGCGTCCGTGGTGGCGGCGCCGCTGGACGATGCCGCTCGGCCTGGTCACGGCCGGGTTCCTCGCGTTCTCGCTGCCGCCGTACCTGACCGGGAACCCGTCGCTGTCCCGAGTGCCGCAGCCACAGGGGTTCGGCCTGCACTACCCGCTGCTCGTTGCGCACGTGCTGTTCGCCTCGGTCGCCATGGTCACCGCGTTCTTCCAGGTGTGGCCGTGGTTCCGCCGACGGCACCCGGTGTGGCACCGGCGTGCCGGGCGGGTCTACGTGTTCGCCGGGGTGTTGCCGGCCGGGCTGACCGGTCTGGTCATCGGGGCGCGTACCCCGTTCGGGCTGTTCCTCGCGGTCAGCGACGTGCTCCTCGCCCTGCTGTGGCTCGCCTTCACCGTGACGGGCTGGCGCGCCGCACGCGCCCGCCGGTACGCCGACCACCGGCGCTGGATGCTGCGCAGCACCGTGCTGACCTACTCCATCATCACCAACCGGGTGTGGACCGGGATCCTGATCGTCACCCTGCCCCCGCTGCAGGACACCGTCTTCCACGGCGATCCCGACCTGATGGCGTGGACGATCTCCGGCCTGTCCGGCTGGCTCGGCTGGACGATCCCGCTGCTGGTCGTGGAGTGGTACCTGGAGCGCGAGGTGGCCCGTCGCGGCCGCCGCACCGCTCTCGCGGCCTGACCCCGATGGCCGGTTTCCCCCGGCACCCGGACTCCGCGAGCCGATAAGGCCTTCAACGGCCGAGCGGCGAACGATGGATCGCGCCGGCATACCGGCTGCGTGCCGAGCCGGTGAGTGTGAACAGGCTTGACCTCGGTTGATCTCTTTGATCGCGGATCTGCAGCGTATGGGCGATCTGGTGGAGACGTACGCGACATCCGAAGGGCGGGCGGGGTGGGTCAGTCCATGCCGCGGCGTCCGGGCGTCCAGAACGGTTTCACGACGACGGCTCTGCGGGACCAGCCGCGCTCCTTGACGAGGTGAGCACGCACGGCTTGGCAACTACGGGCCTCTCCGGCGAGGTAGGCGACGCCGGGCGTACGGGGGAGTTCCAGAGAGCGGACCACGTCGGCGAGATCGGTCGGTCGGCACCTCCACGTCAGGCGGCCCTCGTGTTCCAGTGGGAGACGGTCCCCAGGATCCTCAACCGAGATCGCGCCGTGCACGATCGCGGACGAGGGCAATGCGCGCAGCATCGCCCCGAAGGCGACGGTCGCGGTCTCGTCGCCGACGAACAGGTGGTATCCCGCATCCTCGCGGAGGACGAGCCTGCCTTCGGGCGGGGTGAGAGCCGCCGGGTCGCCGACGCGTGTGCCTCGCGACCACTGCGCTCCGGGCCCGGCGGACGGATGGTCGAGTATGCACAGGTCGAGGCGGCCCGTAGGGGAGTAGTCCCAGATTGAGTAGGTGCGGAGGAGTCCGCGCAGCCACGAGCGGGGAGAGCGGGGGTCGCCCACCCGCAGGCGGGTGTGCATGCCTGGCACCCAGGTCAGGTCGCGCAGATCGGGGCCGGTGATCCGGACGCGGCGCATGCGTGTGGTGATCGGCTCGATCTCTTGGACCGTCCCGTGCAGGAACATACTCATCGTGCCGGCTCCCAGCGCTCGCCTGTGGGCAGGCCCACCACCGTCAGATCCGGTTCAGCCAGGGCGATCGGGTCCGAGGCTGTGCCTGTCGTGCGGAACAGTACCGGGAGCGGATGGTGTCCGTGGGCGTCGCGCACCGGGACCGGCACCGTTGCGCCGAGTGCGGACGCCCCGGCGACCTCGCGCGTCTCTCCCCTCCGCACCTGCTCTGCGCGCCGGAAGCCCGGCGCCTTCGTCCAGCGGGGGACGTACAGGGGTGTGGAGCCCTCGTGGGGGAACGGGCGCAGCCCGCGCGGGTCCCGGTGGTCGGCGGCCGGACTGGTGACGACGATCGCGGCGAGTGGGGGCGACTCGGCGACCCGTAGCCCGAGTGGCTCGCCGCGGCGCAGGGACCATCGCGCGGTGAACCACGGGTCGGTGAAACGGGTAGCGGCGATCGTTGGCTTGAGCATGCGGCCAACGGTGCCGGTTAATGTGCACATGAAGTCAAGCGAGGAACTGACCATCGGAGAGTTGGCGGACCGGTTCGGCCTGGCCACGCATGTGCTGCGGCACTGGGAGAGCATGGGCTTGATCGAGCCCGCTCGGCGTGCCGGTGGTCAGCGCCGTTACGGACAGGACGCGCCGGCACGAGTGGCGCTGATCCTGATGGGGAAGGAGGCCGGCCTCGGATTGCGCGAGCTGAGCGCCGTGCTGTCCGCTGCCGATCCGATGGACCACCGGGACCTGTTGCGCCGCCACGTCGTCGAACTGGAACAGCGCATCGCGCGGGCGCGCGCGGCCAAGGACATGATCGAGCACGCCCTCGCCTGCCCGCACAGGTTCGCGGACTGCGCGCACGCCCGCGAACGGATCGCGGCGCGTATCCCGCCGGGTCGAACGGACCGGCCGCCGACATGTGGTGAGGCCTGAAGTGGTGTACGGCAGGCCGGCGCGTCACGGCGATCGCCGGTGCGGCGCAGAACAACGACTTCCGCGTTGCCGTCAGTGCCCCGACGCCTATCCGGGCATCCGGCGGCCGGGTGACGTCAGCGAGCGAACTTCTCGCGGGCGGCCGGGGTGACGGGGGTGAAGAAGTTGACGAGGTTGCCGTCGGGGTCACGCAACAGGAGCGAGCGGTTGCCCCAGGGCATCGTGGTGGGCTCGTTGACGAACTCCTCGACGAAGCCGGACAGATTGCGATGCACGCCGTCCACGTCGTCGACGAGGAACTCGATGATCACCGAGTGGTTGTCGGCCGGCCGGGCAGCACCAGGCGCGGTCAGCGAGACGGTCCGGGTGCTGCCGATCGCCAGGGTGCCGGAGGTGGTGCTGAGCTCGGCGAAGTCCTCGCCGTATCGGGTGGCGGGTACTCCCGTGGCCCGCTCGTAGAAGCCGGCGAGGCGTGCGACGTCGCCCGTGATGATGCGGATCGATACGAAGTCCATTGTGGTCTCCCTGCTTGTGGGCTGTTCTCCGACCGCAGGCTAGGACGAATACCGGACAGAAACCGCCCAGTATCTCCACTAACTTGTCTGTCGTGGCTCGACCTACTCACCGCGTGCTCACGCTGTTGGAGCTCCTGCAGTCGGGCGGCACTCGGACGATGGCCGAGCTCGCCGACCGGCTCGGCGTCGACGAGCGCACCGTACGGCGGTACGTGGACCACCTGGTGGACCTCGACGTGCCCGTCGAGTCGGTGCGCGGCCGCTACGGCGGGTACCGGCTCGCCCCCGGATACCGCCTGCCTCCGCTCATGCTGAGCGACGACGAGGCGCTCGCCGTGCTGCTCGGTCTGGTCGCCGGTCGCCGGTCGGGGTTGACGACGACGACGGGCACGGCGAGTGAGACGGCGGCGGCCAAGATCCGGCGGGTCCTGCCCGCGCGGCTCGCCCGCAGGCTCGACACCGTGATCGAATCCCTCGCCTTCACGGCTCCACCCGGCGACTTCGTCACCCCGGAGACCGCGGTTCTGCTCTCCATCGCCGATGCGGTGCGCCATCACCGGCCGGTCTCGATCAGGTACACCGCCGCCGACGGCCGGCGCAGCGAACGGACGTTGCATCCATACGGCCTCGTCTCCCATTCGAACCGGTGGTACGTCACGGGCGCGGATCCCGAGATCGGTGAGGAGCGGACCTTCCGGCTGGATCGCATCACGGACGCGAGGACCCTGCCCGGTTCGTTTGAGCCGCCCGCCGGGCTCGATCCGGCGCAGCGCGTTCTGTCGGCACTCGCCAAGGCTCCGTACCGGTATGAAGTGGTCCTGCTCATCCAGGGGACGGTCGAGCAGATCCGCGCCCGGCTTCCCGCCAGTGTCGCGACTGTGGACGAACCCACATCGGCGGACGGCACAGCTCGCGACACCGAGGGCTGGCTCCGCGTCGAATTGCGAGCGGAGCGGCTCGACTGGTTGCCCCCGGTGCTCGCGTCGCTCGACCGGCCGTTCGTCATCGAGCGACCGGACGAACTCCGCGGCCTTGTCGCCGCGCTGGCCGACCGGCTCGCGGCCTCCGCTCGCAGGGGCCCGCCGGCCCCGGTCCGCCGAGCGGGAGGCGCGTGAGGAGCGGTCAGGCCGGGGGCTGTCGTCGGGGATGTACGGACGGCCATCGTGGTGCCAACGGGGTCGACCCTGAGTTCGACCGACCCCGATGTCGTGCCGGCCGCGGTGGCCGAGCGGTCCGGGCTGCACCTGGCCGAGCTGGCCTTCGACGCGCTGACTGGCTGGCACTGACCGTGGCCGGGCTCGTGATGTCCGCTCGCTCCGCCCAGGCACCCGGACCGCACCCGGTCTCGCTACGGCGTGACGAGGGCCATGGTCACGACTTTGGCGGTGTCGGCGGGTCCGTATCGGGCTCCCGGAACGTTGCGTCCGAGCCGGACGACGACCGTGTCCGAGCCGCGATCGACCTGGATGATCTGGCCGCCGAAGCCAATCGCCCAGTACATGTCGTGAGGTGCGTCCTCGGCCAGTCGCCGATGCGGGGCGGTGGAACTCTGTTTTCGCGTGCTGGGCTTCAGCGGGTCGACGACAGGACCCGCGGGTGCGCGTATGCTGCGGGACTCTGCCTGGTTGCCTTCGTGAGCACTGCGTCGAGCGTTTGTATGGCGGAATCGTTGTACGCCCAGACGTCCCCGGGGCCGCGTCCTGGGCAAGACCGGCCCTCCGCTTCGGCGATGCCCATCAAAGTGCCGGAGTAGGACTTGGTCGCGGAGAAAACCTCCTGGCCGGTGGTCGCATCGGTGCCGGTCCAATACCAGTCGGCCACGAGCCGCCCGTGCCGGAGACCGCGGCAGCGAGACTCAACGTCAATACGTCCCGAGAGACGAGAGACCTGCTCCGCACCCGCTCACCTCTTCGCCTTCGACCACACCTCCGGTCGGTTCACCACCGATCGTTCGTGGGACCAGTCCGAGGAAACGGCAGGCGTGACATTCTCCGCGTAATGAAACCCGTTATCGCCGCAAGGCGTCAAGGCCGGTTCATCAATACGTGCCGCGCTCAATTCTGGAACAGCCGTGGACGTCCGGGGCCGCCGTCATCATGCCTGTCCGGCTCGGCTGCCGCGGCCGGTGAGGACGTTACGGTCAGTGCCGCTGTCACTCGGAGACGCGCCGGGTCTCCGCTGCCTGGCGTTGCTTGAGACGGAGTGCCTCTTTGCGGACCTCGGCCTGGACGGACCGCTCGTGCTCCAGCCACGGCGGGTTCTCCGCCTTCAGGGCGTCGATCTCGGCGGTGGTGAGCGGTCCGGTGATGCCACCTCTGATCAGCCCGGAAATGGAGATCTTGAGCTTCGCGGCGATGACCTGCTTGGGGTGCGGGCCGTTGCGGCGCAGGTCGACGAGCCAGGCGGGTGGCTTCGACTGCAACTCGTTCAGCTCGTCCCTGGAGACCACACCCGCCTGGAACTCGGCGGGGGTGGCCGAGAGGAGGACACCCAGCTTCTTGGCCGCGGTCGCGGGCTTCATGGTCTGGGTGGTCTTCGGCTTGGACGAGCTCATAAACGTCAAGAGTAGTCAGTCGGAACGGGTTCCCATGACATCGGTAGCCTGAGGAAGTGACTGTTGGAGAGACCGGCAGGGTGTTCCGGCTGGCGTACGTGCCCGGCGTGACACCCGCGAAATGGGTCAACATCTGGACCGAGAGAATG
The DNA here is from genome assembly GCF_039649665.1 of Microbispora sp. ZYX-F-249. Classification (NCBI taxonomy): domain Bacteria; kingdom Bacillati; phylum Actinomycetota; class Actinomycetes; order Streptosporangiales; family Streptosporangiaceae; genus Microbispora; species Microbispora maris. Next base: position 236,276 of record NZ_JBDJAW010000004.1, on the reverse strand, counting down.
CCCGACGTGCCGGTCACCCTGGTCCCGGTTCCCGCCGCCGAGGTGGTGGCAGTCCTGCGGAACGGCGGCGCCGACGCCGGATTCGCCAGATTGCCGGTCGACCGGGACGGGCTCAGCGTGATCCCTCTCTACGTGGAGACCACCGTGGTCGTGGTGCCCAAGGACCACGCGGTGGCCGCCGCTGACGAGGTGACCGTCGCCGACCTTGACGACGACGAGGTGTTCCACACCCTGGACGACACCATCGAGTGGACCGCCCGGCCCGGGCGGAGCGCGTTCACCCGCCCGGCCACAACGGCGGAGGCGGTCGAGCTGGTGGCGGCCGGCACCGGGATTCTCCTGGTTCCGCAGTCGCTGGCACGCCTCCACCACCGCAGGGATCTCACCTACCGGCCGGTGCTCGACGCGCCGCAGTCTCAGGTCGCGCTGACCTGGCCCACGGACGCGACCACCGACCTGGTGGAGGACTTCATCGGCATCGTCCGGGGCCGGACAGTGAACAGCTCGCGGGGCCGTGCCCCTGCCGCCCCCGCGGAGAAACCGGCACGGCGGCAGGCGCAGAAACCCGCGCAGAACGGCTCCGGCCGCCGGGCCGCGCCGGCCGGTCGTAAGAGGAGGGGCCACCGGTCTCGGTGACCTGGAGCGCCCAGCCTGGCGACACCGGGGACCCTTCGGCTGGTGCCTGTCCGGGGCGGACGACTTCTTCAGTACGGCGAACGGTCCGTCGCCTTCCCGGGCCCGATCGCACCCTCATGTGGCTTTCGAGCGCGGTCAGCCTCACTCCCGGCAGGATGCCCGGGCGGCCGCGGCGGGCTTGAGCACTTCCCTGCACCAGGTGCGGAAGTCTGTCGAGGTGGGCTCGGCGGTCGCCCAGTCCGCGTCGTAGATGCCGAGGTCCTGTGCGGCGAACGCCTCGGTCACGTCCTTGATCGCTTGGTCGGCGGCGCCCCGGGAGCGGAGCAGCCACGCGTAGTCGTCCATGCTCGTGCGACGGTAGGTGACCGCCCGGCCGAGTTCCTGGCTGATCACCTCCGCCATGCCGTCGGGGGTCAGCCGGTCGGGGCCGAACACGGGGAGACTCTCCTGTCCGGTCCAGGACAGGTCGGTGAGCAGGCCGGCGGCGGTGCCCGCGATGTCCCGCGTCGCGACCGACGCCAGCGGCAGGTCACCCGCACAGGTCAGGGAGAACGCGCCCTGCCCGCAGATCGCATCGAGCTGCCCGAGCAGGTTGCGCGCCGACGCCCGGCGCAACCGTGAGGCCGTCCTCGACGCCGCCGGCGAGCTGTTCGCCCGGCGAGGCGACGCCGTGCAGATGGACGAGATCGCCGAGCGTGCCGGCTTGGGTGTCGGCACCCTCTACCGGCACTTCGCCGACAAACGAGCGCTACTCGCGGCGATCATCGGCCGCCGGTTCGAGGCGATGACCGCCCTCGCCCGCGCCGCCGCGGAGGCCGAGGACCCCTGGGTGGCGTTCGAGACGCTGCTCTACGGCTACCTGGAGTCCGCGGAGTCCGACGCCGCGTTCCGCTTCGCGCTCCTCGGCCCGGAAGAGCCGAGCTGGAACGACATCGTCGCGGAGAAGACGGATTTCGCGGCGATCACCGAACGCATCGTGCGGCGCGCCGTCGACGCGGGCCGCCTCCGTGAGGACTTCCGCGCCGACGACTTCGTCCTCATCACCCGGGGCGCCATGGCCAACATGACCGGCGCCGGTGGCTGGCGCAGGTACGTCTCGCTTGTGCTCGAGGGCGTCCGCGGCCCCCAACGCTGATCATCGCCCCCTGCCGGGCGCGCCGTGGCGTACGGGGCGCCGGGCCGGTCGCCGTGGGAAAATCGCGGGCGCGCCACAAGCGGGCATGATGTGATCACTCACATGAATGAGACGAAACAACAGATTCCCGGCGATTTCGACCTGCTGATCGCCATGGAGCAGAACCTCGCCGAGCATGCCTGCCACTTGCACCGCCGCTTGGAGCGCTCGACCGTCATGGAGACGGACGACCTCCTGATCGCCGACAGCGGGCTCGACGACGACACTTTCAACATCGTCGCGGCGGCGCGGTTCACCGCGGACACCGCCCCCGCGCGCGTGGAGGAGACCGTCCGTGCACTGGCCGCGACCGGTCGCCCCTTCTCCTGGTGGGTCGGCCCCGCCTCCACACCGGCGGACCTGGCCTCGCTCCTGGAGGGCGCCGGCCTCGAGGCGGCCGAGACCGAGACGGGCATGTGGAAGGACCTGCATGCGGCACTGCCGGAGCCGCACGCCGACGGCCTGGACATCCGCCTGGTGACGACTCCGGAGCAGCTCGCCGACTACGCGCTGGTCCTGGCCGCGAACTGGGACCCGCCGGCCGCCACGGTGCGCCGGTTCTTCGCCGACGCCGCCGAGTGGGCCCTTGCTCCCGGCTGCCCCGCCCGGTATCTGGTCGGCTACGTGAGCGGCCGCCCGGTCTGCTCGGCCGAGGTCCTCCTCCACGGTGGAGTCGCCGGGATCTACAACATCGCGACCCTCGCGACGGACCGCCGGCGCGGCTACGGCGGCGCCATCACCCTGGCCACCCTGCACACCGCGTACGACGAGGGTTACCGCACCGCGGTCCTGCAGGCGTCCGCGGACGGCGAGCCCGTCTACCGCCGCCTCGGATTCGAGACCTGCGGCCGGTTCACCGAGTACGCCATCGCGTGCGGCGCCTCCGGTGAAACCACGGGGACCGTTTCCACGCTGCCGTAGCCGGTGCCCGCACGGCCGTCTCGCCGTAACTTCCCGCTGAGCGTCGTCTCAGTGGATTTCGCGTGATGCAACATTTCCGGGTTCTCGAGCGTCTCAGGCGGGATGGACGAGAGGACTCCCGCCCGTGGATGACGCGCCGGATTTCGCGGACTTCGCCGCCGATCGGATCGATGCGCTGTTCCGCTACGCCTACATGCTCACCGGCAACCCGCACGACGCCGCCGACCTCGTCCAGGAGGCGATGGTACGGCTGCGCGGCTCATGGCCGCGCGTGCAGCACAAGCACAACCCGGAGAGCTACGTGAAGACCACGATCACCCGGCTGCACATCTCCGTCTGGAGGCGGCGCAGGCGCGAACATCTGGCATGGGAGGTGCCCGAACAGTCGCAACCGGCGGCGGAGCCGCCACCGCTGGACCTCTGGGACGAACTGGTCAAGCTGCCCAAGAGGCAGCGGGCCGTACTGGTCCTGCGCTACTACGAGGACCGGTCGGACGCCGAGATCGCCGAGATCCTCGGGATCTCCCCCGGGACCGTACGGAGTCAGGCATCCCGCGCTCTCGGCAAACTGCGCGACACCGTCACCCCGCTGAGGAGGCTGCGATGAACGACGTCGAGGAGGCGCTGCGCCGTACGTTCGCCGAAGCGGAGGCGCGGATGCCGGCCACTCCGCCGGATCTGCTGCGCCAGGTGACCCTGGGGCGGATTCGGCGCGGACGCCGCGGGCTGGTGGTGGCGACCGCGACGGCCACCTGTCTGGTGATCTGGGCGGCGTCAGCCGTGACGTGGCGGGCTCCCGCGCCGCCACCCGCCATCACGGCCACGCCGGCACCGCGCGTTCACGAACACCGGATCGTGGAGGAGATCGCGCCGCCGCTGGAACAGGTGCTGCCTTCGGTGATCGCGGAGGTCCCCCGGCAGGTCCCCAACGGCAAGAACTTCACGCCGAAGCTGTTCATCGATCCACGCACCATGCTCGGGTACGTGTCGAAGAAGGGCTACGATCCTGCGCCTCAGTTGTGGGCTTACAAGCTGGAATCGCAGACCTTTCAACGCCTGGCCGTCATCGACTATCCCATCGCGCCGGTGGACTCGCTGGCGGTGGGCGAAGGCGTGATCGCCTGGTTCAAGTACGTGGACCGAGACATCCACATCATGACGGTTCCGGTGACCGGGGGCACTCCGCGCACGGTGGTCTCGTTCCCGGCCGAGTTGGACGTGGACAAGAAGAACGGGGACACCATCTACGGTGTGGACCTGGCGGTCGGAGGCGGCAGGATCTTCTGGTCGTCGACCAAGTCGGGGGGCGTCAACCAGGTTCCGGTGGCGGGCGGCGAACCGTCGTTCGTCCCGGGTACGGAGGGGCTGCGTCTTTTCTCCTGGCCCTGGGCGGGGCGTCCCGCCGACGGTCCGGCGGCCATGACGAATCTGCTCAACCTGAGCACAGGGGAGCGGCTCGACGATCCGGCGCGGGCGCGGTGCGATGTGGTTTGGTGCCTGACCGGCACCCAGGCGACCCGCCGCGACGGCAGCCAGGTTCTGGACCTGCCGGGCGACAGCCCCCGGTCACTCGTGGCCGGCCGCTTCGTCACCCTGACCCAGGTCGACGAGCAGGGACGGAAGGCCGAAGTGATCTTCGACCTCGCCACGTCGCGGGCCGGCAGGCTGTGGATTCGCGACGACCGCAAGGCATCCCCCACCCTCTACACCGACACGGAGATGCTCTACTTCAAACGCGGTGACAAGTGGGCCGTCATCCACGACCCGGACCGCTAGCCTGCGGTCCGCCCCGGCAGCGGTGCGAAGACGCGTCGACCGGCATGGGAGGGGGCCGCTGTGCCGGTCACGCGCCCGGCGAGGTGACCGACTCCCGCAGGCGGATGGGCATCGGCACGCGATGCACCTCACCCTCCCCGCCGTCGTCCTCGCGGTCGCGGCCGATCTCCGTGAACAGCACGTCGACGGCCTTGCGGCCGAGCTCGTAGTGGGGGAGGGCCACCGTCGTCAGCTGGGGGCGCATCCACGAGGCGATGGGGTGGTCGTCGAAGGACACGACGGAGACGTCGGCGGGCACCTTGAGCCCGAAGTCGTCGAGTGCCTGATAGGCGCCGAGGGCGACCCGGTCGTTGAAGCAGATCAACGCCCGCGGGCGCTCCTTCTTCAGCAGCTCCCGGGTCACGCTGAGGCCGTACTCGGGTTGCCAGTCGGGGCAGACGTGCCCGCCCGCCGGCTTGACCCCCGCCTCGGCGAGCACCTCGCGGATGCCGATGAGCCGTTCGACGGCCGCGACGCTTCCACCCGGAGGGACGTTGCGCCGGCCGGGGCCGGCGCCGATCAGGTGGATGCCCTCGCGATGGCCGGCGTCGAGCAGAGTTCTCGCGGCGACGCGTCCGGCCTCGATCTCGTCGGGGATGACCGACGGCAGCGGTGACGGCTGTTTGGGGAGCGCGTTGAGCAGGACGGCGGGGGCGACCGCCATGCCCTTCGGCACCTTGATGGTTCTCGTGTACATCGCGGCCAGGATGATGCCGTCCACCTGACGGTCGTGCATGGCCTGCAGCAGGAGGCGCTCCAGCTCGGCGTCGCCCTCCGTCTCACCGATGAACAACATGAAGCCGCGCTCCCGCGCGGCTTCGAGTGCTCCCTTGATCATGTCGCCGGCGAGCCGCGACGTGGCGACTGTGTCCGAAATAAAGCCGATAGTCCGAGTTGTCCCAGTTCGGAGGCCTACGGATACGATGTTCGGCCGGTACTGCAGCTCGGCCGCGGCCTTGAGGACACGCTGCTCGACGTCCTGGGAGATGCGCAGCTCCCGGCCGCGTCCGGACAGCACGAGCGACGCGGTGGTCGGCGAGACGCCGGCGGTCTTGGCGACGTCCGCCAGCGTGACCCGTCGTGGGCTCACCGGTCGACCTCCTGCGATGTGGGGGTTGACACCCCGCGGCACGTGTGATGAGACTATCGCACTGCTAATCCGATTTAGCAAACCTGAGTCCTGGGGCGTCCGGTGTGTGCCGGCGGGTCCCCGAGCAATCAAGGAGACGCAGATGTCGCGTCGAACTCGCTGGAACGGGGCCGCGCTCGCGGTCGTGATGGGAGGGGCGCTGGCGGCGGGCTGCGGGGCGCCCGGCGGCGACGCCCCCCGGCCGGAGGCCACCGGCGCGTCCCTGGCGGCCGCGCCGACCTGCGGCACGGCGCCGGTCACGCTCAACGCCTACATCGAGACCGGCTTTCCCCTGCCGAAGGAGCTCAGCACCGAGTTCTCCAAGCAGCATCCGAACGTGAAGTGGAACATCCGCGAGGACCAGTTCGCGGTGATCACGCAGAACGCGCCGCGCGTCCTCGCCGACGACCCGCCGGACCTGATGCGGCTCCCGCAGGTGTCGGAGCTGGTGAAGAACAACCTGCTGAAGAACCTCGACGGCTACGCGAAGGCGTTCGGCTGGGATTCCTGGCCCGCCTCACAGCTGGAGCAGATGCGCATGGCCCCCGGCGGCAAGACCCGCGGGGAGGGGTCGCTGTACGCCATGGGGCTGAACTTCAGCATGACCGGCGTGTTCTACAACAAGAAGCTCGCCGACAAGATCGGCATGTCGTCCCCGCCCGCCACCCTGGCCGAGCTGGACGACGCGCTCGCGAAGGCCAAGAGCGCGGGCATCACCCCGATCGCCCAGTTCAACGGCGGAGCCACCGGCGGTCTCGCCTTCCCACTGCAGGACCTCATGGCCGCGTACGGTCCCTCGGGGCCGATCAACGAGTGGATCTACCAGAAGCCGGGCGCCACGATCGACACCCCCTCCAACCTGCAGGCGACGCGGCACCTGGAGAAGTGGATCAAGGCCGGGTACTTCTGGAAGGACGTCAACGCCGTCGACTACGCGACCATGATGAGCCGCTTCATCAAGGGCGAGGGCCTGTTCATGTTCAACGGCGACTGGGAGTCGGGGAACCTCGACAAGCAGATGCCGGGCGACGTGGGCTTCTTCCTGATGCCGCCGGCGCAGCAGGGCGGCAAGCAGGCCGCGATGTCGGCGCCCCTCACCTACGGGATCAGCTCCAGGGCGAAGAACGCCGACTGCGCGGCGTACTTCCTCAACTGGGTGGCGACCGACCCGAAGGCGCGTGAGATCGGCGTGCAGGTCGGCGGGTCGCACCCGATGGGGCCGGCGGACGCTCCCATGCCGGAGGTCAGCGAGGGCACGGTCACCGCGAGCACCCTGGCGGCAGGAGCCAAGATCGCCGAGGACAACGGCTCGATGGACTTCATCGCCAACGCCACCGGCGCGATCTACGCCAAGAGCTGGACGCCGCAGTTGCAGAAACTGGTCGCCGGTCAGCAGACCCCCGAGGCGCTGCTGAAGTCGGTGCAGAGCGACTACACGAGCCAGGTCAAGGGGAGCTGAGCACCGATGACACGGCCGACTCCCGACAGCGAGGTCGATCCCCCCGCGACCCGCCCCGGGCCGGCAGCCGTGACGAGGAAGCCCGTGCCCAGGAAGCCCGTGCCCAGGAAGCAGAGCCCCGCCCGCGCGGCGGGGCTCCGCACCCCGAGTTGGGTCGGCTGGCTCTTCGTGGCTCCGGCACTCGGCGTCTACGCGGTCTTCGTGCTGCGCCCGATCGCGCTCACCGTCCAGTACTCGATGTACCGCTGGGACGGCATCGGCCCGTCCACCTGGGCCGGCCTGGGCAACTACGTCAGGGTGTTCACCGACCCCGACCTGTTCGCCTCCATCCTCAACGCGATCAAGCTGATCGTCTTCTTCAGCGTGATCCCGGTCGTGCTGGGCCTCGCGATCGCCTCGACGATCCGCCGGATCGCCGCGAGCCGGCTCGCGCTGGTGGCGCGGACGGTCCTGTTCCTGCCGCAGGTCATCCCGCTCGTCGCCGCCGGCATCGCCTGGAGCTGGCTGATGTCGTCGACCGGCCTGGTCAACCAGCTGCTCGCGTACGTCGGCCTCGAAAGCGTGGCGCGCGCCTGGCTGGGCGACTTCTCCACGGCCCTGCCGGCGGTCGGCGTGATCGGGGCGTGGGTGCTGCTCGGCCTGTGCACGATCCTTCTCCTGTCCGGCCTGAGCAAGATCGATCCGGCGCTGTACGAGGCCGCCCGGATGGACGGAGCAGGGCCGCTGCGCGAGTTCGTCTCGATCACCGTGCCCTGCCTGCGGCAGGAGATCGGCGTCTGCGTCACGGTGACCGTGATCGCGGCGCTGGCCAGCTTCGACATCGTCTACGTCTCCACGCAGGGCGGACCGGGCAACGCGACGATGGTCCCCGGGCTGGAGATCTACTACCTGGCCTTCTCCGAGCGGCAGGTGGGCATGGCGTCCGCACTGGCCGTCGTGCTCATGGTGCTCGTCATCCTCGTCGCCCTTCCCATCCAGTGGCTCACCAAGGACAGGTCCTCATGATCGTCGGACGCCGGGAGACGTGGACCGGAAGGCTGCTGCTCGTCCTGCTGATGGCGGTCACGCTCATGCCGTTCGTCAGCCTGTTCGTCACCGCCCTGCACCCGTCCGGCAGCTACCCCTCGGGCCTCGAGTGGCCGCGCGATCCGCAGTGGGGCAACTTCGTCAAGGCGTTCGAGGCCGCGCGGATGATCGAGCTGGTGAAGTCGAGCACGCTCATCGTGCTCGGCGTGGTTCCCGTCGCGCTGCTCCTCGGGACGCTGGCCGGCTTCGCCATCGGTCACCTGCGGATGGCGGGACGGAATCTGGTGTTCCTGCTGTTCGTGCTCGGGCTGACGCTGCCGTTCGAGGGCATCATCACGCCGCTGTACTACCAGGTGCGCGACATGGGACTGCTGAACACCAGGTGGGCCATCATCCTGCCGCTCATCGGGCTGTACATGCCGTTCGCGGTCTTCTGGATGCGGGCGCACTTCGTCAACATGCCCGACGAGCTGTCGGAGAGCGCGCGGATGGACGGCGCGAACGTGTGGCAGCTCTTCTGGCGCATCCACGTCCCGCTGGCCATGCCGGCGCTGTCGTCCCTGGCCATCCTGCTGTTCCTGTGGACCTGGAACCAGTTCCTCCTGGCGATCGTCCTCGTCGACGACCCGCTGAAACGGACGATGTCCGGGGCCCTGGGCGCCTTCCAGGGCCAGTGGGGAACCGACATGCCGCTGCTCTGCGCGGGGTCGCTGCTGATCCTGGCCCCCACGCTCGTGATCTTCCTGATCTTCCAGCGCCGCTTCGTCACGGCTCTGCTCCAGGGCTCCCTGAAGGGGTGACGCGCGTGGACGGAGCCACCCGGGTCTACGGGGGGATCGAAGCGGGCGGGACGAAGTGGGTGTGCGCGGTCGCCGACGCCGGGGGAGGGCTTCTCGCGACCGAAGTGATCCCCACGACCACGCCGGAGACGACGATCGGCGCCGCAGTGCGGTTCTTCGGCGGACACCGGCCGCTCGCCGCGCTCGGCGTCGGCACCTTCGGCCCGGTGGACGTACGGCCGGGCTCGCCGACGTACGGCCGCATCCTGGCCACGCCCAAGCCGGGCTGGGCGAACGTCGACGTCGTCTCCCCGCTGCGCGCCGCGCTGGGCGTACCCGTCCGCCTGGACACGGACGTCAACGCCGCGGCGCTGGGGGAGTGGCGGCGGGGGGCGGGCGCCGGGCTCGGCACGTTCGCGTACATGACCGTGGGCACCGGCGTCGGCGTGGGAGCGGTGGTGAACGACGGCCTCGTGCACGGACTCCTGCACCCTGAGTTCGGCCACATCCGCATCCCCCACGACCCGGTCAGGGACCCTTTCGCGGGGAGTTGTCCCTTTCACGGCGACTGCCTCGAAGGGCTCGCGTCGGGTGAGGCGATGCGCCGGCGATGGGGACGTCCCGCCGAGCACCTGGACGACCCCTCGGCCTGGGAACTCGAGGCCGAGTACGTCGCCCTCGCGGTCATGAACCTGATCTACGCGCTGTCGCCCGAGCGGATCGTGGTGGGCGGGGGCGTCGCCAAGCACCCCGCGCTGCTTCCGGCCGTACGGGCGCGGCTGCTCACCCTCGCCGCCGGCTACCCGGGGGCGCCGGTGCCCGCCGGGCCCGCGGCCATGGACGAGTACGTCGTCGGCCCCTCCCTCGGCGACCACTCGGGAGTGGCCGGAGCCGTGGAACTCGCACGCGCGGCGCTGCCCTAATTCGACCGTTTTCTGTGACGCGCCGGGAAACGCCCCGCGCGACTGATTTGGAGGTTCTTCGAATGGCTCCATGGGGGCGGCGAGGCGGCACGCCCGGACCGGAGACCCGGTCCGGCGCGTACGAGGCCCTCGCCGATGGACGGCGACGTGACGGGGGGACCGCGTGAACGGCGAGCCCGCGCGCTGGACGCGGCGGCACCTCGCCGCACCGGCCGGCGGTGCGGCGACGACGGCGCCGGTCATCGGCCTTCCGGCACCGCGCGTGCTGCCGCACGACGACATCTGGGATCTGTGGCCGATCCAGGAGGAGGACGGCTCGACGTCCGTGGTGCGGGGCCGCGAGTTGTGGATGGCGCTGTCCGCGCCCGCCGCCGGCCATCCCGAGGAGCGTCACGACCGCGCCCGCCTCCGGCTGCTCGGCCTGGACGCCGACGGCTGGACCGACCTCGGCCACGCCTTCGCCGACGGAGCCTCGCCGGGCAGCCGCGAATGGTCGGGATCGGCGGTCCGCAGACCGGACGGCACGGTGTCGGTGTTCTACACGGCCGCGGGCAGGCGAGGGGAGACCCGAACGACGTTCACTCAGACCGTCGTCGAGGCCCGCGCCCGGCTGGTGACCGACGGCGGCCGGATCCTGCTCGACCAGGCCGCCGAGCACCGGGAGGTCCTCCGCTCGGACGGCGTCACGTACCTGCCGGCCGACGAGGTCGAGGGAGGACCCGGGCGAATCAGGGCCTTCCGCGATCCCGGCTGGTTCCGCGACCCCGCGGACGGACGCGAGTATCTGCTCGTCGCCGCGTCCGTCGCGGCGTCCGCCGGGGCGGACCACGCCTTCATGGGTGCGGTGGCCCTCGCCGCCGCGGAACCGGGCGGCTGGTCGCTGCGGCCGCCCCTCCTCGTGGCCGACGGCGTCAACCACGAGATCGAACGGCCGCACATCGTGGTGCACCGGTCGTCGTACTACCTCTTCTTCTGCACCCATCGTCACTCGTTCCACCCGCCGGGAAGCGCGCCCACCGGGCTCTACGGCTTCGTCGCCCCCCGCCTCGCCGGGCCGTACACGCCGCTCAACGGCTCGGGGCTCGTGCTGCGCAACCCGGCGGAAGAGCCCGACCAGGCGTACGCCTGGCTGGTCCTGCCCGACCTGAAGGTCGTGGGCTTCCTCAACTACCGCTCCACCGGAGGACCGGACCCGTGGACGGCCGGGCCCGCCGAGGCGAGAGCCGCCTTCGGCGGGACGATCGCCCCGGTCCTCGAACTCACCCTGGACGGAGCCGCCACCTCTGTGGTCGTTCCCGCGTCGCCGGGGGCACGGCGTTGAGCACGCCGCGCGGCACGGCGGCGGGAGTGCTGGGAGCGGCCGCGGTGATGGCCTTGGCGGCACGGCGTCGCCACACGCTCTCGGCCGTCGCGCCGGACCTGAGGAAACCGGCCCTGAGGACACCGGCGCTGTGGCTGCCGCGCCCGATCATCGGCAGGCTGAGCCTGACCCTCGCCCGGCGGCTCTCACGCGGCACCACGCGACCGCTCGCGGGGGTGGCGGTCACCCGGCACGAGGTCCCCGGCGGGCTGGACGCCTTCGCGTACGAGTCGCCGGGCCGCCGGCGCCCCGGCGGAGCGCTGCTGTGGATCCACGGGGGCGGCACCATCCTCGGTCACCCCGAGAGCGACCACGAACTGTGCAGCCGCATCGCCCGCGACCTGGGGATCCTGGTGGTGAGCGCACGCTACCGGCTCGCTCCGGAGCACCCGTTCCCCGCCGGGTTCGACGACTGCTTCGCCGCGCTGCGCTGGCTGCACGACGCCGCCCCCGCACTCGGCGTGGACGGCGCGCGCGTCGCCGTGGGCGGGGCGAGCGCCGGCGGCGGACTGGCGGCCTCGGTCGTGCAGAAGGCGCACGATCAGGGGCTTCCGGTGGCGTTCCAACTGCTCCTCTACCCGATGCTGGACGACCGTACGGCCCTTGTGCGCGACCATCGGGGACGCGGCAGGATCGGCTGGGCGCCGCGCTCCAACAGGTACGCCTGGACCTGTTACCTCGGCCGCGGGCCGCTCGTCGCCGAACCCCGCCCGTACGCGGCGGCGGGCCGCCGGGAGGATCTGCGTGGCCTGCCCCCCGCGTGGATCGGCGTCGGCGACCTCGACCTGTTCTACTCGGAGAACCTGCGCTACGCCGAACGGCTCAGGGCGGCCGGCGTTCCGGTCGACCTGGTCGTCGAGCCCGGCATGTACCACGGCGCCGACTTCGATCACGCGACCGTGCCGTCCATGCGCGCGTTCCGCCGGGGCATGCTCGACGCTCTGGCCGCCGTCGGATGACGCGCGGAGGCTCCGCACGAGCCGACTCTGCTTGAGGGGGCGGACCCGGTGCGCCGGGAGGCCCGGGGGTGACGTCCGGCAGGGCGCCACCCCCGGTGGTTCTCGCCGGTCAGGCGATGGTGCAGGGGCTTCCGTTCAGGGCGAACCCGGTGGGCTTGCCGGTGTTGCCGGTGTGGGTGGCCTGGAAGCCGATCTCGGTGGTGCTTCCGGGCGCCAGCGAGCCGTTGTAGCTGACGTTCTTCGCCGTGACCTGTCCGCTGGTGGGCGAGTAGGTGGCGTTCCATCCGCCGGTGATGGTCTGCCCGCCGGGGAGGGTGAAGGTCAGCGACCAGCCGTTGACGGCGGAGGACCCGGTGTTGGTGATGGCGATCTGCTCGGTCAGGCCGTTGTTCCACGCGTTGACGGTGGCGCTGACGCGGCAGGCGCCCGATCCGCCGGGCGACGGCGACGGGGAAGGCGACACCGACGGCGACACCGAGGGCGATGCCGAGGGCGACGCCGACGGCGATGACGACGGGGAGGGGGAGGGGGAGGGAGACGAACCGGACTGGAACTGGGTGAAGAACTTCCACACCTCTGCCGACGTCCAGGTCCTGGCGCCGCTGGTGGAGGTGGACCCGTCGTTCGGAGAGGGGGTGTGGTCTCCGTCGAACGCCGCCCACACGACGGGGTAGCCGGCCCGGCAGCCCGAGTAGGCGGTGATGATGTGCGTCAGGCTGCCCTGCGCGGGCTCCCGGGGGTTCTGGGGAGTGCAGCCGTTGTTCGCGACGAACCTGTCACGCAGCGACCGTCCCTGGGAGATGTTGAGCACCGAGTCATGGGTGCCGTGGATGCCCATGTACGCGACCGGCTGAGTGCCGCCGTTGCACCCGCTGAGTTGCGCGCCGGAGTAGACCGCGACCGCACGGAAGACCGTCGGCCGGGCACAGGCGACCGCGAAGCTCATCGCGCCGCCGTAGCTCCACCCCATGGCGAAGCGCTGCGTCGTGTCGACGCACAGGTTGTTCTCGACAAGCCTCAGCACGTCGTCGGTGAAGGTCAGGTCTTCACCGTTGGAGTTGCCCCAGCCGTTGTTGATGCCCTGGGGGGCGATGAAGATCGTGCTGTTGTTGGACAGTTGCTTGAGCCCGTAGTAGGCCCAGACGGATCCGTCCGAGCCGCCCGAGTCGACGATCTGGGCGGTGCCGTTCAGCCAGTGGTACGCGAAGATCAACCGGTAGGGGCGGTTGTTGTCGTAATTGTCGGGGATCCGCAGGATCCAACTGCGGCTCTTGCCGCTGGTCGTGATCGTCTGCGAGCCGCTCCTCAGCGTGGGGGTCTTGCCGCAGCCGGCGGTCGCCGCCGCGACGGCGGCGGCCGAGGACGGCGTGGTCGCGCCGAGACTGTCGCTGAGTGCCATGCGTCCCGTAGCCAGGACGAGAAGCGCGGCGGCCGCGACAGAGGCAAAAATGGATCTCTGTCTCAACTTCACACAACTCCCTTTGCCGTTCGAAAACCGACATGCGTCGGTAGGGAAGTCATCGGTTTCCTTCACCTCGTGGAGCATCCGCGGCCGGTATTCGCGTGCCGGCCGAGCGGCCTCCCGGGGCGGATTCGAACGCTGAGTGAGCCCACCGTCAGTCGATTCGGAGCCGCGCGGCGACCGGCCATCGTCGGCGTGCGCGTGCTCGCCCCTTTCCTGCTGCGGAAGAGCAGGGCGAGTTCAGATGCCCGTTGGCGTCAGCATGGCGTCCGCCGTGGAGACGGCAGACTGTTATCGCTAACAATGACGGGGGCGGCGATGTGCTCCTCTCTGCCGGTCGACTGGAGGTGGTGGTGGTGCGGAGCAAATAGGAAGTCAGGAATCGTGTCAAGGACGTCGCCTGTCCCCCGAGCCGACCGTCCGCTCCTCCGGATGTGACCAGGCAGAAACCACGGCCGTCGTCGGCGCCGGGGTGAAATTTTCATCGTCGGCGCCTCCGGCCCGGCTGCCGGGGCAGCTTGATGTTCCGGAAACCGGGGATGCGGGTCAGGGGTGCGCGTGCCGGTCGAGGCCGAGCGTGGCGATGAGGTCTTCGTGCAACTCGAACCAGACACGATGGCAGGAGTCGACGTCGGTGCGGTCGACCCAGGCGACCTCGCCGGCCCGGGCGCGCGCCAGGGCCGTGGTGAATCGTGTGTCGTATCCGCGGAGCCGCGTGAGGACGCGACCGAGCCGGTCGGCCAGTGGCGTGAGCGCCCGGCCGACACAGGTGAGCTCGTGGAGGACCCCGGCGTCCCAGGCGGGATCGGAGTGGTCGTTGACGGCGAGCCGATCGCCGGCGGCCGGTCGCAGTTGCCAGTCGGTGCAGGCCCGCAGCAGGAGGGCGTTCAGCGGGAGGAACTCGCGGTAGACGTCCCGGACCTCGTCGGCGGCGCCGACGCGTGCGAGCTCGGCCGCGAGCAGGCGCTCGTTCTCGGTCCGGCCCGATTCGGTCAGCGACCAGCCTCCGGTGCCGGCGAAGGCGGTGTGCTCGACCCAGCCGAGGGCCTCGGCGTCGAGCAGCAGCTCTTTCGTCTCGGCCGGGTCGAGCCCGTACCGGCCGGCGATCGCCGGGGTGTCCGCGAACCCGGTGACGCGCACGGCGTGCAGGACCAGGAGGCCGGGCGGAGAGTCGCACGTCACGAGCCGGCGTCCTGTCGTGCGGTCAGGCGGGTGTAGTGCTGCTGGCACGCCTGCGGGGAGTTGAACCCCATCACGTGTGCCATCTGCGCCCAGGTCAGACCCGCGCTCCGGGCGATGAACAGCAGGGCCGATTCGAGTCCTTCGACCTCGGCTCGTGCGGCGGGCAGGAGGGCGAGCGCGCTCAGGATGTCGTCCGGGTCCAGATCGGCGTTGCGCCAGACGGCGAACTGCGCAAGGTCGACCGCCGACGGCGGGACGGGCGCGGGCCGCCACGGACGGGCGTCGAGCGCATCCGCGCCCAGGCGCAGAAGACGGTCACGCGCGTCCTGCTCGCGCTGGGCCCGGACGTGGTCCGCGTGCGTGCCACGACCGATGTCGTCCTTGCGTTCCATGTGTCCGAGACTGCACAATCAACGAATTGTTGTCAACTTTATGTTGAAGGGCGGAGCGGTGATCGTACCCCTCACGGAGGCTGTCGCCGAGACCTGCGGGGGCAAGGCCGGCGCACTCGGGGCGTTGCACCGCGCCGGTCTGCCGGTCCCCGACGGCTTCGTCGTCCCGTTCGCCGCCTACCTCGCCGCCGTCCGCGACCTGGACCTGGGGCGGCTCGCCGGCGAGACGGGCGACGCCGACGACGCGCGGCGGGCGATCGAGGCCCGGCCGATCCACGCGGCCGTCGCCGACGCGCTGGGACGCGCGCTCGGCGAGCTCGGCGACCCGCCCGTGGCGGTGCGGTCATCGGCAGCGGGGGAAGACACCGGTCAGGCATCGGCCGCCGGTCAGCACGAGAGCTTCCTCGCCGTGCGCGGAGCCGGCGAGGTCGCCGCGGCCGTGCGCGCCTGCTGGGCGTCGCTGTTCTCCTCGCGCGCCGTCGCCTACCGTGCCGCCTCCGGGCGCCGCGACCGGCCATCCGGCGATCTTCTGATGGCCGTCATCGTCCAGCGCCACGTGGACGCCGAGGCGTCCGGAGTCATGTTCACACCCGCGGACCGCAACGACGCGACCCGGATCGAGGCGTCCTGGGGCCTCGGCCCCAGCATCGTCGAGGGCAGGGTCACCCCGGACGCCTACCGCGTCGCCGGGGACGGGTCGGTCACCCGCTCTGTCGCGGACAAGCAGAGACGCCTCGACCGGCGCGGCGCGCGGCTCGTCATCCGCGACGTGCCCGCCGCCACCCGGACCCGGCCGGCGATCGACGACGCGACCGCCGTACGGCTGGCCGAGTTGGGCGGACGGGCCGCCGCCGCCCTCGGTGGACCGCAGGACATCGAATGGGCGATCGCCGACGGCCGCACGTGGATTCTGCAAGCGCGGCCGGTCACCGCCGCACCCCCGCCGCCGACGTCGCCTTCCGGCGCCTCGGACGTCCCGGGCGGCAGGTTCAGCGGTACGCCGGGCAGCCACGGAACCGTGACCGGCACCGCGAGGATCGTCCGTGGTCCCGTCGACTTCGCGCGCGTGCGCCCGGGCGACATCCTCGTCTGCCCCTTCACCGACCCCGCGTGGACGCCGCTGCTGCGCATCGCCGCCGGCGTCGTCACCGAGACCGGAGGCGTGCTCTCCCACGCCGCGATCGTCGCTCGAGAGCGCGCCATTCCCGCCGTCCTCGGCCTCCCGGACGCGACGAGCGCACTCCGCGACGGCACGGTCATCACCATCGACGGCACCACCGGCACGGTCACGGCAGAGGGCGACTGACCTCCACGGCCCCGTGGCTCGGCGTCCCGCCGCCCCACCCACACCTACCGATGGGGAGGAGACGGGGAAGGGTCCGCACGGACTCCCCCCCGGCTGCGCATGGCAACTCGACGCCTCTACCTGGCCCGGCACGGCGCGGCCGACGCACTCGGCGAGCTCACCGACATCGGACGCCGGCAGGCGGCCCTGCTGGGCGAACGGCTCGCCGGCGTACCGGTCGACGCCGTGTGGCACTCGCCGCTGCCGCGCGCCGTCGCGAGCGCGCGGGAGCTCGCCCGTCACCTGCCGGACGTGCCCGTGACCGAGGCCGCCGAACTCGTCGACCACGTGCCCTACGTTCCGAGTGCGGCCGAAACGCCTCCGTCCTGGGCCGGCTTCTTCGACGGTTACGACGACGCCGAGGCGGCCTCGGGACGCGGACTCGCCGAGGCCCTGGTCGCCCGGTTCGCGAAGGTCCCCGGCGCCACCGCGGAGGGAGCCCGGCGCGACACACGCGAGGTGCTGGTGACGCACGCCTATCAGATCGCGTGGCTGGTGCGGCACGCACTGGACGCGCCGCCGTCCCGGTGGCTCGGATTGAACAGCGCCGACACCGCGCTGACGGTCATCGACTACCGCGACGGCCTGCCGCCCACGCTCGTGATGTTCAACGACATGAGCCACCTCCCGCCCGACCTGCGCTGGACCGGGTTCCCCGAAGGCGTCAGGCCGTGAAGCCGGGTCCCGGCCGGTCGCCGGAGCGTGGGATCACCGATGACTCTGCGGGCCGCCGCCCGCGACGGCGCTTACTCGGTTGAAAGTTTCATCACGTGCCGGTCCGCGCGCGGTGCGGGCCGGGCCCGTAACGCCAGCTACGTGCGTTTCAGAAGGGCTGACCGCCATCGACGCGCGCGGTCCGCTCTTGACGGGCCCCGGCGAGTCCTAGTTTGCTCCGCCATTATCACCGGCATCGAGACCTGTGGACGCGGCTCTCCGCGTCGTGAATTGTGAGCGCTAACACGCGCCGGCCACGAAAGGAGGGTCTCCATGATCGGAGGCGGTCCGCGGCCGCGCGCCACCCCGGCGGCATCCGGACGTGGCCGGCAGGGGGCGCAGTCGCGTCCTTGACGCGGCGCCCCGCCCGGTCGTATCCGCGCCGCTGCACCATCACCGCCGAACCGCCGAGGGAGAGGAACCCGGGATTGCGCCGCATGTTAGCGCTAACAGCACCGTGGCCGCCCTTGGCCTTTCCATCGCGGACCGTCCCTGCCCGGGCTCCGTGATGCCACTGCGGTTTTTCCTGGCGTGGCCCGCTTCGCCACGCTTCCACCCCCCGAAGGAGGAGAACGAAACAATGGATTCACCCCCCATTCGTGTGACGAGCGGCCGGCGTCGTTCGCCGGTCGGTGTCGGCGTACGCATCGTGGCGGTGCTGGCCGCGTTGGTGGCGGCCACTGCGACGTGGGCGGTGCCGGCGTCGGCGGCGCCGGCACCTCTGGTGAGTGTGGCGTCGGGGCGTTGCCTGGACGTGGCGGGCAACACCGACGCGCTGGGCACCGCTCTGCAGATCTACGACTGCAACGGGCAGGCGAACCAGGGCTTCGAGTTCACCTCCGCCGGTGAGCTGCGGACCTTCAACGGCACCCGGTGCGTGGACGCCTACAACATGGGCACGACGAACGGCACCAAGGTCGTGATCTGGTCCTGCAACGGCCAGAACAACCAGAAGTGGCGCCAGAACGCCGACGGCACCATCGTGGGCGTCGCGTCCGGGCTGTGCCTGGACGTCGTCGGCGCCGGCACCGCCAACGGCAGCCAGATCCAGCTCTACAGCTGCTGGGGCGGCGACAACCAGAAGTGGAGCATCCGCGGAGGCGGCGGCCCGAGCACGACGCCGTCCCCGACGGTGACGCCGACCAGCGGTGGCACGTGCGATCTCCCGTCGACGTACCGCTGGAGCTCGACCGGCGCGCTGGCGACTCCGAAGTCCGGGTGGGTCTCGCTGAAGGACTTCACCAACGTCGTCTACAACGGCAAGCACCTGGTCTACGCGACGACGCACAACACGGGCACGAGCTGGGGTTCGATGAACTTCGGCCTGTTCACCAACTGGTCCGACATGGCCTCGGCCAGCCAGAACACGATGCCCTTCTCGGCCGTCGCGCCCACGCTGTTCTACTTCGCCCCGAAGAACATCTGGGTGCTGGCCTACCAGTGGGGCGGGACCGCCTTCTCCTACCGGACGTCGAGCGACCCCAGCAACGTGAACAGCTGGTCCGCGCAGCAGACGCTGTCCACCGCGAGCATCTCCGGCTCGGGCACCGGGCCGATCGACCAGACGCTCATCGGTGACGGCCAGAACATGTACCTGTTCTTCGCCGGCGACAACGGCAAGATCTACCGGCAGAGCATGCCCATCGGGAACTTCCCGGGCAGCTTCGGCTCCAACTACACCCAGATCATGAGCGACACGACGAACAACCTGTTCGAGGGCGTCGAGGTCTACAAGCTCCAGGGCCTGAACAAGTACCTGATGCTGGTCGAGTCGATCGGCTCGCAGGGCCGTTACTTCCGCTCGTACACCGCCTCCAGCCTGGGTGGTTCGTGGACCCCGCAGGCCACGAGCGAGAGCAACCCCTTCGCGGGCAAGGCCAACAGCGGCGCCACCTGGACCAACGACATCAGCCACGGTGACCTGGTGCGCAACAACCCCGACCAGACCAAGACCGTGGACGCCTGCAACCTGCAGCTGCTCTACCAGGGTCGCAGCCCCAGCTCCGGCGGCGACTACGGCCTCCTGCCCTACCGGCCGGGCGTGCTGACGCTGCAGCGCTGATGATGTGACGCAGGACTCATGAGGCCTCCGGTCGGTGTCGCCGACCGGAGGTTTCCTGTTTCCGGACGCGCGGGCGCGCGTCGAGTTCCCGGCCTGCGACGACGCAGGCCGGGAATCGTCTTCCTCGCGCCCGGCGTCAGATTCCCGGGCGTACGGCGGTGAGGAAGCCGCTCCTCCAGTAGCCCTTGAGGCTGTCGATGTGGACCACCGCGCCGCTGTGGGGGGCGTTGATCACCTTCTTGTGCCCGATGTACATGCCCACGTGGCCGCCGCCGCTGGTGAATACGAGGTCGCCGGGCTTGAGGTGGGCCAGGGAGACCTTCTTCTTGACGGCGTCGAGCATCGACCACGTCGTGCGCGGGAGCTTGATCCCGGCCTTGCGCCAGGCGAACTGGACCAGCCCGGAGCAGTCGAACGCCCGCGGGCCTGTGGCGCCCCACACGTAGGGATCGCCGAGCTGCTTCTTCGCCACCTTGATGGCGCGCTTGGCCTTCTCCTGCTGCAGGGCGGACTTGGTGAGCTTCTTGTCCGCCGCGGCGTTCGGGGCGGCCGCGGCGGTGGCCGGCGCCGTGGTCGCCGTCGGGGTCGGGGTCGTGGGTGCCGCTGGGGTGTCCGAGGTGGCGCCCGTCGCGGGGGGCTGGGGCGGGATGAGCGTCGAGGCGGGCTGTGGTGCCGTGACCGTCCCCGTTGCGGCGGTCGCGGGCAGCGCGCCGAAGGCCGCGACAGAGGCGGTGAGCGCGACGCCACCGATCGTGACGCGGGCGATGCGGGACAGAGTGGCGGGGTTGGCAGACAGGGGATCTCTCCTAGAGTCTTCCGCTTGCGCCTACCGGGTTAGCTGACGGATTCGGGCAGGGAAGTCGCCCTACGGCGCGTGGCGCGCCGATTCACCCCGGACCTTCGTGCGAAGGTCGACTGGTTCCCCGGCTCCGTGCTTCCTTGCCGCACGGATTCGGCGTCACCGGCGCCCCGGGGGGCGGAGAGGACATGGCGGCGGTGACAGTGGATTTTCGTTTTCAAGCACGGCGGTGCCGGTTCCGCGACGGCGGCGTCATGGGGTACGCCGCCGTCGCAGGGCAAGGAAACTACCAAGCTCGCCCATATTCGGGCAAAGGGCACATAAAGGGTAAGAAGCCCATAAAAAGGATCACGCCTGCATAAGTGCAGGTCAGAGCCGTGTCATCGGAAAAAACGTGGCGCTCGTCACATCCGCGCGAGAGCCGGTGTGACGCCCTCGGCTCGTGAAGATCAGCGCGTACGCCAGAACGTGCCGTTGGCCGAGGGGTCGTCGGGGTCGCCCTGCGGCACGGTGAAACCCGCACCCCACAGGGTGGCCGTCCCCGGCCTGCGCGCGATCGAGGACAGGACGGCGTCGGTGCCCGCCTTCCGGGGGAGGGGGACGCTCCTCCACGCCGAGCCCGTCACCTGCCACAGGATGGCGTTCCAGCTGCCCTGCACGACCCACATGCCGCCCTTGCCGTCGGGCTCCACCTCCGTGTACGGCTGCGCGTTGACGGCCCCGACCGAGGTGGCCCACGACGTGCCGTTCCAGCGCATCACCAGGGTGCGGTTGTAGGTGACGTCGTCACCCTCGTCGTTCGCGCCCTCCCAGGTGACGCCGCCGACGGCCCACACGTTCCGCGGGCTCACGACGGCGATGTCGTTGAGGAACGCGGCCGCGCCGGGGGCGGGCAGCTTGACCGCGGGTGTGGGCACCAGCGCCCAGGACCTCCCGTTCCACCGCATGATCACGGGACGGTCGCCCTTGCTCCCCGCCGCCCAGACGTCGCGGGCCTTGTACGCGTCGACGGCGGCGGCGTGGGCCGGCAGCCGGACGCTCTGCCACGAGGACCCGTTCCAGCGCCTGGCCGAGGCGAAGGACCCGGCCACCGCCCAGACGTCCTTCGCGCCCGTCGCGTCGGCGTCCGCCGCCGGGAACGCGCCGCCCAGCGAGAAGGCGGTCCACGCGCGGCCGTTCCACCGGGCGGCCTTCCCCTGGCCGAAGACCCACACGTTCGTGTTCGAGGTGGCCGCCACGGCCTTCAGCTCGTACGGCGGGGCGCCGGGGACCACCTGCCACGCCCGGCCGTCGTACCTCTGGACCAGGCCCCGCTGCTTCCCGTTCGCGACCCGGTGACCGGCCGCCCACACCGACCCGTCGCCCAGGACCGTCACGTCGTCGAGGACGTCGTCGCCGGGCAGGGTGTTCACCCCGGCCGGCCGCCATGCGGCGGCCTCCCCGGCCCGGCCGCCCTCGTGGGTCACGCCGGAGGCCGCCACGGCAGGCGCGCACGCCAGCGCGAGCGCCGTCATCCCCGAGACGATCGCGGTACGCACAACGCCTCCCCTTCCGTCATGAGGATGACGTCCGGCGGAAGGGATCAGTTCACGTCGTCACCGGGACGATTTGCTCGCTTTCTCCGTCCACGGTTCGTACGTGCTGTCTCCCGGGAGCACCCAGATCCGCGTGCCGGGCCTGGTGATCGTCCGCAGCACCGTCGTCTTGCCGGTCCTCGAGACCCGATAGACCGCCACGCCCGTCTTGGTCTTGGACCGGACGACGACGCGCCCCGCCTTGTCGAAGTCGAGGTCGTCGATGTACTGCCCGCGCGGCAGCCGTACGGTCACCGCGCCACGCGCGCGGCCGGTACGCAGGTCGAACAGGCGCATCTTCCGGAACTTCGGCCAGGTGCCGACGACTTCGGCCGCCGTGCGGTAGTCGTTCGCGAGCGCCGCGGGCGACATCCGCGTCTTCAGCCGCGACCGGGCACGCAGCCCGCGGTCGAACACCGTCACGCGGCCCCCTACCACCCCCTGCAGCAGCAGCCGTCGACTGTCCGGGCTGAACCCCGCGAGGCTCCAGTCGTCCCTGCCTGCGGGCGGCGGCAACGTCTTGCCTTTTCGCAGGTCAACCAGGGCTCCCAGCCCCGGCGCCGAGGTCGTCGTGATCACGTAGCTGCCGTCGTCCGACACGAGCGGCCATTCCTCGTCGATGGCGTACGCCGTGATTTCCCGCGACACCACCCTTTCCTTGCCGGTGAGGGCGCGTTCGACGAACAGCCCATCCGACTTGCGGAAGTAGAAGAAGTGCCGGCCGTCCCCACTGATCAGGAAGGGCGCCCGCGCGCCGGCGTTGACCGCGTCCTCGGGCGCCACCGCGAGCGCTTCCGGCACCGGCACCACGTCTCCGTTGGTCAGCACCAGTTCCCAGGTCTGCGTCCGCTGGGCGTAGGCGATCGTGACCGGGGTGGCGGCCGCGGCGGGCCGTGCGGCCAGGGGCACGACGGTCAGTGGCGCGGTGGTCAGGAGCAGTGCCCCGAGGGTCATGCGCAATCTCATGCAGGGTGAGATGCCGGAGATCCGGGAAATGTTGTGGGTCTATCGCGAGGCCGGCGCCCGGTAGTCCCTGATCGTGATCGCGGTCGCGGCCCTGCGGATCGGCCCGGTGATCCGCTCGATCACGCGGTTCCTCCCCGGCAGGTGCGGCATCAGCCGCAACATCAGCATCTGGAACCGGATCCGCGTCGCCGACTTGAGCACCATGCCCTTGAGGTTGTTCGCGGCGAGCTTCTGGTTCTCCTCGGCGAAGTGCCGCATCTCGCGCTCGTACGCGGCGAAGCCGGCGGCGTGGTCTCCCGCCGCCTCCGCGAGGCAGCCCGCCAGGACGTAGGCGCCGACCAGGGCCAGGCTGGTGCCCTGGCCGGAGGCGGGCGAGGCCGCGTAGGCCGCGTCGCCCACGAGTGCCACCCGGCCCGACGACCAGCGGTCCATGCGCACCTGGCTGATCGAGTCCAGGTAGAAGTCCGGCGTGTCCTCCATGGCGTCGAGCAGGCGTGGAACCTCCCAGCCCTGACCGGAGAAGGCGTCGGCGAGCAGCTTCTTCTGCCCGGCGACGTCTCGCCGGTCGTGGGCGAGCGGCGGCGAGGAGAAGAGGAACATCGCCTTGGCGTCGTCGCCGCCCCCGGTGCTGTACATCCCCGCGCTCCGGCCCGGAGCGGGGTGCATCATCTCGGTCCGGTCCAGGTGGAGATGGTTCGGCACCGTGAAGATCGAGATGTGGTGCCCGAGGTCGTGGACGAACCGGGACTCCTCGCCGAAGGCCAGCGCGCGCACGTTCGAGTGCAGGCCGTCGGCGCCCACCACCAGGTCGAACGTACGCGGAGGGCCGCTCGCGAAGGTGACACGCACCCCTTCGGGGGTCTCGTGCAGGGCGGTGACGGAGTCGTCGAAGACGTACTCGACGTCGTCTCCGGCCGCCGCGTACAGGAGCCCGGCGAGGTCGCCGCGCATGATCTCGACGTCGTCACCCTCGCGGCCGCCGAACAACCGGGCGTCCATCGTGCCCAGCTGCCTGCCGCGCGCGTCGACGAACCGCGCGATCCGCATGTCCGTGCCGTGCCGTCGCACCTCGTCGAGCAGGCCCATGCGGGCGACGACGTCGAGTGCCGCTCCGCGTATGTCGATCTTGTAGCCGCCGTCCCGCAGCGCGGGCGAGCGCTCCACGACCGTCACCGCGAACCCGTGCCGGCGCAGCCAGAAGGCCAGGGTCAGCCCGGCGACGCTCCCGCCGGAGATCAGGATGTTCCTCATGCCAGAAACTGTACAAACGTCTCACTCATCTGTCTAGCACAATTGTCCAAGACGATTGTCTTGACGACGGGCTAAGCTCCGACCATGGGAAACCGGGAAGATCTGCTCGCGGGGGCCAAGCGCTGCCTGATGGAGAAGGGATATTCGGGCACCACCGCGCGGGACATCGCGGCGGCGGCGGGCACGAGCCTCGCCGCCATCGGTTATCACTTCAGATCGACGAAGGCCCTGCTCGACGCGGCGCTCATCGAGGCGATGGAGGAGTGGGGAAAGGAGATCGAGCGGACTCTCGCCGCCGACGCGTCACTGTCCGGCACTCCCGCCCAACGGTTCCTGACGACCTGGACGCGGATCACCGAGTCCTTCGTCCGGCTGAGACCGCTCTGGGCCATCCAGTTCGAGCTCATCGCCCAGATGGACCGACTTCCGGAACTGCGCGAGGCGTTCGCGACCGCCAACCGGCAGGCGAGGCTGGGACTGGCGGCGATGTTCGAGCAGCTCGATCCGGCCGCGGACGAGCGGAAGGCGATGGCCCTCGGCTCCTTCTACCAGGCGCTGCTCGGCGGGATGGCGGCCCAGTGGCTCGTCGATCCGGACCAGGCCCCGTCGGCGGACGACCTTCTCGAGGCGCTGCGCACGATCGGTGCGGGACTCCGGACGGAGTGACACCGGAACGCCGGTTGAGAGCGCGGGCGGGTCCGGCAGGCGGCTCCCTACGAAATCCGGTCACGATGTCCGGCGGTTTCTGCCGCGACGGCGGCCGCCCCGGCCGCGTTAGGATCCGGCGACGCCGCTGATCGAGTGGGCGCGTCGAAGGAGGAGCACGGGGTGCGCCGACTCACCGGAGCCCGTACGGCCGGGCTGGTCGCCGGGGGACTGGCCGCCCTTTCCGTGGTCATGGTGGTGGCGGCCGCCGCGAGCCGCTTCGCGATACCCGCCGGGTTCCGGGTGCGGCCGGCGGTGCTGACGGGCGACGACGTGGTGGGCATCGCCTACCCGGTCATCGGCGCGTTGCTGGTCGTGCGGCGGCCCAGGCTCCGTGTCGGGTGGTTGATGGTCCTGGGCGGTCTGGCGATCGCCGTGCTGGGGCCCTCGCAGGCGGCGTACGAGTGGCTCGCCTACCACGGCGACCTGCGGGCCCAGTACCACCCCCTGGTAATCAACAACGTCGTCGGTGCCCTCGGGATGCTCGCGGTGGACCAACTGCTGCCGCTGCTGTATCCGGACGGGCGGCTCCCGTCGCGGCGCTGGCGTCCCGTCGCCGTCGCGGTGAGCGCCGTCACGCTGATCCAGTCCGTTGCGTTCGTCTGCCGCGTCGTCCCGGCGGACGCGCCGCGGGGGCCGAACCCCCTGGCGGTGGCCTGGATCGCTCCACTGTACGAATGGCTGCGCGACCTGCCCTTCAACTTCTTCTATCCGGTCGAAGCGGTGTGCCTGCTGTCGCTCGTCGTCAGGTTCCTGACCGTCGACACCGTGCGGCGGCGGCAGATCGGCTGGCTGCTGTACGCCACCGCCGCCAACCTGATCGTCGAGGTGTGGTGGCACCAGTCGCCGCTGTCGCTCGTCACCAGCGCCGCCGTGCCCGTCGCGATCGCCGTCGCGGTCACGCACTACCGGCTGTACGGCATCGACACGCTGGTCAGCAGGACCGTGGTCGCCACCGGCGTGCTGGCGTCGGTCACCGCGGTCTACTTCGGCGTCGGGGTGTTGTGGGGGGTCTTCGTCTCCGAGTACGGGCAGATTCAGGGACTGGTGGCGGCGCTGTTCGCCGGGGCGTTCTTCCAGCCGCTCCGTCGCCGGCTGCGGCGGCTGCTCGACCGCGTCTTCTACGGGCCCGTCGGGGATCCCGAGGCGCTCAGGCAGCGGCTCACCCGCGAGGTGCACGCCGCCGACCCGGTCACCGCGCTCGCCTCCGTCGCCGCCGCCGTACGCCAGGGCCTGGCGGTCCGGGGCGTGGCCGTCGAGGTGTACGACGGGCGGCCGCGCTACGTCGAGAGCGGCGTAGTCGACGCCGGGCGCGTGGTGCCGCTGGTGTGGCACGGTGAGGACGTCGGCCGGCTGCTGATCGGCGCGCCCGGCCCGCGGCGCTTCCCCGCCGCCCACAACGACCGGCTGATCAGCGTGGTGACGCCGTACGTCGCCGACATCGCCCATGCCGTACGGCTGTCCGCGGATCTGCAGCGCTCGCGCGAGCGGATCCTGAGCGCCCGGGAGGAGGAGCGCCGCAGGCTCCGCCGCGACCTGCACGACGGTCTCGGCCAGGCGCTCGCCGCCATGGCGATGACGATCACCATGGCCCGGCGGACGCTGCGGACGTCACCCCAGCAGGCCGAGCGGATCCTGCTCGACCTGCGTACGGCCATGGACGGAGTGGCCGGCGAGATCCGCGAGCTCGTCTACGGCCTGCGTCCGCCCGTGCTCGACCAGCTGAGCCTGGAGGGAGCCGTACGCGCGCTCGCCGCCGAGGCGATGGGGGGTGGCGGCGCGGGCCCGGACTCCCCGCCCGGCCCGCGAACGGCCCGGGCGAGCGGGAGCGACGGCGCGGCAGCCGATCGAGCCACCGCGGTCGCCGTGGCGGACGGGGACGAGAGGGACCGGGCCGGTGGTCGTCCCCCGCGGATCACGGTGTCGGTGAGCGGAGATCTGGCGGATCTTCCCGCCGCCGCGGAGGTGGCGGTCTACCGGATCGTCCAGGAGGCACTGACCAACGTGATCCGGCACGCGGACGCGGCGACCGTGTCCGTGACGCTGCACAACGGCGCGGGGACGCTGACCCTGCGGGTGCGTGACGACGGCGTCGGATTGCCGGAGTCGCGGCGCGACGGGGTGGGCCTGGCCTCGATGCGGGAACGCGCCGCCGAGGTGGGCGGCTTCTGCCTGATCACCTCCCCGTCCGGCGGCGGCACCCTCGTCGAGGTCTCCCTTCCCGTGCGGACCGTCCCCACGGCCGGCCGACCGTAGTAGCCGCATATCGTCACGCTCGGTGGGGAGTATTTGGTATGGCTGTAACTATGATCTTCATGCACCGCACGCTCCGAGTCGCCGCGCTTACCTTTCTCGTCCTCCCCATCACCGCTGTCGCGCTCGCCCCTCAGGCCTCGGCCGACGCCGGGGCGCCGGCCCGCCGCATGCTGGCCCAGCTGAAGGTCGCCAAGCCGCTGTCGATCCGCGGGTACAGCCATCGGCGGTTCCAGCCGCGCTGGGCACACCACAAGGGGGAGTGCGACGCGCGGGAGGCGGTTCTCGCCCGCGACGGGCGGGGCGTGCGCAGGAACGCGGCCTGCCAGGCCGTGAAGGGCGTCTGGCGCAGCCCGTACGACGGCAAGGTGCTGAAGAGCGTGAAACAGACCGACGTCGACCACGTCGTTCCCCTGGCGTACGCCTGGCGCTCCGGCGCCAAGCGATGGAGCCAGGCGAAACGGCGCGCGTTCGCCAACGACCTCACCCGTCCCGAGCTGGTCGTGGTGAGCCACTCCGTCAACATGGCCAAGGGGGGCCAGGGACCGCAGAGCTGGCGTCCGCCGCGCCGCCGCTACTGGTGCCGCTACGCGACCTCGTGGATCACGGTGAAGCACCATTACCGGCTCTTCGTCACCCGGGCGGAGAAGGTGGCCCTGCTCAACATGCTCCGCACCTGCGGGCGATGAGCGGGCCCGCGCGGCCGGCGGGCGGGCTCAGCCGCTGCTCGCGCCGCGGGCCTGCTGGATGACCTTGCGGAGGGCCGCCGCGGCCGGGCCGCCGCGCTCGGCCAGCTGGTCGATGCGCCGCTTGTGCTCCCGCCGCTTCGCCCGCGGGAGGACCGTGCCCAGGTCCGCCGCGGCGGCCAGCCCGACGAGGGCCGCCGCGCGGTCGCCGACCCGGGACACCGGCCCGGTGAGGGCGTCGGCGACCCGCGCCGCGAGGCGCTTCACCACCCGCGTGTCGCGTACGCGGACGGCGCTCCTGTTGAAGATCAGAAACGGCTGGCGCAGCTCCACTTTGACCCAGCGGCCCGCCTCCAGCTCGTCCCGGACCGCCCGGACCGTGGCCCGGCCGTCCTTGCCGATCCAGTGCCGCCACGGCTTGGGCCCCGTCTCCGCGAGCTGGCGGAGCAGGCCGTCGAGCACCGGGTCGCCGAGCCGGTCCTTCGACACCACGCGCACCTTGCCGTCGTCGTCGGCGATCCGGCCCATGAGCAGCAGATCGGTGAGCGCGGCCGCGCGCAGCAGGTAGGGGATGCGGTAGTTCGTCACCACCCGCTCCTTGCGGGGGTCGTAGGCGAGCAAATAGAGCTGGGCCGTCAGGGAACCGGGGACGTTCACGGAACTGCCCTCCTCTCAGTCGTCGGGCGGGTCGGCGGCGGGGGCTTCCGGCGGCTGCGTCTGCTTCTTGGGGGGCCTGCCGCGCCGGGGGATGCGACCGGCGCCGCCCGGGAGCCGTCCCGCCTCCGACAGCGCCCGGCGCAGCAGGAACTCGATCTGGGCGTTGGTGCTGCGCAGCTCGTCGCCGGCCCAGCGGGCCAGCGCGTCGTGCACCGCGGGGTCCAGCCGCAGCAGGATGCTCTTTCTTTCGGTCGCCACGGTCTAGTGGTACAGGGAGCCGGTGTTCACCACGGGCTGCACGTCGCGGTCGCCGCACAGGACGACGAGCAGGTTGCTGACCATGGTGGCCTTGCGCTCCTCGTCGAGCTCGATCACGTCGTGCTCGTCGAGGCGGGCCAGGGCGGCCTCGACCATGCCGACCGCGCCGTCCACGATCCGCTGGCGGGCCGCGACGACCGCTCCGGCCTGCTGGCGGCGCAGCATCGCCTGCGCGATCTCGGGAGCGTACGCCAGGCGGGTGATGCGCGACTCGATGACCTTGACCCCGGCCGAGGCCACCCGGGCCTGGATCTCGGCCGACAGGCGGCCGGTGATCTCGTCGGCGTTCTGGCGCAGGGACAGCGTGTCGTCGTGCCCGTCGTACGGGTAGCTGCCGGCGATGTGCCGGACCGCGGTCTCGGTCTGGAAGGCGACGAACTCCACGAAGTCGTCGACCTCGAAGACGGCCTTCGCCGTGTCCTCGACCTGCCACACCACGACGGCGGCCATCTCGATCGGGTTGCCGTCGGCGTCGTTGACCTTGGTGATGTCGGTCTCGTGGTTGCGGATCCGGGTCGACACCCGGCGCTTCTGGGTGAAGGGAGCAACGAACCGGAGGCCGGGTGTGCGGACCGTGCCCACGTAGCGGCCGAGCAGCTGGACCACGCGTGCCTCGCCCGGGGCGACCGCGGTGAGGCCGGAGAAGACGACGATCGCCGCCAGGAGGAGCAGCACCCCGGCGATGATCAGCGCCGCTCCCGCGCCGCCGCTGCCGTCGTTCGCGAGGACGGCTCCGATCGGGACCAGCGCGGCCGGGCTCAGCAGGCCCACCAGGGCCAGGATCAGGATGGGCCATCCCACGGCCGCTCGCGCCGTCCGCTCGTGGGTCTGGGGGGCCGGCATGTCGACGGCGATCTGCAGGTCTGTCATGTCTTCTCCTCGGGGGTGTCTAGCACGACACTAGCAAAGTGATATCATTTTTCACCAGACCCGGGGAGTCGGGAATCAGGCCGTTCCCGGCACCGTGACGACGACCTTGCCGGCGGGGTGGCCTTCCATGAGGTGGCGGATCGCGTCGGGCGCGGCGGCGAGGGGATAGGCGCGGTCGATCGCCGGGACGACGGCGCCGGACTCGATGAGCCTGGTCAGGTCCTCCAGGTGCTCGGCGCGTTCGCCGGAGAACATCGGGCGCAGCCGCTGCCCTCTGGTGACCATCGACAGCAGCGGCGCCCGGAACGTGCGTCCCATGCCACCGGTGAAGCGGTACGCGGTGTGCCCGCCGCCGACGATCACCAGCGTGCCGCGCGGGGTCAGGGCGCGCCGCAGCAGGGACAGCGGCCGGTTGCCCCCGGTGTCGACGACGACGTCGTAGTGTGCGCCGTCGCGGTCGATCTGCTCGCGGGTGTAGTCGATGACGTCGTCGGCCCCGAGCGACCGTACGAATTCCGCCTTCGCCGCCGCGCACACGCCGGTGACGCTCGCGCCGAGCGCCTTGGCGATCTGCACGGCGAACGACCCCACGCCCCCCGACGCGCCGATCACCAGCACCCGCTGCCCCGGGCGCACACCGGCGACGTCGCGCACGGCCTGCAGCGCCGTCATGCCGGAGACCGGCACCGCGGCGGCCTGTTCGAACGTGAGATTGGCCGGCTTCGGCGCGAGGCGGGCCTGCGGCGCCTTCGCGTACTCGGCGAGCGAGCCGGCGGGGCAGGTGCCGTACACCTCCTGACCGGGCCGGAAGCGGGTGACGCCGGCGCCGACCGCCGCCACCACCCCGGCGACGTCGCGGCCCCGGATGGGCACCTTGGGGCGGCGCAGCCCGAATCCCCCACGCGCGAGGTACGGCGTGCCGGTCATCAGGACCCACACGCCGGGGTCCACGGCGGCCGCGCGGACCTCGACGAGCACCTCCTCGTCACCGATCGAGGGACGGTCGATGTCGCGCAGTTCGAGCACGTCGGCCGGGCCGTACGTGTCCTGGACGATGGCCTTCACTTCGTCTCCTCGGGGAGGTCGGGATACTGGAACACGTCGTCGAGCGGGGCGCCGAACACCCGGGCGATCCGGAAGGCCATCTCCAGGGAGGGCGAGTATCGGCCCTGCTCGATGGCGATGACGGTCTGTCTGGTCACGCCGATGCGCTCGGCGAGTTCGGCCTGGGTCATCTCGTCGTGGGCGAACCGCAGCGCGCGGATGCGGTTCGTCACGCGCGTGGGCTTCACCACTCCGGAACGCTCCTGCGGTAGAGAATGATCTTGGTGACGTCGCCGAGGATCGCCGACAGGACGAAGAAGAGGTAGATCACATTGGCGATCCAGAACCGGTCCCACTCCGCCAAGGCCATGAGCATCGCCGCGATGGCCCCGATGACCACGAACGCCTGACCGGTGTAGTCGCCGAGCCGCCCGATCTCCTTGTCGCGGACGTCGATGACGCGCGAGGCCCGCGGGTTGACGATCGCCATCCCGATCTCGGCCACGATCGCCGCGGCGATCGCCCCGCCGATCGTCCACAGCAGGGCGGCGGCGTACGGCACATCGGGTAACGGGCCTCCGTCCGCCCGTCTCAGGATGGTGACGACGTAGGCGGCGTAGGCGATCACGGCGACGACCAGCCGGATCCAGGCGCGTTTCTCCTCGTGGGTCATGCTCGATTCCCTTCGGGTGTACAAAATCTTTGACACCCTCAAGGTAACGCGTCTTTGACCTGATGTACAGAACTTTTTACATCGACCGCCGACGGGCGGGGAAATGGACGTCGCGGGCGTGGATCAGGCGCCGGCGGGCACCTGCTCGGTGCCGATGACCTTCAGGAACTGGAGGGACTCGTACGCCGGGGAGCCGGGCTCGGCGGTGAAGATGATCACCTGCTGCTCCTGGTCGGGCACGGTGAGCACGTCGAAGTCCAGCTCGATCGGGCCGACGCGCGGGTGCCGCACGGTCTCGTGCAGGTGACGCTCGATGTGGAACCGCTGGGAGTGCCACAACCGGGCGAAGTCCTCGCTCCCCGCCAGCAGCTCCTCGATCAGGCTCCTCAGCTCGCGGCTGTCCGGATACCGGGTCACGGCGACGCGCAGGTAGCTGACCGCCGTGACGGCGAAGCGTTCCGGGCTGCCACTGCCGAAGTGCCGCCGCTCGGGGTCGGGATGCAGGAAGTAGTGCCGGATGACGTTGCGCTCCCGGCCGGCCAGGGTGGGGCAGTCCTCGAACAGGGCCGCCGCCAGCGGGTTCCAGGCCAGCACGCGGCACATGTCGTCCACCACGATCGCGGCGGCGTCGGTCAGCCGGTTGACCAGGCTCAGCGTGCTCGGGCGCACCTCGCTCGCGGGCTCGGCGGACCGGCTGTCCTCCCGCTCCCCGGCCAGGTGGAACAGGTGGGCGCGTTCCTGGTCCGACAGGCGCAGGGCGCGGGCGATGCCGTCGAGCACCCGCCGCGACGGGTGGCGGCCCCGCGCCTGCTCCAGCCGGGTGTAGTGGTCCGCCGAGATGTACGCGAGCTGGGCGACCTCCTCGCGCCGCAGGCCGGGGGTGCGGCGGCGGCGCCCCGGAGGCAGTCCGACGTCGGCGGGGTCGATGCTCTCCCGCTTGCTCCGGAGGAACCGCGCCAGCCCGTGCTTGTCCATGCTTGTGACCGTACGTCCGGCATCGGATGCGCGGACCCCCTCAGCCACGGACTCTCGGTCCCTGGCTGTGCGGGACGGACGCGGGTGACGGTGGGGTTGGCACCGACCGGCGGCGGACACGGACCCGCCGCGGTCACCCGACCTCACGGAAGGCACACGAACATGCGGATCTTCATCACCGGTGCGAGCGGCTACGTCGGCGGGGTCGTGGCCGAGCACCTCGTCGGGGCCGGTCACGAGGTGGTCGCCCTGGCCCGCTCGGACGCGGCGCGCGAGCGGGTCGAAGGGCTGGGCGCCAAGGCGGTGCCCGGAAGCCTGCGGGACCTCGACGTCCTGCGCGGCGCCGCCGCGGCGGCCGAGGCCGTGGTCCACACCGCCGTGGACTACGTCGATCCGGACATGGGCGACATCGAGCGTGACACCCTCGGGGCGCTGCTCGGCGGCCTGCACGACGGCGGCGCGTTCGTCTACACCAGCACGGGACTGGTCTACCCGGACCGGCGGGGCGCGACCGTGGACGAGGACCACCCCGTCGCCCCGGAGACGTCGCCCCAGCCGTACAAGGTCCTCGGCGAGCGGCAGGTCCTGGCGGCCGGCCACGTGGCGGGCACGGTGATCCGGGCGGCGCTGGTCTACGGGCGCGGCGGGTCGGGCCTGCTCCAGGGGCTCATCGGCGCCGGCCGGCGGAACGGGATGGTGCCCTACGTCGGCGACGGCGCCAACGAGTGGTCGTCGGTGCACGTCGACGACCTCGCGGAGCTGTACGTCGCCGCACTGGAGCGCCGCGAGCCCGCCGGCGACGGGGTCGTCGTCAACGCCGCCTCGGCCGAGCGGACCCCGATCCGGCGGATCGCCGAGACGGTCGCCGGCCTGACCGGCGCCCGGGCCGTGTCGCTGACGACGGAGCAGGCGGTCGCCGCGATGGGGCCGGCCGCCGGTGCCCTCACCCGTTCGTCGCCGATGGACGCCTCGCGGGCCCGGCGGCTGTTCGGGTGGGCTCCGCGGCGGCCGGGACTGATCGAGGAGCTGACGACCGGTTCCTACGCGCGGTCCTGATCAACTCCCCCGCCGCGGACGCAGCGCGCGGCGTACGCGCGGGCCGTGCCTGCGCCACCAGGCCCGCGCCCAGAGCACCTGGAACGCGACCGCGGTCAGCAGCACCGCCGCGGCGTCCAGCCCGGCGAGCGGGTCCGCGGGGGCGGCCAGCGTGCGCACGGCCCGGCCGAGCAGCGTCAGCGTCGCCGGCGCCGTCACCGCGAACGCCATAGCCAGGCAGGCCGCGGTGCCCACGACCAGCAGCACCGCGTAAGCGCGCAGGGCGCGCCTCTCCCGGCGCGGCAGGCCGGCGAGCGGGTCGGGGGAGGGACGGCGCAGCAGCCGCAGCGCCAGGTGGCGGACGTAGGCGGAGGCGTCGCCGTACATGTTGCGGCACCCGCTCAGGTCCTGCAGCAGGAAGTAGACGTCGGTGCGCATGAACACGAGGAACTGCGTGGCCAGCATGCCGAGCGAGGTCAGCGTGACCAGCGACAGCGCGGGCTGGCGACCCACGACGGCGGTCAGGAGGAGCGCGGCCGAACAGGCCGCCGCGTCGGTCGCCATCCCCGCGAGGTAGACCGTCAGGCGGACGCGCCGCCCGGCCAGCCAGACGCCGGACACCTCGGTCTGGACGGCCAGGAACTGCAGCCGGGTGCCGAGCCGGATCCTGCCCGGGACCCCGGCCGCCCTGGCGGTCGACAGGTGGGCCATCTCGTGCAGGAAGATGAGCGCCCAGCCGACCGCGATCTGCGATGCGAGCACGAGCGTGCCGCGCTCGCTCCACAGCAGGTCGCGCCAGCCCGGCAGCGTCTCCCGCCGCACGACCGCCGTCGCGATCCCGGCGGCGATCAGGCCGGCGACCAGCAGGTGGGGCAGCGGATGCAGCGTCCACCGCACGTGCCGGGGGCGCAACCGGGGAAAGGTCGGCGGCCGGGCGAGGGCGGCCGGGGTGCCGGGCTCCTCCAGGAAGCCCAGCGCGCCCAGGGCGCGGACGAAGTCGCCGACGTCGAGATCGGCGCCCGTCTCGGCGCGCAGCCGCCGTTCCGTCTCCCCGACAGTGGCGCCCGCCGACAGCAGCTCGATGGCCCGCATCCCCTCGTACGGCACGGCGACGAACTCGTCCCCGTCCGGGCGGCCGACGATCCACTGCGCGCCGTCCTGCCGGAACGCCAGCTCGCGCAGCCGGACCACGGTGGCCTCTCCCAACGCGGGCCTCCAGACGCGGGGGTCAGGGGCGGATGGTCCCGGTGTGGTGGGAGTAGCCGGGCAGGAGGGCCCGTGCCCTGTCGGAGATCACGGGCGGCGGCAGCGGGGCGACCTTGCGCTCGACATACGTCCGCACGTCCTCGCCGCGGCCGTAGAGCTCCTTGATCGCGGCCAGGCAGGGGCCGACGAGACCGGGGTCGGTGATCCGCCGGGCGCCCACGTGGGCGCCGATCTCGTCGTAGAGCACCTCGTAGAGCAGCGTGGGGCCGAGCACGACGATCTCGGGCAACGGCGCATGATGCTCCAGCTCCCGCACGGCGTCCGCGTGCAGCACCCGGGGACGCTCGCCCGCCGTCGCCCGTACGGCGAGGACGTGCAGCTCCCACTGGAGATAGGGGGTGAGCGGCGTCTCCACGACGCGGACGCGGCGGGCCTCGGGCCGGGTCCGGTAGTAGCCGACGAGGAACTCCCGCAGCTCCTCCAGCATGGCGAGCGACCCGTCCCAGTCGCCGGCCATCATCGCCCGCCAGCTCGCCACGTCGGGTTCGAAGAACTCCTGGGCGCGTTCGAGCTTCCACACCCCGTCGGGGGCCCGCTCGAACTCCTCGGTGAACTCGGCCTGGTAGGCGTCCGCGGGCAGGACCCGCGCCTCGGCCCGCCGTACGTCGTCGAAGATGGTCCCCGCGTGTGCCACCCTTCCCTCCCTGGGCACTCCCTGATGCTGGCTCTCGTCGTCCGAGGCGTGCGGGCGGCCCCGCGGCACCCCCGCACGCCTCGGGCGGTGCTTCGTCAGTTGCCGACGCTGTTGCTGCTGGTCGTGGTCTCGATCTTGTCGAGCAGCCGGATGGTGATCTTCGTCTTCGCCGGCGAGGCGGTCTCGTCGACGGGTTCGGTCTCGTGCTCGTTCGTGTTCATCCGGTTCCTCTCTTGAGGGGAGGGGACAAGGATGTTCTCGCGAGAACGCGTTCATGATTCGCCTTTTGACTGCGGGGAGTCAAGGAATTCTTTATTCATTCAGCCGGCGTCGATTTCGGTCATCGGCCGGAATGAATTGTGCTCCGGTCCCGAAGGGGCCCGCGTGCCGCACACCGGGCAGCCGGGGCGCGGCGGATGCCGGACCCACACGTGGTGGTCGGCGGCGACCAGGTTGACGCCCTGAATGGTGCCGGCCGGCGGCACGGGCACCCCGGTGAGCAGCCCGAGCAGGGCGTGGGCGACGAGCTGGCCGGACACGCCCGCCGAGGTGGCGATCACGCCGGGCCCGCCGAGGTCCACCGGCGTGCCCGGGCGGCGCCGCGCCTCCTCGCCGCTGCTCAGGCACTCGTAGCAGGCGCCCGCTCCCGGCGCGAAACACCCCACGGTGACGAGTGGCCCGTTGTATCCGCCGCCGGCCCAGGGGATGTTCGCGGCGGCGCAGGCGCGGTTGGCCCACACCCGGATGCCGTGCCCGGTCGGCCGGTCCGCGCACAGGGCGAGCGCGTCGTAGCCCGCGATCAGGTCGTCGAGTTGCCGCCTGCTGCCGATGTGGCGGCGCTCGCCGGTGACCCGGATGTCGGAGTTGACGGACCGCAGCCGCGCGACGGCAGCCTCCGCCTTCGGGCGCCCCACGTCGTCTTCGCCGAAGAGGACCTGACGGTTGAGGTTGGACAGCTCGACCACGTCGGGGTCCACGCAGTGGATGGTGCCGACGCCGACGGCGGCGAGCGCCCACGCCGCGTGGCTGCCGGTGCCGCCCAGGCCGAGCACCACGACCCGCGCCGACTTCAGCCGCAGCTGGGTCTCCCAGCCGTGGCCGCGCGGCGCGACGTCGACCGCGCGGAAGAAGGCGTGGTTCCTGCTGTAGCGGTCGAGCTCGCGCTCGCTCAGCCCGGCGGGCGGCCCGGCCGCGGCGTCCTCGACGTATCGGGTGGCGACCAGTTGCTCGACGATCGACGCGGCGTCCGGCACGTCGGGGTGGGCCAGGCGCAGCCGCTCGGCGATCTCGTCGCGGGAGCGGGTGCCGTCCATCAGCGTGAGGGCCGTCCACACCCAGCCGTACGGATCCGCGATTTCGGCGGCGATCCCGTAAATCTCACCGCCGATGCGAATGGTGCCGTCGTCGTACCGGTGGGGCCGGTGCTCGAATTTCACGCGGGGCAGTCGCACGTGACGACGTTTAGTGGGCGATAACTGGGTGAGTCAACACCGATTTTCGCGGTGGGGAAAAAGGGGTCGGCCGTAAAACGTTCCCGCGCCGGCGGAGCTCGCATCGATGCGGGCTCCGCCACCGGTCCGCCACCGGGTCCGTCACCGGATCGGCCGTGCCCGCCGCCCCGGTGATGAGTTGCCGGGCCCGCACCCGTCACACCTACGACGGGACACGACGAGGCGGAAGGATGACGTGATGAGTGCGGACACGCGGCTGGAGGAGCTGGGCGTGAGCGGTCTGGGCGTGAGCGGTCTGGGAGAGCTCGACGAGCCGGCGTTCTCGGGGCTGGCGGAGCGGCACCGGCGGGAGCTGCACGTGCACTGCTACCGGATGCTCGGGTCGTTCGAGGACGCCGAGGACACCGTGCAGGAGACGTTCCTGCGTGCCTGGCGGCGGCGGGAGACCTTCGAGGGGCGGTCGACGTTCCGGGCCTGGCTGTACCGGATCGCCACCAACGCCTGCCTGGACCTGCTCGCCAGGTGCCGCCCGGAGCCCGCGACCGGCGGCGAGGTGCCGTGGCTGCAGCCCTACCCGGACCGGCTGCTCGACGAGCTGCCCGCGGGCGACGCGGACGAGCCGGAGACCGTCGCCGTCGCACGGGAGACGATCGAGCTGGCGTACCTGGTCGCGGTCCAGCACCTCGCGCCGCGCCCGCGGGCCGTGCTGATCCTGCGGGACGTGCTCGGCTGGCCGGCGAAGGACGTCGGGGAGCTCCTCGGGGACTCCGTCAACTCCGTGAACAGCGCGCTGCAGCGGGCCCGCGCCGGCATGCGGGAGCACCTGCCCGCCGAGCGGCAGGACTGGACCGGCGGCGAGGAGGACGCCGGGACGCGTGAGCTGGTGCGCCGCTTCACCGACGCCAGCGTGGCCACGGACATCGACGGGCTCGCCGCACTGCTGCGGGACGACGTCCGCTGCTCGATGCCGCCCACGCCGGGTCTGTGCGCCGGCCGGGACGCGGTGGTGAACGACTGGGTCGAGAGCGGCTTCGAAGGCATGAAGCACCTGCGCGCCGTCCCCACCGCCGTGAACCGGCAGCCCGCCGTCGCCTTCTACCAGTGGCGCAAGCGGGAGGGCGCGTACCTGCCGCTGACGATCGACGTCCTGCGCGTCACCGGCGGGGCGATCACCGAGATCTTCATCTTCCACGCCGACCGGTTCCCGCGGCTCGGGCTGCCCGAGCGCCTGCCGGCGGACGGCACGGAGTAGTGGGCACCCCCGGGACCGGCACCGTCACACGCGGGTCGACCCACCCCTGCTCCAGCCGCCGAACGACAGCCACCGAACGATGGAGGACGACATGAACAGCACGAACGACACCGGGGTCGTCGCAGGCCCGGCATCGGGCCGGACCCGCCACACCCACCGGCTCCGCGGGCTCGCCGGCACCGGCCTCGTCGCCACGCTCGCGGCGATGGCGGCCACCACCCTCGCCGCCGCGCTCGCCCGGGCCGCCGGCGTCGACTTCGCGATCCCCGATGGCGGCGAGACGATCCCGTTGCCCGGGTTCGCCGTGGTGACCGGCTTCTTCTCGGTCGTGGGCATCGTCATCGCCGTCGCTCTTCTCCGCTGGAGCACCCGCCCCGCCGGGCGATTCGTGTGGACCGCGGTGTCGCTGACCGCGATCTCGCTGGTCCCGCCGCTCCTCTCCGGGGCGAACACCGCCACCACCATCGCCCTCCTCGGACTGCACCTCGTCCCCGCGACGCTGATGATCGTCACCCTGGCGCGGAGCCTGCGCGCCCGGACCGGTTGACGAGCCCGCGACGGGACGACGCGCGGCACGAGGGGCGGGAGGCCGGGAAAGGCTCATGGGATCGTCACCGCTGGGCATACGTTGGTGACGATGAACGATCAGCCTGCTGTGATCCCACCGCCGCGCCGCCGGGTGCTGGCCGCCGTGCTCGCCGCCGTGGTCGTCCCGCTCTCGGGCTGCGGCGGCTCGGCGGGGGAGGCCGCCTCGGTCGCTCCGCGCGAGCGCCTGTCCCCGCCCGCGCCGGCGTCCCCGGCGAGCCCCGCGCCGGAGCCGTCCGCACGGGACCTGCCCGCCCCGGACGAGGCGGTTCCGAAGGACCCCGCACGGCTGGCCGAGGCCCTCAGCCGCACGACCGGACGACTGCGCGACGCGATCGACGACTGGAGGCGTACGGGCGACCCCGCGAAGGGGGAGGCGCCCGAGCCCGTGGTCCTGCTGTCCCTGTACGAGCAGCGCGTGTACCGCTACCTCGCCCGCGATCCCAAGGCCGCCTCCCGCGTCTACGAGAAGCTGCCCAAGGCGGTGGCCGCGCGGACGAAGGACAACGTGACGGCCATCCGCGACCTGCTCTCCCTCGCCCACCCCGTCAGCGGCCCGATCAAGATCAAGGTCAGACCGGCGGAGCCGGCCGACGCCCTGCTCGCGGCCTTCAAACGCGCCGAGCGCCGGTTCGGCGTCGAGTGGGAGGTGCTCGCGGCGGTGATGCTCGTCGAGACCAAGTTCGGCCGGGTGCGCTCGCCCAGCTACGTGGGCGCCAGGGGGCCGATGCAGTTCATGCCGGGCACCTGGAGGGCGTACGGCATGGGCGGCGACATCGACGACACCGGCGACGCCCTGCTCGCCGCGGCCAACTACCTCCACGCCTCGGGCGCGCCCGGCGACTACCGGCGCGCGTTGTACGCCTACAACCACTCCCAGGCGTACGTGGACGCCGTCCTGCTGCACGCCCGTCAGATGAAGCAGGACATCAGGAACTACTACGCCTACTACACGTGGCAGGTCTACGTGATCACCACGAAGGGCGAGCGCCGCCTGACCGGCCCCTGACGGCAGGTGAGGCCGGGGGCGGGACGGTCCTCGGGGGATCGTCCGTAACCAATGCCGCTTTCGGTGCGACTCATCCTTCGGGGGATCGATCGCGTACGGGAGGCCGGTTGTGCGGTGGCTGACGAGTGGTGCGGGGACGAAGCCGGCCGGGATCCTCGCCGTGGCGACGCTCGTCGTGGTGGCGCTCGGCCTGCTGATCCCGGGCCGGGCGCTCGCGGACGGGGCGGCCTGCGGGTCCGGGCCTCCCCGCTCGGCGTGGGTGGAGACGTCCGTGACCATCACGGAACGCGGCCACGACGCTCCCGTGCTGACGAGCACGACGCGGGTCGGCGTCCCGCGTGACTGGGCGGGGTCCGCCGCTCTGCTCGGCGACGGGAGCGGCGACGGGAGCGGCGACGGGAGCGGCGACGGGAGCGGCGACGGGAGCACGGTCGGCTGCCTGCTGCCGGACGGCGGCACGCCGAGCGTCACGACCTCGGACGACGGCGCCGAGGTGGTGGTCCAGAGCACGCAGGAGACCCGCCTGGAGCACTACGGCCCTCGGTGGAGCGGGGAGTCCGCCGGACTGTGGGCGAGCCACGAGTCCGGCGGGACCTGGTTCGTGGCGCTGCTGCCCTCGGCCGCCGGCGCGCCGCCGGCCGTGGACCTGCCGCCCGGGCTGGCCGGGGCACGCTGGCGGACCGTGGTCGTCAAGATGCCGGAGTCCCGGGTGCGCACGGTGACGCCTCTGCCGTCGCAGGTGCTCCCCGGCGGCACCTATGTCTGGCGGGACGGCGCCACCCCGCCGCGCGTCGAGGTCGCCGTGCCGCTGTCCGCGCGGGCGATGTTCCAGCGCTGGGTGTACCTGCGGGGGCAGAGCGTGCTCACGGTCGCGACCTACCTCGGCTTCGCGCTGCCGTACCTGCTGCTGGCCTGGCTGCTCGTGCTGCTCCACCGGCGTGCGGGGGATCGGCGTACGGCTGAGCGGCGTACGGGTGAGCGAGGCTCGGGTGAGCGAGGCTCGGGTGACCGGGGCTCGGGCGATCGGGGTTCGGGCGATCGGGGTTCGGGCGATCGGGGTTCGGGCGATCGGGGCGAGCGCACCCTTGTCAGGATCGTCCTCGGCGTCCTGGCGGCGATCACCACAGTGGAGGCGATCACGGTCGTCCTCGTGCTCACCGAGGCGGGCTTCCTGGCCCATCTGATCGGCCTGACGGACGGGGCGGCGATCGCGCTCCTGGTCGGGCCACTCTGCGTGGCCGCGTGGCGCTGGGCGCGCACGCGGTTCCGGCGCGCCGGCCCGGCGTCCACCCGTCCGGCGTCCACCCGTCCGGCGCCCACCCGTTCCGGACTCGCCGTGTTCGCCGCGGTGGTGCTCGCGGGAGTGGTGCTCGTCGTCGCCTGCGGCTACGCGCCCCTGTCCATGCGGTACTTCCCCAGCCCCGGGGAGCCCGCGGTGGTCGCGTCGGGCGTCGCGACGGCGCTGCTGCTCACCGGGGCGGCGTGGGGGGTCGCGGTCCGGGCCGCCCGGATTCCGGGTGGACGGACGCCCCGGGCCGTCCGCGTGCTGCTGTGCTGGAGCGTCCCGGGACTGGCGCTGATGACCCTGGCGTTCGAGGCCCACGCGGTCGTCGTCCGCGAGGGAAGCCTGGCGGACGTGGTCGAGTCGCCCTTCATCCTGCTGCGGAGCGTCGCGTACCTGATGTGGCCGCTGGTGGTGCTCCTGCTTCTCCTGCTGCTGCGCCTGCACGGGCGGCGTACGGAGACCGTCGGGCCGCTCACCACCTGGCTCGTCGTCTTCCTGTTCGTCGTGGGCACGATCAGGTGGCCCGGCACGTACGCGGGGATGCCCGTCCCGCTCGCCGCGCTCGCCGGCCTGGCGGCGCTGCCCCTGCTGCTGCGGTTGACGCGACGGGCCGAGGCCGCGGACCCGGACGTGTCGCGGCGGCGGCTCGCCGTGATCGTCGAGGAGTACCGGGACCTGGAGGCGCGGGAGAAGGGCCTACGGAGGCGCTGGGCCGCGGGCGACATGGACGACGACGCCTACCACAGGGAGAACGGGCCGGTCG
Organism: Microbispora sp. ZYX-F-249; assembly: GCF_039649665.1. NCBI lineage: Bacteria > Bacillati > Actinomycetota > Actinomycetes > Streptosporangiales > Streptosporangiaceae > Microbispora > Microbispora maris. The sequence continues at coordinate 194,887 of NZ_JBDJAW010000004.1, read as the reverse complement.
TCGACCGCATCCGCGGGCTCCGGATGGAGATCGGCCTCGACCCTGACAGAGAGGACGGGATCAGCCCGCTCGACCTGGCGCTGTCGCGCGGCCCGGGCGTGTCGTGGTGGGCCAACGCGCGGCTCGCCGCGCGGTACGCGTCCTACGTGGGCGCGCCCGCCGCCGTGTTCCTCATCTGGGCGACCTGGAGCACCGACAGCCGGGGACGAGACGGCTGGCTCGACCGGCTCGGCGACCCGAACGGGTTCTACGGCCTGGCCGGCGACCTGATCGGCGGGCTGCTGATCTGGCCGGTGGCGGGCTTCGTGCTGGGCGCGCTGTGGCGTCGCCTGCCCGGCAGGCGCGGCTATCTCAAGGGGGTCGTGCCGGTCCTCGCGTACGCCGCGGCGACGGGCGCGCACGCCGTGCTGAACAACGTCATCGGCCAGGCCCCCGTGCGCGGCTCGCTCGTGCGGGTGCTGCTGCTGTTCCTGGTGCTCACCGTCGTCGCCGTCCTCATGGACGCGCGGACCCTCCAGACCCGCCCGGGTGGTCTCGCGTCCCGGCTCACCCCCGTGGCCGTCGTCTACCGGCTCGGTACGGCGGGCAGCGGGATCGCGCTCATCGTCGCGCAGGCGGCGGCCATCCTCGGCCTGTGGAGCCAGCTGAGGAACGGCATCGACATCACCTCACAGGTGGACACCTCCACGCAGGCGTCGCTCCCCGCCGACGCGCAGCTGCTCCAGGGGCGTGCGGGTGATTAACGGTCGACGTCGACGGAAACCGCGAGGGACCCCAGCAGCCGCAGCTTCTCGGCGCTCGGGGAGCCGGATGGCGCCTGGTACACGACGAGCTGGAGCCCGGGTGCGCTGCGTACGTCGAAGGCGTTGAACTCCAGGAGCAGATCCCCGACGTCGGGGTGGCGGAAGGCCTTCGCCTCGTGGGTCTTGCCGCGGACCTCGCGGCGGTCCCAGAGGAGACGGAACTCCGCACTCTTCGCGTGGGCCTCGGCGACGAGAGCCCGGACGTGCTCAGCCGAGCCCGTGTGGCCGAGGGCGAGCCGGAGATTCGCGACGCATGTCGTCGTCGCGCGCTCCCAGTCGGTGAAGAACCGCCGTCCGAACGGGTCGATGAATGTCATCCGCGCGAGATTGTCGATCCGCTCGAACCCGTTGTAGAGGGCTCCCGCGAGGTCGTTGTACGCGAGGACGTCGAGCTGACGGTTGATGATCAGCGCGGGGGTGTGCGTCCAGGCCGCGAGAAGCTCCCTGAGCGAATCGTCGACCGCGTCCTGCACCGGCCTGCGCGGCGCCGGTGCCAGGCCGGCGAGCCGGAACACGTGCTCCCGCAGGTCGGCGTCGAGATCGAGCGCGCCGGCCAGCGCGTTGAGCACCGCCGGTGACGGGTTCCTCTCGCGGCCCTGTTCGAGCCTGGTGTAGTAGTCGACGCTGACGCCCGCGAGCATGGCGACCTCCTCGCGTCGCAGGCCGGAGACGCGCCGGCCCGACTGCGCGGTGATGCCGACATCCGACGGCTGCACGAGGCCGCGACGCGCTTTGAGGAACGCGCCGAGTTCGGTTGAGCTCATGGGACGACGCTAGCGTCCCATGCTCGAGCTCAAACAGGCCGTGCCGCACCCCCGCAGCGCGCACCGCGCTGTGGCGCCTCACTGGCCCGCCTCCAACCGGGCCGTGCCGCACCCCGGCACGGACCGGCCTGGTCCGGACGCGGGCCGGCCCCGATCGTTGACATGCGCCGGGAGTTCCCCCGGCGACACCACGCCGGTCCGGAGCGCACGTGACCTCCGCGGTCACACCCGAGCCGCCGGAACCCCCCGTCGCCCGGCCGCACGTGCCACCACTCCCGAGACTCACTCGATACCGAGAGAAGACCTTGATGAAGACCTCCTTGGCCGATTTCGCCGCCGCACGCGACAGCGGGCGTCCGATCCTGCTGACCGGCGGTGCCGTGGTCACGATGGACCCCGCCGTCGCGGACCTCGACGCCGGCGACGTGCTCCTCGCCGGCTCGCGAATCGTCGCGATCGGCCCCGATCTCCTCGCCGATCCGGAGCACGCCGCCGCGGCCGCTTCGGCGCTCGTCGTCGACACTCGTGGGGCGATCGTCAGCCCCGGTTTCGTCGACACCCACCGCCACGCGTGGGAGGCGCAACTGCGTCGCAGCATCCCCGACGTCCGCGACCTCGGCGAGTACGTCATGTCGACCCTCGCCGGCATCGCGCCGAGCTACACGCCGGACGACATGTACGTGGGCACCCGCCTCGCTGCTCTGACCGCGCTCGACTCGGGCATCACGACGATGCTCGACTTCTCGCACAACTCCCGGAGCGCATCGCACTCGGACGCGGCCGTCAACGCCCTCATCGACACGGGAATCCGTGGGGTGCACGCGTCGATGGGCCCGCACTTCGGCGAGTGGGACCGCCAGTGGCCCGCGGACATGGGCCGGCTCGTGCGTGACTTCCACGGGGCCGGGAACGGCCTCGTCACGCTGCGGCTCGCCGCCCTGTCGACGGACGAGATCGCGGGACCGGCTGTCGCGTACGGCCCGGAACTCGCCGCCGTCGCCCGCGACCTCGGCGTCTGGACCAGCATCGACGCGGTCTTCGGGATTCCCTCCTCGGACGCGATCCTGCGCTGGGCCGATATGGGGATCCTCGATCCGACTCTCACACTGATCCACTCGACCGGGCTGACCCGGGACGCCTGGTCCGCGATGGGTGACGCCGGCGTCACGGTGTCGCTCGCTCCGACGTCCGACGCGCAGATCGGTCTCGAAACGGCCGTGCCCGCCATCGACGAGGCCCTCGCCGCCGGGATCCGTCCGGGTCTCGGCATCGACGTGGAGGTCGCGCTCGCCAGCGACATGTTCACCCAGATGCGAGCCCTCCACGCCATCCAGCGGATGCGCGCCACCAATGCCGCCTACGGCACCGAGGAGACCCACGACAAGATCACCACACGCGACGTCCTCGACTTCGCCACCCTGCGGGGCGCCGAGGCCAACGGCCTCGGGGACGTGACGGGTTCTCTCAGTCCGGGCAAAGAGGCCGACATCCTCGTCGTCCGCGCCGACGACATCAACAACATGCCCCTCAACGACGCGGTCGGCACCCTGGTGCTCGGCTCGGACGCGCGCAACATCGACGCCGTCCTGGTCGCCGGGAACGCGCGCAAGTGGGCGGGTTCCCTGGTCGGCGAGGACATCGACGCCCTCCGCGACGAGGTCGTCCGTTCCCGGGACGACATCACCCGACGGGTGGCGAGCCTGTGAACGCCTCGGCCGGGGCGGAGTGAGCGCGGCTCCGGCGCCGGGCGCCGGAGCCGCGGCACGGCCTCAGAGCGCGGGGTAGGCGTTGTCCACCAGCATCACGAACTGCTCGTGGTGCCAGTCGCCGATCAGCGGCGCGTCGGGGAGGGCGCCGGTCGGCCGGATACCGTCCGTACCGGGGGTGAGGGAGCCGTTGGGGTCGCACCGGTGGTCGATCAGCCGGTCGGAGCCCTCGGGCAGGACCGGCCCGCCGGCGCCGTCCGACTCGCCCGGCCGCTTGATCCACAGGTAGGCGTCGACGCCGGGAGCGGGCGCCGCGACCGGCCGGGCCCCCAGCCCCGCGCCCTTCTGGTTGCACTCGGCGCCCCGCGACGGACGCCGGTCGACGCGGCTCTCGTCCACATACGTGTTGACCTGGCCGGAGGTGCTCGCGGCCGTCGGCCGGGCGGGCCCGCCCCAGCCGTTGCGGGAGGTGTCGACGACCACGCCGAGCGAGCCGGGGAAGCCCTTGGCGAGCAGGGCGGCGCGCATCGCGACGGCGTAGCTCCGCTCGTTCAGGTAGGGATTCCAGTCGATGAACCTGCTCTGGAGGATCGGCTGGCCGTTCACGGTCTGATAGGGGTCCGTGAGGAACGGCTCCTCGAGGGGGACGTAGTCCCCGACGTTCGTGGCGATGCCGTCGAGGCTGTTGAGGCCGCCTGTCGTGCCGCGCACGGTGTCGGTGACCAGGGCCGTGAGCGCCGTGAAGTTCGTCTCCCAGCCGGCCCATCCCGCGCTGCCCGCGTCCAGGTACGTGTAGACGTTGTGCAGGGGCGCCAGCTTGTCGAGGGCATACCGGATGCCCGTCACGTACGCGCCCGACGCCGCCGCCTGGTTACACGGGAAGATGCCCGACGCGCCGCCCACGATGAGGTCGATCAGGGCCCGCGGTTCGATGACGGCCGCGACGCGCAGGTTCCGGTACTGCGGCTTGGCCAGGAGGGCGGCGATGGCGTCGACGTACTCGGTCTTGTAGCGGTTGAGGCCGTTGTCCTGCTCGTGCAGCTCGGCATTGGAGACCCGCGACCGGCAGTCGCGGTCCGGCAGGTTGTGGAGCACGAGCGTGATGTAGCCGGCCCCCTGCTCGACGGCGGTGTCGAGGTGGTCCTTCAGCGTACGGGTGACCCCGGCGCCGCCGGTGACGTCCGCGATCCGGTCCAGCCAGACCGCGGTGGGCGTCGTCTTCAGGCCGCGGATCTTCTGCGCGGTCGCGTCGTCCACCTTCACGGCGGAGGACTCGACGTCGGCAGCCCAGCCCGGGTCGACGTACCCCTTGACGCCGGTGAACGGGTTGTCCACCGGCACGTCCGGGCTCGGCTCGACGCTGGGACTGACATTCGGGCTCGGGCTCGGGCTCGTGCCGGGGCCGGCGGACGGGCTCGGTGACGGGCTCGGCGAGGTGCCCGCCACCTGGCAGGGCACGCCGTTGACGGCGAAGTCCGTGGGCGTCGGGTTGCTCCCGGTCCAGGTGCCGTTGAAGCCGATCTGGAAGGAGCCGCCCGAGGCGACGGACCGGTTCCACGGCTCGCTCTTGGCCGTGACCCGGGCGCCGGACTGGCTCCACTGGGCCGACCAGCCCTGCGTGACCCGCTGGGAGCCCGGGAAGGTGAAGGTCAGCGTCCAGTCCGCGATCGGATCACCGCTGTTCTTCACGGAGACGGCGGCCGTGAAGCCGCCCGAACCCGTTCCCCACTGGGTGCTCGTGTAGGTCACCCGGCACGTGACCGCGGCGTCGGCGGATGTCGTGCCCAGGACCGGTCCCGCCACGGCCAGCGCCGCGGCGGGGACGACCGCTGCGACGGCCGTCAGGATCCTGCGGACGGAACGATGGTGGCCGAAGCGCATAGGCGATCGTCTCCAGGGGCGTGGTGACAGGTTCCGGCATGCGGCGCCCGTCTCCGGTGTACGCACGGGCGCCGACGCTCCCAGACTCGGCAATCGCCCGGCTCATGTACACGAATCGCCGAAGTGGAAATGTCCCTTTCCGCGGCAGAAATGCGGGAACCGTATGGCACCTCGCGAAACGTCGTACGGGATCCGCGGGCGGCGTCCGACTGCGGTGAAATATTCAGAGCCGCAGGCCGGGCCGGTCCACGATGCCGGAGGCGAGCAGGGCGGTCGCCCACACCGACCCCGCTCGGAACGCCGGCTCGGGATCACCCTCGAAGTACTGGTCGCGCAGCCACACCATCCGGCTGCCGAGGTAGCGGTAGGTGCGGGGGTCGAGGATGTGGTAGCTCAGGGTGCCCGGATCGCCGCCCCAGTCGAAGCGGACCCCGAGGCCGCGCCGTCCGGCCGCGTCCGCGACGTCCTTGTCGACCACGACACGGGGGATCCTCATCAGTGCCCGGAACATCGCGCCCTCCAGCTTCGGCGGCATGACCACGTGCCGTTCGAGATACAGGAAGATCACACGGAAGGCCCGCGCGTCCGGGGGCTCGGCGTTCTTCCTCACCCCCTCCTCGACCGGCAGGTCGATCCAGTGCCGGTCGCCGCCGACGTGGGCCAGCAGGTCGTCCGGGTCCGTGGGGAGCCGGCGCAGCTTCGCGTCGTACTGCTGGGGGGACAGGTCGTCGTCGCCGGGGTCCGGCGGCACGTCGCTGACATGCATCCGGCCGTCCTCTCCGTAGCCGGCGGTCTGCTTTCCGTCGTAGCGCATCCAGCCTTCCCGCGTCGTGCCGGAATCGTCGTTGGCCTGCTTGTCCAGCGTCCTGGTGTAGTGCCACTGGTCCGGCCGGGGGACGGCCGGTCGCGGCCGCGACTCGGCGACCTCGGCCGCCTGCCGCAGCACGCTCGCGGAGTCGAGTCGTATGGTCGCCGGCCGCGCGACCCCGCCGGGCTCGTGCGGCCGGGTCGCGATCACGACGGACGCGGCGCCGCCGAGGGCCCCGGCGAGCAGCAGCCTGCGGCCGAACCGGGGGAGACGCGACGCGCGGACACCGCGCAGCAGCCGCGCCCTGGCCGGGACGAGCCATTCGGGGCCCGGGTCCGGCACCTCGGCGCGCATCTCACGGAGCAGTCGCAGGTCATCCATGGGAAGGCTCCTCACTTGTCGCGCTGGGGTCGTCGCCGCCGAGTGCCGCGCGGGTCTTCGCCCGCGCCCGGTGTAATCGCGATCGCACGGTCCCCACCGGTATGTTCAGGGCCCTGGCGACCTCCTCGTAGGTGAGGTCGGCCCACGCGACCAGCAGCAGTACGTCGCGGTCGCCCGCCGACAGCCCGGCCAGCGCCTTCGCCAGCCCGCGCTGCGCGCTCTGCGCGGACACCCGCTGCTCCACGCGGTCGGCGTACGGCTCGGCGACCTCGTCCACCCCCGTCCTCGCCAGCGCCCGGTAGAACCGGATCTCGGTACGGCGGTGCCGCCCGATGAGGTTCGCGGCGATGCCGTACAGCCACGGGCGCGCGTCGGGCTGGGCCGGGTCGTAGTGCTCGCGCTTGCGGAAGGCGGCCAGGAACGTGTCGGAGACGACGTCGTCGGCGAGGGACGCGCCCAGGCGGCGGGCGACGTACCGGTGCAGAGCGGAGGCGTGCCGGTCGAACAGGTCCGCGAAGGCCTCGGGGTCGCGCCGGGACCGCTGGATCAGCTCGGCGTCGTCGACGCGGTCGGGCGGTGCTTCGGGGATCACGTGGGGGGCTCCATCCATCCGGCTACCCGCTTTCACCCGCTGCGGGGCAAAGAGTTCGCGGACGGGTGAAGCCTTCCCCGCGAAGGCCGGTTACGGGCGGTCGCTGAAGCAGAGGCAGCCGCCGATCTGGGACGCCACCTCCAGCTGGTCGTAGAAGAGCCGGTGACTGAGGATCAGCCCATCCTCCACGGTGGAGAAACTGCACGATCGCAGGAGGATGGGCCGCCCGGTCGCCTCGAGAACGTCCCCGCCGGGGAAGAGGAGCGGCCCTTTGTGCGTGCCGCTGATCGTGAACTCCGCCGCCACGGTGTCTCCGAACATGGTCACCGACTGCGGCGTGATCACCATGTTGGGGTACGCCTCCAGCCATTGGCTGTAATAGGAGGCGATCTCCTCCCTGCTCTCGGCGATGCCGTCCGGGGCCACGAGAACGGCCCGCTCGTCGAAGCACTGCGCCAGGGCGTCGAGGTCGTGGCGGTTGATGGCCTGTCTCAGCCTGTCCACGGCACGGAGCACTTCGGACATCGGACGTTCCCTTCCCCGACGAGAGCGGCCGTATGGTGCGCCCGCACCGTGACCGGCATGACAGCGTCCGGCCATGGGCGGCATTTTCACGATAACCCAGCTCACACGGCTCTCAGTGGGTCGCGTGAGCCGGTGGCCTTTACTGAGGTGCTCCGTGGACGGGAGTCCTGCCGAGCCGGGCGAGGACCTGGTCGAAGCGGCTGGTCCCCGGTGGGGCGGGCAGGCTCGGCGCGAACGCGGCGCCGGGCCTTCGGCGGTAGCCGCCGTCCGGCACCGCCAGGGCGATCGGCCACGCGGCCTCGGCCAGGTCCGGGTCCGGGACGTAGTCGATCCCGAGTGCGCGGGCGACGTCCCACCCGTGGACCAGGTAGTCGATGAAGTGGAAACCGATCGCCTGCACGGCCGGGAACGGCGCGTCCACTCCCACCTCGGGCAGGACGAACCCGCGGTCCAGCACCCCTTCGGCCGCGAACGCGGCGGTGACACGCTCGGCCGCCGCGGCGTAGGCGCGGACGGGGTCGGGGGCGGGCGGCGCCCGCCACGCGTCCGGGTCGGCTCCACGGCCCTCCGCCGCGGCGGCGAAGCCGTGGTGCTGGGCGGTCATGTGCGCGAGCAGGCCGGCCAGGTTCCAGTCCGCGCAGGGCGTCGGGCGTCCCAGGTCGTCCGGACGCACCTTGGCGACCATCTCGACGCTCGCCCGCACGGCCCGGCGGTCAAATGCCCGGATATCCATCTCTCCTCCAATCGGTAAGCTCCGGCAGATCATATGCACATGCTTATAAATTGTCGATCCTTAAGCTGTGGGGCATGCCCGACCGCCCCGACCTCGCCGCGATGACCGTCCCCCTCACCAGGGCGCTGATCGCCGCCGAGACGCCGATCCTGCGCGAGCACGGCCTGTCCATGTGGGCGTACGCCGTGCTGCTCGGCCTGGACGATCGGCCGGTGCGCACGCAGGCCGCGCTGGCGGAGTCGATCGGCGCGGACAAGACGCGCATCATCCGCGTCCTGGACGACCTCCAGCGCAGGGGGCTGATCGAGCGCAGCCCGGATCCGGGCGACCGCCGTGTCCGGCTGCTGTCCATCACGCCCGAGGGCCGGCGCGTGCGGGACGGCGCTCGGGCGGGCATCCGCCGGATGGAGGAGGCGCTGCTCGCCCGGCTGCCGGCCGGAGACAGGGAGGCGTTCCTGCGGGCGCTGCGGGTCCTGTCGGCCCTGGACCAGGTAAATCCCATTGAACCGTGAGCGGGCCGATGGTTACGGTATGCGCCCGTGTCTTTCCTTCTGACCCATCTGGTCGATCCCCAATCCGGCGCGTCGAGCCGGCGGCTGGCCTGGCTGGCCTCCCGATCCGACGGCGTGCCCGCCGGATCGGCGTACCTGCGCCTGTTCACCACCGCGGGGCGTGAGCATCTCGCCGAGCTCGACCTGCACGTCCACCCGGCCGAGCGCCGCGCCGGGGTGGGCTCGCGCCTGCTCGCCGCGGCCCTGACGGCGGCGCGTGAGGAGGGCCGGCAGTGTGTCACCGCGGAGGTGGCGGCCGGCGCTCCCGGGGAGGCGTTCCTGGCCGCGCGGGGGTTCCGCGCGGCACTGGGCCTGACGTTCACCCGGCTGGCGCCGGCCGACGTCGATCAGGCCGTCCTCGCCGCGGCCCTCGCGGAGCCGCATCCCGGATATCGGCTGGTCTCCTGGGAGGGCGTCGTCCCGGACGAACTGGCCGAGACCTTCGCCGCGTCCCGCCGCGCGATGGACGACATGCCGATGGACGGCCTCGACTACAGGCCGGCGCCCTGGGACGTCGGCCGGGTCCGGGCCGCCGCGGAGGCGGTCGCGCGGCGCGGCGACCTCCTGCACACCGTCGCGGCGGTCGACGAGGCCGCCGGGACGATCGCGGGCTTCACCGAGCTGGTGGTCCCCGGCGACGGGACGGGCGACGGGCAGCACTACGGCACCGGCGTCCTTCCCGAGCATCGCGGACGCGGCCTCGGCCGCTGGATGAAGGCCGAGACGATCCGGCTGGTCCGGGAACGCCACCCGGGCCTCGGCGGGCTGCTCGCCGACACCGCCGACGGCAACACCTACATGCGCGGCATCAACGAGGCACTCGGCTACGTGCCGACGCACCGGACCGTGCACTACCGGTTCGACCTCTAGCCGCCCGTGAAGCCGCGCCCGAGCGGCGGGCCCAGCCGCAGCTGGAGAGCCGGGTAGCGGGGCGCGTCGAAGCCGAGGGACTGGTACAGCTCGATGCCGTACGCCGTGGCGTTGAGGTCGATCGTCCGGACCTCGGTCTCGGTGCGGTACCAGCCGAGCAGCGCGTCGAGGCAGGCCCGCGCGAGGCCGAGACGGCGGCGGCGCGGGTCCGTGCAGATGTTGAAGACGTGGCCGTGCAGGCCACTCGGGTTCGTCGGCCCCGGCGCGTGGGGGTCGCAGGTGCCCGCCGCGCAGCTCACGACCCCGAGCTCCGGGTCGTCCACCACGAACGCGGCGAAGTCCCCCGCATCGCGCAGCCGCCGCCCGAACCACTCCACGGCCGCCGCCCGCCAGGGCGCGCTCTCGTCCCCGGTGTCCGCGCCCATGTCCTCCAGCATCACGGCGCGCAGGCGGACGAGGGCCGCGGCGTCCGCCGCTTCCGCCCGGCGGACCATCCTCCCGGAGATCGTCATGGTGCCCATTGTGACCCGAGGGCTCAGCCGCCGCTCTCCGCGGCGGCCGCGACGTCCCGCAGCCGGCCCATCGCGTGGTAGGTGCCGAACACGTCCATGTAGTCGCGCGTCTCCACGATCTCGCCGTCTCGTACGCGCAGGGTCAGCAGGCCGGTGGCACGGAAGGGCCGGCCGTCCGGTTCGACACTGCCGATGCCCTCCCATTCCCCGGTGACGACCTCGGGGTCGGCCGCCTCGTGGACGACGACGTCGCGGATCTCGGCCAGCCGGACCGGGCTCGCGCCCCACGTCTTCCGGTAGAGGGCGCGGATCTCCTCGCGTCCCTCCAGCCGTGCGGGGAACAGCGGCACGCGGAACGGGAACGTGTGGACGGCGTCGGCGGCGTAGAGACCGGCGAGGTCGTCGGCCGACCTGTCGACCATCGCCCGGTGATAGCGGGCCAGCACCTCGCGTGGGGTGAGCGGCATCAAATTCTCCACTTCGCTCAACGGTTGTTGACTCAACGACTGTAGAGCGAACGGTCCGGCATGGTCAACGCCGGTAGAGTCGTCGTGTGGAGGGGACGCCGACGAGCCGGGCCGAGCGCCGGCGCCGCACGGAGGAGCGCATCCTGTCCGCCGCGCGGGCGATCTTCGCCGAGCGCGGCTTCCAGCGCACGACGATCCGGGCCGTGGCGGCGGCGGCGGAGGTCGACCCCGCCCTGGTCATGCAGTACTTCGGGTCGAAGCAGGACCTGTTCGACCAGGCCGTGCGGATCCCGTCGATCCCGCCGCTTGACGGCGGGCCGGAGCCGGTCGAGGAACTGCTGGGCAGGATCGGCATGAAGATGGGGCCGCTGCCCGAGGCGACGCTGGCGATGATGCGCTCCATGCTCACCCACCCCGACGCCGCCGAGGAGGTGCGCGGCAAGCTCGACGGCCAGGTGGCGCATCTCGCTGACGCCATCGGGGCCGGCGACGCGGAACTGCGGGCCGCCCTGATGGTCAGCACGATGCTGGGCGTGACGATCGCCCACCAGTTGCTCGACCTCACCGCCCTGCGCGGCGCGTCGCCCGAACGGATCGCCGAGGCCCTGCGCCCGTCCCTGCGCGCCCTCGCCGACGGCTGAGCAGGCGCGTACGGCTATGCCTCGCGGGCGTCGAGAAGCTCCTCCCAGTGTTCCTCGGCCCACGCGCACATGGTGTTCAGCGGTTCGATCAGGCTCCGGCCGAGTGGCGTCAGCGCGTACTCGACCCGCTGGACGGGCCCGGAATGGGCCGTGCGCAGGACGAAACCGTCGCGTTCGAGGGCGCGCAGCGACTGGGTGAGCACCTTGGCCGAGATGCCGCGCAGGGGGACGCGCAGTTCGGAGAACCGCCGGGGCCCCTGCTCAAGGCAGCGAATGATCATGCCCGACCACTTGTCGCCGAGCCGGATGGGCATCAGGCCGGACGGGCAGAGCGGATCGAACATGTCCGGGTCGAGAGGTTCGGTCACGGCGATCACGCTAACCGGTGACCCGGAGGTAACCACCCATCCGGATACCGTCCGCTGCGTGACCGGCCGTGGGGCCGGTCCCCTGTGGAGAGGGGCGGACGTGAGCGCGATCGTGGTGTTCGGAGCGGGCGGCAGGGCGGGCCGCGCGGTGGTGCGGGAGGCCCGCGAGCGCGGGCACCGGGTGACGGCGGTCGTGCGCGACCCGGCCGCGTACGCCCTCCGGGAGGGGCGGCCGGGCCCGGAGGCGGACGACGTCGTCGCGGGCGACGTCACGGACGCGGACGTGATCGCGCGGGTCGCGGCGGGGCACCAGGTGGCGGTCAACGCCGCCGCCGATCTGGCCGCTCCGCCGATGGAGTTCTTCCCGGCGGCGGCCCGTGCGCTGCTCGGCGGGCTGGAGCGGGCCGGCGTCCGGCGGCTGATCGCGGTCGGGCTGGCCACCGGCCTGCGGACGGCCGAGGGCACGCTGCTCATGGACACGCCGGGCTACCCGCAGGAGTACCGCGAGTTCTACCTCGGCCACGAGGCGGGCGACGCCGTCCTGCGTGAGGCGGTCACCCCGGTGGACTGGCTGGTGATCAGCCCGTCCGGCGACTTCGACCACGACGGGATCCGCACCGGCGGGTACCGCGTCGCGCCGGGCGACGCCGGGAGCCGGATCTCCTACCCCGATCTCGCGGTCGCCGTGCTGGACGAGGCGGAGCGGCCGCGCCATCACCGCGTCCACCTCGGCGTCGAGCGAATCTGATCAAGGCCGATATCCCTGTGACGGATGTGATTAGAGCGACCTGCGGCGGGCAGTGCGGCTTCCATGGTCATCTCGGCTTCCCCCGGCGCTCGGCGAAGCGAGCACGGGCTCTGTTCCGCCTGCGTCCGTGAGCTGTTCGACCGGGCCGGCCGCCGGTACATGTACCCGCTCGTCTGCTGCGACGACTGCCGGCCGCCGGCCGGAGCGGCGCCCTCCGCCGTCCTGTGCGCCGACTGCGGACGGGAGTGCCGCGGGCCGCACGCCCGTAGGTCCGTGTCCGCCGCGACGGGCTGCGCGGCCTGCGGCCCCGGCCTGCGATGGGAGGCGATCACGGGTCCGGACGCCCTGGCGGCGGCCGTCGCGTCGATAGGGGCCGGGGGAGTGGCCGGCCTGCACGATTTGTTCGCCGACCAGGTCGTCTGCGACGCCAGGTCGGAGCAGGCGCTGGCGCGCATGGACGGCGCGTCCGGACGGGTCCGCGTGCTGGTCCGGAACGTCTCGATGGCCAGGGAGGTGGCCAACCTGGCCACGCCCGACATCCGCGCACTGGTCGAGCGGACCGAGCCCGCCACGCTGGTGCGGCTGCGCGAGCCGGTGCTCCCCAGGGCCGTACGGCGCGCGACGCCCGACGTCGAGCTGTTCCTGCCGCGCACTCCGCTGCAGTATCTGCTCACCGCGCGCGTGGACGGCCCGCTGGCCGTGTGGGACCGGCCGGGCGATCGGGCGGACGAATGGCCGTGCGACGGGACGCTGACCGTGAGCGGGCTGGCACGCGCGGGACGTCAGAGCCGGACGGCGGGGTTGCCCGCCCACCTGGCGCTGGGCGGCGCCTCCCCGGTCATCCTCAGCAAGGAGCCGTCTCCCGTCAGCACCCCGTAGCACGCGGAGGCCGCCGGGCGGTCGACCCCTTCTTCGTCCGGCGGCGCGGCCGTGCCGATAAGTCACTGTCGCACCGGTAGGTAGGCGTTTACGATCGGCGAATGCGTGATCGTCTTCAGTACGACCGTGATCGGCCGAGCGTGGCCGGACTCGGGGCGCAGGCGGCCTGGCTCGGCCATCCGGTGACCGTCGCGGCGATCGGTGTGCTGATCGTCAACGACCGGGTGCTGAAGCTCGCGTGGCCGGGTGTGGTCACCGGCAAGCTCAGCGACTTCGCCGGGATGCTCGTCGCGCCCCCGCTGCTCGCCCTGCTCGTGGCGTACGCGGCCCGGGCCGTGCGCCGCGTCCCGCCTGGCGGCCGTACGGCGGCGGGGGCGATCGCGCTGACCGGGGTGTTGTTCGCCTGGATGAAGACGACCGGGACCGGCGCGGAGGCGGCGACCCGGGCGTGGGCGATGCTCGTGCCGTCCTCGCGGGTGGTGGCCGACCCCACGGACCTGCTCGCCCTTCCCGCCCTCGCGGTCGCCTGGCCGGTGTGGCGGCGCGCGGCCCGTGCGGGGCGCCGGGAGGCCGCCCGGGCCCGCCTGCTGGTGGTGCTGCCCGCCGCGGTCTTCGCCGTCACGGCGACCAGCGCGGTGCCCCCCGCGCCGTCCGCCCGGGCCGTCGAGGTGCGTGACGGGGAGATCGTCGTCGTGGCGCCGGACTGGTTCGCGATCGCCAGCGGGGACGGCGGGAGGTCCTGGCACGACTGGAAGGGCCGGGCGTCCGCGTCCCCGTCAGGGTCCGCGTCCCCGTCAGGCTCCGCGTCCCCGTCAGGGTCCCCGTCCCCCTCCGGGTCCCCGTCCCCGTCCTGGTCTCCGGCGACCCGGGCGTGCGTGCCCTCCGACCCGGGGCGGTGTTACCGGATCACACCGGGCCGGCTCAGGGTCGAGCAGACCGCGGACGGGGGAGCGACCTGGACGGTCGCCTGGGAGATCTCCAGAGGCAGGCAGGGCTGGCTCGACCGGGTCTACGAGAATCCCGATTCCCTGGGCGTGCCCAGCGGCCCGGCCGTCTCCCTGGCCGTCGCCGTCCAGGAGGTGCCCGGCGGCCACGTCGTCGCCGTGGCGAACGGGACCGACGGGGTCGCCCTGCGCGACGTGTCGGGACGGTGGCGGCGGCTGGGCTTCCCGGAGCACAACCCCGAAGGGGCCCCGCTGTCGGAGAGCGCCCCGGCTCCCCTCACGTCCCCCGGGAATCGGATCGGCCCCGAACTGGAGGTCGCCGTCCTGGTGGCTCTCGCGGCGCTGCTGGCCGCCCTCGGCACGACGGCGGGGGCACGCAGGTGGCCGGTCTGGTTCGGGATCTGCGCCGCGCTCCTGTGGACGAGCGTCCTGCTGGCCGTGACGGCGGACGGGATCGAGGACTACCTGTCCCTGCTGCTCGCCGCGCCCATGTTCGTCGCCGGCGTGACCGGTGTGCTCACGGTCTGGCTGCTGCGGTGGCAGGCGAGGGGGACGCGTCTCCTGCTCGCGGCGCCCGCGGCCTTCGCCGCCGTCTTCCTGCCGTTCCTGGGCTGGAGCGCGGGCCTGCCCGACGACTACGCCGTCGCGGTGCTGCTCGCGGTCGTGCTCTGCGCGGTGGTGCTGGTCGTCGCCGTACGCGCCGCCGTACGGGCGGAGGCGCGCCGCCGGAGGGAAGGGGCCGCGGTCACACCGTGAAGACCCGGCCAAAGACTCCGTAAAAGGTCTGTCGCCTCGGGAATGACCGGAATCCGGCCCGGGGGATCGAGGGTGATGCGCGGGAACGCCGCCCCCGCCGTTCCCGCGGCCGCGCCTACCCGCGACGGTCCGCCCGCACGCTTCGCAATGTCGCGCTTACCCGCTCCGGTGGAAGCATCGGCTTCGCCATGACGTGAGGTCACGGCCGTCCATGCGGGCGCCGTGCGGCGCCGGGGGCGGGGGTTCCCGCGTGGGTACGTTCCTGCTCGGGAGGATCGCCATGAGAAAGATCGTCGCTGTCGCCGTGCTCGCCGCGATGACCATGCTCGGGACGGTCGCCGCGGTCGCCTCGGTGGACGCCGGGGCCGGCGTCCACCCGCGGACCGGTCCGAGGGCGGGGATCGCGCCGCAGGCGCCCGCTCCCAGAGGGGGCGTGGAGCGGCAGGAGGTGAGCCGGGACCAGTACGACGTCCTCGTCGGCCAGTGCCGCTACCGCAAGACGTCCGAGGCGCGGAAAGCCTGCCGCACGGAGGTGCGCGAACGGTACAAGGTCGGCGCCTTCAACCCGAACCTCGACTGCCGCACGTACTCCGGGGTCAGCGTCTGCGGCACGCTCGAACTCACCGCCGCGCAGCGCTCCTGCGTCGAGGAGTCCGTGAACGGCGGACTGACCCGCCGGCGGGCCGAGGTGGAGTGCTACGCCTTCCGCTGAGGCCGCCCTTTTCGGCGGAAATTCCGGCCGAACCCAATTATTTGGCCAAACCGCAACTTTCCGTGATCTACCCTGCGGGGGTGGACGCCAACAGTCAGGGCGCCGCCGAACTCCTGAAGGCGCTGATGCGTACGGCGGCGCGGTTCAGCGAGATGGGGCGCTCCGTCTCCCGTGACTTCTTCCCCCACGTCCGCGCCGAGCCCGTCTCCGATCTGGCCGGGCCCGCCGTACGGCTCGGCGCCGCGCTGGCGCTGCCGGGGCACGACCTCGTGTTCGAGACCGCGGTCCGGGTCGGCGACGGGACCTTCGGCGTGCGGGGCGATCTCGTGCTCGACGGCGAGGAGGAGATCCTGGTCCTGCCGTCCGTCGAGATCGCCGATCCGCTGGCGTGCGCGGACCTGCTGGACCGGTACGCCGACGAGCTGCTGACACCCGCCCGCTGGCACGTGCAGCGGCTCCTGGAGTCCTGCGAAGCGGACTCCTGACGCTCAGAGCGCCTGGAGTCCCTGGATCACCTCGCGGAGGAGGCGCTCCTCGGGCAGCTGGGCGACCGTGGCCTGCGGCCGCGCCGTGATCAGCCCCTGGTCGCGCAGGTCGCCCAGCAGGATGCGGACGACGTTGAGCGACAGGCCGAGCTCCGAGGCCAGATCGGCCACGGAGGAGGGGACCCGGCACAGCTGCAGGATCCGCCAGTGCTCGGGGGCCAGCCCGGTCACCCCGCTGTACGCCGATGGAGCCGTCCTGATGATGGTCATCAGGTCGAAGTCCGGCCCGGTCGGGCGGGTACGGCCACGGGTGATCGTGTAGGGGCGCAGCAGCGGCCCGTCCTCGTGCTCGTTCACGAGTCCTCCTGAGCGCGTCGCCAGCCTGCCTGGAAGGAGGAGAACAGGTCGCCCCGCTCCTCTTTGAGTTGCGGCGCGAGATTGGCCTGCCGTACCCGGCGGGGCAGGGAGTCGTCGGCGCCGCCGCCGATCGGCGGCGTGAGGGCCAGGGCCGGGGGCGCGGCCTCCGGCTGCGCGAGGCGCTCGACCACCGGTTCCCTGGTCTCGTTCTCCACCACGATCTCCTTCGGGAGCAGGAGAACGGCGCTCGTCCCGCCGTACGGCGAGGTGCGCAGGGAGACGCGGATGTTGTGCCGCCTGGCCAGCAGCCCGACCACGAACAGCCCGAGCCGGTCGCTGTCGGCCAGGTCGAACTCCGGCGGGTCGGCGAGCCGCGCGTTGAGGTGCGCCAGCTCGTCCGGGGGGATGCCGAGCCCGCGATCCTCGACCTCGACGGCGAAGCCGCGGGCGACCATCTCCCCGCGGACCTGTACGCGGGTGTGCGGCGGGGAGAAGACCGTGGCGTTCTCGATCAGCTCGGCGAGCAGGTGGACGACGTCGGTGACGCTGGTGCCCACGAGGGAGAACCCGTGCGGCACGTTCACGTCCACGCGCAGGTAGTCCTCCACCTCCTCGGTGGCGGCGCGGGCCACGTCGTACAGCGGGACCGGGTTGCGCCAGCCGCGGCCGGGCACGGCGCCGGACAGGATGATCAGGCCCTCCGCGTGGCGGCGCATGCGGGTGGTGAGGTGGTCGACGCCGAAGAGCCGTTCGAGCAGGTCGGGGTCGCTGATCTCCTTCTCCAGGCCGTCCAGCATGCCGAGCTGGCGCTGCAGCAGCGACTGGCTGCGCCGGGCGAGGTTCAGGAAGACCTTGTTGACGCCCTTGCGCAGCTCGGCCTGCCCGACGGCCGCCTCGATCGCGGTGTGCTGCACCGAGGTGAACGCGCGGCCGAGGGTTTCGATCTCGACGGTGCCGCTGGCCTGGGTCACCGGCGGGGTCTCGGCCGTCACGTCGACGTCCTCGCCGCGCCGCAGCCGCCTGACGAGGTCGGGCAGCCGCCGCCCGGCCAGGTCGGCCGCGGCCCGGTGCAGGGCGCTCAGCTCGCCGGTCACCGTACGGGCGAACCGGAAGGAGATGAACCCGGTGGCGAGCAGGGCCGCGAGGCCGAGCGCGCCGACGACGCCGATGTCCCAGAGCACGTCCTCGGCCAGCGGCACGGCGCGGGCGGCGGTGGCGTCGGCGGCCGCGTCGGTCGTCTCGGTGAGCTGGCGGGTCAGGGCCTGGGCCGTCGTCGGCCAGGCGATCGCCTCGGGCGGGAGCGGCTGGCCCGGCCGCACCCTGGCGATGACGTCGTTCTCCAGCGAGATGAACGACGTGTAGACGGGGGTGGAGTTCAGCGCGCCGTACTGCTTGATCAGGCCGGCGTCGAGCTGGCTCGTGCCGAGCTGGTAGAGCAGCCGGCGCTTGCCGACCATGCCGGAGAAGGCGTCCCGCTCGTCCTGCGTCATCCGTCCGGACGCCTGCGCGCCCAGCACGAGCGCGGACTGCTGGCTCACCAGCTCACGGCTGCGGGTGATGAGGATGAGGGCCTTGGTCTGCTCGATGATGTCGATGTCCGGGGAGATCATCAGCCGGTCGTAGACCTGGTGGGCGGCCTCGACGACGGCGCTGTACTCCTCGATCGCGTCGAGGCGGGTGAGCCGGTGGTCGTCGATCTGGCCGCGCAGGACGTCGAGCCGGTCCATCTGCCGGAGCAGGTCCTGGACCCGGTCCCACATCGCCGGGGGCGTGTCGTCCTCGGCCTCGGCCGACAGGCGGGTCAGCAGGACCGCGGTGGCGTCGGTCTTGCGGCGCTGCACCTGGAGGTCGGTGCGCAGCGAGGAGGTGCGCCAGGCGAGGTAGCTCACCGACACGAACCGCTCGCTCTGCAGCTGGTTGATGGCCTCACTGACGGGATAGACGATGTTGTCGTAGACCTTCTGGATACGCAGGAGCTGCTGCCCCTGTTCGATGGTCAGCTTGGCGGCGAACCCCCAGATCACCACCAGGGCGGTCACAGGCACCAGCAGGATCGCGAAAATCTTGAATCGGATGGATCGTTTCCGACCAGCCATGAGACCTGCCCGTCGGTTACACATGTGTTAACAGTGGCGAAACCATAGCAATCCGTGAGCTGGGCCACCAGGGATCGTTCCTAACGACTTGGGCCACACCCCATATCGGGACAGTCTCGACGTTCCGGGGGAAAGCTCTTGTCACTCACTGTCTGATTGTCAGACAATCGCTCCATGAAATCCAGATCGGGCTCGCTCGCGGTGGTCGCGGCGGCCGTCCTGTGGGGGACCGCGGGCACCGCGGGCACTCTCGCCTCAGCCGGTTCCGTCTCGCTGGCGGCGGCCCGTCTCGTGCTCGGCGGGGCCCTGCTGGGCGCTCTGGCACTGGTCGCGTCTCGGCGGGCGCGGCGCACGGCGCGTGGGAACGCACCGGGGAACGCACCGGGGTACGCTTTCGGGAACGCGACGCGCTGGGCACTGGTCCTGGGAGCCGTCGCCGTCGCGGCCTACCAGTTGTGCTTTTTCGCGGCGGTCGGCAGGACCGGCGTGGCGATCGGCACGGTGGTGGCCATCGGCAGCGGCCCGGTCTTCACCGGGCTCCTGTCCTGGCTGACCGGGCGGGAACGGCCGAGCGGGCGCTGGACGCTCGCCACGGCCGCCGCCGTCGCCGGATGCGCGGTGCTCGTCACCGGCGGAGGAGCCGGCGCAGGAGCCGGCGGCGCGGACGCCGCGGGCATCGCGCTCGCCCTCCTCGGCGGGCTCCTGTACGCCTTCTACGCGGTCGTGGCGGCCCGGGCCATCGGCGGAGGCATGGAGTCGGGGACGGTGATGGGCGTCCTGTTCGGCGGCGCGGCCGTGCTCATGCTGCCGGTCCTCGTGCTGACCGGACCGGTCTGGCTCGCGCGGCCGGCCGGGCTGCTGACCGCGCTCTACCTCGGCTGCGCGACGACCGGGCTGGCCTATCTCCTGTACGGCCGGGGCCTGCGCACGACCCCCGTCGCCACGGCGGCCACGCTGGCGCTGGCCGAGCCGGCCGTCGCGGCCCTGCTGGGCGTCGTGGCGCTGCGCGAGCACCTGTCCGTCGTCTCGTGGGCCGGTCTGGTGCTGCTCGCCCTGGGACTGGTCGTGGTGGCGCTGCCCGCGAGGGCGGCCGTGCCGCAGGCCCCGGCGCAAACGCCCACGGCGGCGGCCGCGACCCGTTAGTAGGCTCGGCCACGTGACCACCCTCAGACCCGTCTCCACCGTCGAGGCGCTCGCCGCCGCGCTGCGCGAGCGGGTGCTGTCCGGGGACATCGAGCCGGGGGCCGCGCTGCCCGAGCAGGAGCTGTCCGCACGCTACGGCGTGGCCCGCCCCACGGTGCGGGAGGCCCTGGCGCTGCTCGTCCACGAGGGGCTGCTGCGGCGCGAGCGCAACCGCAGCGCGTACGTCCCCGTGATCACCCCCGCGGACCTGGACGACCTCATGTACGTGCGCGGGCCGCTGGAGGAACTGATGGCGCGGGCCGTGGCGGGGCGCCGGGTGACGGCGGCGGAGGAGGCGCTGGGCCGCCTGTCCGCACTGCCGCCGGGCGCGCCCTGGGCGGCCGTCGTGGCCGAGCACATGGCCCTGCACGAGGCGCTCGTCGCCGCCGCGGGCAGCCCCCGCCTGGAGCGGCTGTACGCCACGCTCGCGGCCGAGACGCGGCTCGGGCTGGTCCGGCTCAGGCACGCGTACGAGGACCCCCACGAGCTCGCGGCCGAGCACGCCGGGCTGCTGCGCGTCATCGCGGAGGGGCCCGCGGACGCGGCGGTCCGCGCCATGCGCGAGCACCTGCGGTGGCGGCATCCCTGAGCCGCGCGGGCTCCGGGCGGCCGGGGATCCGGATTCCCTTGCACGGCGCCACTTCAAGTCGTCACAATCGCGCCCATGCACGGCAACCCTGTGCCGGACACCTATGTGTACGTCACCGAAGAAGGCGTGACGCGTCACTACGCCGACGGCAGCGTCGAGGCCCTCGCTTGGGAGGACGTGGTAGAGGTCCGCGTCGGCGGCCACGGCCACCGGGAGCCGCCCGGCCAGCCGGAGGACGTCTTCATCGTCCTGCTGGACCGTGAGGGCGAGGGCTGTGTGGTCCCCCACTCGGCGACCGACGCGAGCTTCCTGACCCGGCTGCGCTATCTGCCGGACTTCGACCTCGACCGGCTGAGCACCGCGGTCGCGAGCGCGCGTGCGGACTACGTCGTCGTGTGGCGCAGCCCGGAGCCGCCGTCCCCGTTGCCCGACCTCGAATACGACTAGTGGCCGGCAGTGCCGCGCCGGCCCGTGAATCGTTCACGCCGGTGAGGCGGGCTCCCGCGCTGCTCCGAATGCGGCTCGGTGAGTTCCGGCCGGCGCCGGCCGTTCAAGCGGCCTCGCATTACGACGTATTTGAATCGGCGAGTAAGGCCGAGTTCGATTGTGGAGTCGATTCGGCCAAATAGTATTTTCGAGGTGCAGAGAGGCACGTATTCGCTGGATTCGCGAGCCTGTCACTCCTCTTCGCGGACGTATGAGACGGCCGTATGGGCTGTTATGTATCGGCATATATTAGCGGTATATGCCATGCTGAGGGGCCCTCGTGCCATCTTGGACCGTTCCCGTCAAGTCCTCCACCTGGGGTCATTGCGACCAATTGTGGACAGGTGGCTTACGTTCCCTACCGGGCCGTCGCTGTCTAACATCATCCTCGTGCGTGCACGCCCTCAAATGGGTGAGTCATGGGTCAACCTTTGGGACGCGAGGGGCGTCAATCACCTGGACGGTCCGACTACCTAGGCGCGGTGAGATGGAATCGCAAACGGAGTTGGCGGAATCGGGGGTGTTTCCCCGCGAAGTCCATGTGCGGCTGCCGGTGAGCGTCTCGTCGGGTTCCTATTCGAAGATCCTCCTGGCGGGAGACCTCCTCTGCGCTGCCGCCGCCCTCGCCGGCGTCGAGCTCACGCGGCTGTGGTTCGGCGCCTTCATCCCGGTGTACGACATCGCGTTCGGCACCACCCTGACGATCTCCTGGCCACTGGTCGTGGGCGTCGCCGGCGGCTACCGCGGACGCGCCCACGGCGAGGGGACGGAGGAGTTCCGCTCGGTCGCCCAGGCGGGCCTGGGTCTCATCGCGGCCGTCGCGATCGGGGCGTACCTCACGCAGACGAACGTCGCCCGCAGCTATGTCATGGCGATGCTGCCGCTCGCCACGGTGCTGACGCTGCTGATCCGGCACCGCATGCGCAAGCGGCTGCACCGGCTGCGCATGAAGGGCCGGTACATGCGGCCGGTCGTGGCGGTGGGGCACCGGCAGTCCATCCACGAACTGGTGTTGCAGCTCAGACGGCAGCCGTACCACGGCATGCGGGTGGTGGCCGCATGCCTGCCGAGCGGGCAGTACCGCAGGCAGCGCTCCGACATCGACGGCGTGCCCGTGCTCGGAGACTTCCGGGACGTGCCCGCCGTGGTCGACAAGGTCGACGCCGAGGCGGTCGCGGTCCTCGCGTGCCCCGAACTCCACGGCGCCGCGCTGCGCCGCCTCGCCTGGGGGATCGAGTCGCGGGGGACCGACCTGTTCGTCGCCCCGGCACTGATGGACGTCGCGGGGCCGCGCATCAGCGTCCGCCCGGTCGCGGGGATGCCGCTGCTGCACGTCGAGCACCCCGACCTGCAGGGTTCCCGGCGGCTCGTCAAGAACGGCTTCGACAGGATCGTGGCGGCCGCGTTCCTGCTCATCCTGCTCTTCCCGATGCTGGTCATCGCGGCGCTCGTGCGCGCCACCAGCCCCGGCCCCGCCCTGTTCCGGCAGACCAGGATCGGCCGGTACGGCCGCGAGTTCGACATGCTGAAGTTCCGGACCATGGTCGTGAACGCCGAGCGGCTCAAGCCGGTGCTGGCCGCGTCCAACGAATCGGACGGCGTGTTGTTCAAAATTCGGAACGATCCACGGATCACCCGCGTGGGCCTGCTGCTGCGCCGCTACTCGCTGGACGAGTTGCCCCAGCTCCTCAACGTGCTGCGCGGTGAGATGTCGCTCGTCGGGCCGCGCCCGCCGCTGCCCGCGGAGGTCGAGCGGTACGGCACGGACGTGCACCGGCGCCTGGTCGTACGGCCGGGCATGACCGGGCTGTGGCAGGTGAGCGGCAGGTCGGACCTGTCCTGGGAGGAGTCGGTCCGGCTGGACCTGCGGTACGTGGAGAACTGGTCGCTCCTGCTGGACCTGCAGATCCTGTGGAAGACGTGGTCCGCGGTCACCGGCGGCAGGGGGGCCTACTGACATGAAGGCCCTCGTGCTCGCGGGCGGGTCCGGCACCCGGCTGCGGCCCATCACCCACACCCGCGCGAAGCAGCTCGTCCCGGTGGCCAACAAGCCCGTCCTGTTCTACGGCCTCGAGTCGATCGCGGCCGCCGGCATCAGCGAGGTCGGCATCGTCGTGGGCGACACCCAGGACGAGATCGAGGCGGCGGTGGGCGACGGCTCCCGGTTCGGCCTGCAGGCGAGCTATCTCAGGCAGGAGGCGCCGCTGGGGCTGGCGCACGCCGTCCTGATCGCCCGCGACTACCTCGGCGACGACGACTTCGTCATGTATCTGGGCGACAACTTCATCGTGGGCGGCATCGAGAGCCTGGTCGGACGATTCCGGGAACGGCGGCCGAGCGCGCAGATCATGCTGACCAAGGTCTCCGATCCCCGCCAGTTCGGCGTCGCGGAACTGGCCGATGACGGCCGGGTCGTCGGCCTCGAGGAGAAGCCGCGCGAGCCGAAGAGCGACCTCGCCCTGGTCGGCGTCTATCTGTTCACCCCGGCCATCCACGACGCCGTGGCGGAGCTCAAGCCGTCCTGGCGGGGAGAGCTGGAGATCACCGACGCCATCCAGTGGCTCATCGACGCCGGCCACGAGGTCGAGCCCGCCGTCATCTCGGGATACTGGAAGGACACCGGGAACGTCGCCGACATGCTCGAGGTGAACCGGCTGGTGCTGGAGTCCCTGGAGCGCCGTGTCGACGGCGACACCGAGGACTGCGAGCTCATCGGGCGGGTCGTGGTGGAGGCCGGCGCCTCGGTGCGCCGCTCCCGCATCGTCGGCCCGGTGGTCGTCGGCGCGGGGACCGTCATCGACCGTTCGTACGTCGGCCCGTTCACGTCGATCGGCACCGACTGCGTGGTGAGCGGCAGCGAGATCGAGTACTCGATCGTGCTCGCCCGTTCCTCGATCGAGGGGGTCCGGCGGATCGAGGCGTCGCTGATCGGCCACGACGTGGAGATCACGCCGGCGCCGGACACGCCGAAGGCCCACCGGCTGGTGCTGGGGGACCACAGCAGGGTCCAGATCAGTTCCTGACCGCCGCCGCACGGATTTCGACCGCTGCCGCTCTCCCGGCCCGTCCGGCACAATCCCTTTCCAGTCCCGAGCTCGAAGACAGGTGTGGACCTTCCGTGAAGTTACTGGTCACCGGCGGCGCCGGGTTCATCGGCTCCCACTACGTCCGTACGGTTCTCACGGGCGGATACCCGGCCTTCGCCGGGGCGTCCGTCACGGTGCTCGACCGGCTCACGTACGCGGGCAGCCTCGCCAACCTCGCCCCGGTGGAGGGGCGGTACGACTTCGTCCACGGCGACGTGTGCGACGCGGGCCTGCTCGGCGAGGTGGTGCCGGGCCACGACGTGGTGATCCACTTCGCGGCCGAGTCCCACGTCGACCGGTCGATCGACGGCGCGGCCGACTTCGTGCGGACCAACGTGCTGGGCACGCAGACGGTCATGGACGCGTGCCTGGCCGCGGGGGTGCGGCGCGTCGTCCACGTCTCCACCGACGAGGTGTACGGGTCGATCGAGACGGGGTCGTGGGACGAGAACGCGCCGCTCGCGCCGCGCTCGCCCTACGCCGCGTCGAAGGCGGGCGGCGACATGATCGCCCGCGCGTACGCGGTCACCCACGGCCTGCCGGTCTCCGTGACGCGGTGCGGGAACAACTACGGGCCGTACCAGTACCCGGAGAAGGTCGTCCCGCTGTTCATCACCAACCTGATCGAGGGCAGGCCCGTCCCCCTGTACGGCGACGGCGGAAACGTCCGCGACTGGATCCACGTGTCCGACCACTGCCGGGCCATCCAGCTCGTCGCCGAGGTGGGCCAGCCGGGGGAGGTCTACCACGTGGCCGGCACGGCCGAGCTGACCAACCTGGAGCTCACGCGGCGCCTGCTCGACCTGCTCGGCGCCTCACCCGACCTCGTCACCCGGGTGGAGGACCGCAAGGGGCACGACCGCCGCTACTCCCTCGACGACCGGAAGCTGCGCGCCCTCGGTTACGCCCCCCGGGTGTCCTTCGACGACGGCCTGGAGGCGACCGTGCGGTGGTACGCCGACAACCCGTCGTGGTGGAAACCGCTGCGGGCGCAGGCCCGGTGACGGCGTCGCGATGAGGTGGCTGGTCACGGGCGCCGCGGGCATGCTCGGCGCCGATCTCACCGCGCTGCTGGCCGGCGAGGGCGAGGACGTCGCCGCGCTGTCCCGGCGCGACCTCGACCTGTGCGACCCGGCCGCCGTGCGGGCGGCGGTCCGCACGGAGAAACCGGACGTCGTGGTGAACTGCGCGGCCTGGACGGCCGTGGACGAGGCGGAGTTACGCGAGCGGGAGGCGCTGGCGGTCAACGGCGACGCCGTGCGCCCGCTCGCCGCCGCGTGCGCCGGCCACGGCGTGACGCTCGTCCACCTGTCGACCGACTACGTGTTCGACGGCACGGCGCGGACGCCGTACGCCGAGGACGAGCCGGTCAACCCGGTCAACGCGTACGGGCGGACCAAGGCGGCGGGGGAACGGGCCGCCCTGCGGCACGGCGGCTACGTCGTCCGCACCGCCTGGTTGTACGGCGCGCACGGGCCGAACTTCGCCAGGACGATGATCAGACTTGCCGCCGGGGGCGACCCGGTGCGCGTGGTGGACGACCAGCACGGCCAGCCCACCTGGACGGCCGACCTGGCGGCCCAGATCGTGCGGCTGGTGCGGGCGAGCCCGCCCCCCGGCGTCTACCACGGGACGAACGCGGGCCAGACGACGTGGTACGGCTACGCCCGGGAGATCTTCCGCCTGCTCGGCGCCGACCCGGACCGCGTCACGCCCACGAGCAGCCGGGACTTCCCCCGCCCGGCCCGGCGCCCCGCGTACGGCGTACTCGGGCACGGGGCATGGGGGAGGGCGGGGCTGGCCCCGATGCGGGACTGGCGCGAGGCGCTGCGCGACGCCTGGCCCCGGCTCGCCGGCTCCGGCGAGTTGTGACGTTCGCGGGCGTCCGCGCGATAACCCATGGACGGCATCCCGTGGCGGCATTCATGGACGGTGGGGATTCGTGGACGGATCGGTGGCGCACGCCGTGGACAGGACTGTCCCCCGATGACGGCGCCGGGACGGGCGCACCGGCGGTCGGTGCTGGGCACGACGCTGGACGCGCTGACCATGCGACAGGTCGTCGCCGCCTGCGTGGAGGCGGTGGACGGCGGCGGACGGCTCGACATCGGCGTGGTGAACGCCGCGAAGATCGTCACCATGCACAGGGACCCCGAGCTGCGGCGGTCGGTGCTCGGCTGCGACCTCGTCCTCGCCGACGGGCAGTCCGTCGTGTGGGCCGCGCGCCTGCTTGGCCACCGGCTGCCGGAACGCGTGGCCGGGATCGACCTGTTCACGGAGCTGCTGGCCGAGGGGGAGCGGCGCGGATACCGGCCGTACTTCCTGGGGGCCACGCCCGAGGTGCTCGCGCTGCTGGTCGAGCGGGTGCGGCGCGACTTCCCCGGCCTGCGGATCGCCGGCTACCGCGACGGCTACTTCCCGGCCGAGGAGTCCGCGCGGGTGGCGGAGGACATCGCGCTGTCCGGAGCCGACCTGCTGTTCCTCGGCATGACCTCGCCGAAGAAGGAGATCTTCGTCCGCGACTGGGGCGAGGCCACCGGGGCGAAGGTCGTGCACGGGGTGGGCGGCGCCTTCGACGTGCTGTCCGGACGCACCCGCCGGGCGCCCCGCGCCTGGCAGCGCCTCGGGTTCGAGTGGTTGTACCGCCTGCTGCAGGAGCCGGCGCGCCTCGGCCCCCGATATCTGAAGACCAACGGGAGGTTCCTCCTCCTCGTGGCCGCGGGACTGATTCGTGACCGCGGCCGTCTCGCGAGTTCCGCCGATTCTCTGGAGTGACAACGTGACGCAGCACCGCAGAATCGCCCTGCTGGGCCCGGGCGCGCCGGCCGGCCTGCTGCCGGCCATGGTGGACCTGGCGGTGCGCGGACTGCCGCCCGGCTACGTGGACGGGGAGTTCGTGTTCACCCGCAGGGGCGTGCGGCGGCCCGACGGCACGTGGGACGCCGTCGCGGAGGGCCGCAGCGTGCGTTATTCGGCGATCGTCGCGCTCGGCGTGGCCACGCTCCCGCAGGAGCGGCAGCGCGCCGCGCTCGCCGGCGACACCGCCGTCGACCTGGCCGGGCGCCTCGTCGAACGTCTGCCCGGCGTGCGCGGGCTCGGCGACGCGGCCCTGATCTGCTGGGCGGCGGCGGAGACGGGGCATCCGCGGCTGGACGAGGCGCTGCGGCACCTGGCCGGGATCGACCGGCTCGCATCCCCGGGTCAGGTGTACACGGTCGAGGCCGCCTGGGAGCTCGCCGCGCTCGTCGCCGCCAGGACGACGCTGGGGGCGAGCTCCGAGCTGGACGGCAGGCTGGAACGCGCCCGGGCCCGGCTGCTCGGCGGCCTGGCGTCCGACCGCCTCTACCGGCACGTGCTCGGTCCGTCGTCCGGGCCGCTCGTGCCGTGGTACCGGGCGCACGTCGGCTGCTTCGCCGATCAGGTGTACCCGCTGCAGGCGCTGGCGCGGCTGCACGCCGCGGTCGGGGACGCCGACGCCCTGGCCGCCGCGGAACAGGTGGCCGCGGGGATCTGTGCGGCCCAGGGCGCCGAGGGGCAGTGGTGGTGGCACTACGACGCCCGCACCGGCGCCGTGGTCGAGGGGTATCCCGTCTACAGCGTCCACCAGCTCGCGATGGCCCCGATGGCCCTGCTCGACCTCGCCGACGCCGGGGGCACGGCCTACCTGGACGAGATCGGCGAGGGCGTGCGCTGGATGAGCGAACGGCCCGAGTCCGGCGAGCCCCTCATCGACGAGGGGTTGAGCCTCACCTGGCGGAAGGCGGCCAGGGCGGACCCGAGGAAGCTGGTGCGCGGCCTGCGCGCGGTGGCCACCCGCACCCGTCCGGCGGCCCGGCTCGCCACCCTCGACCGGTTCTACCCGCCGGTCGCCGTCGACCGCGAATGCCGGCCGTACGAGCTGGGCTGGCTCCTGTACGCCTGGCTGTTCGAGTTCCCGCGTCCGTCATGACCTTGCGTCAGTCATGACCCCGGCGCCCGGCTGCTCTCGTCGCGCAGCCAGGTCGTGTAGTCGCCCGCCCGTACGGAGCGGCGCGCCCTGCGCCGCGCCAGCACGGTGACGCAGGCGAAGACGGCCGCCGCCGGGAGCAGCCACGGCTCCCGCGCGGCGATGCGGACCAGGTCGCCCAGGCTGGTGCGCGCGGACGGCCCGCCCGGACCGGTCTCGCGTTCCAGCTCACTCACGCTGGTCGCCGCGCGGACGCGCCGGCGCAGCAGGTCGGCGAACGTGCGGGGGGTCTGGATCCCGGCCCGCGCCTCCGCCACGACCACCCGCTCGTCCTCGCCGAACGCCAGGGAGGCGGCCAGGTCGTCGGCCATGACCGCCGGGAGCGCGCGGATCCGGTCGTTGCCCGCCTCGGTGACCGCGATGACCCCGCGGCCGAACAGCCCCGTGCGCACGTGCGGCAGGCGGGTCCAGATCGCGTAGTACGCGCGGATGGTCCAGGGCCGGCCGGTGAGCGCCAGATCGCGCTCCGGCGCCGCCGCGAGCAGCGTGCCGGACCCGCCGAGACGGGCCACGAGCGCGCGTACGCCCGCGGTGCTCACGGTGACGTCGGCGTCCACGTAGAGCCGGGGAAAGCCGCGGGCCGCCCGGTCGCCCAGACGCAGCGCCTCGCGTTTCGAGGGCACCGGCGTGCTCAGCACGCGCACGCCGTGCGCCCGCGCGACCGACTCGGTCTCGTCGGTGCACCCGTTCGCGACGACCACGACGTCGAACTCGCCCGGCCGGGCCTCGCCCAGCAGCCCGGAGAGCAGACGGCCGAGGACCGGAGCCTCGTTGTGCGCGGGGATCACGACGCTCGTCACACGAGCAGTATGGGCCTCGGCAGGGGTCAGGAGGGCCGGTATCTCGGGAGGATCCCGGAATCCAGCGCCTCGCTCAGCGTGGGCGCCGCGGCGTCCTTGTCCGACAGGACCGGCTCGCCGTCGAGCCGCCAGTCGACGCCGATCTCCGGGTCGAGCGGGTGCACGCCGTGCTCGCGCCCCGGCGCGTACGGCTGGGAGCACAGGTAGAGCACCGTGGCCTGCTCGCTGAGGACGGCGAACGCGTGGCCGAGGCCCTCCGACAGGTACACCGCGCGCCGGGACACGTCGTCGAGGACGAGCCCCTCCCACGTGCCGAAGGTGGGCGAGCCCACTCGCAGGTCCACCACGACGTCGAGCACCTTCCCGGAGACGCAGGTCACGTATTTGGCCTGGCCGGGCGGTACGTCCGCGAAATGGACGCCGCGCAGCACGCCGCGCCGGGAAACCGAGCAGTTGGCCTGGGCCAGCTCCATGGTGTGCCCGATCGCCTCGCGTAACTCCCCCGCCCTGAAACATTCGAGGAAGTCGCCCCGGATGTCGCTGTGGATTCGCGGGGTGAAGCTCCACGCTCCCTCGATACTCATCCGCTCCATGGGCGGAAGCATGACACAGGCGTCTTGTAACGCTCGCAGTCCATCGCCCGACTTATGACTGTCGGACTCCGGTGCTGGGGGGGAAATGCCAGCTCAGTTTCTGTCGATTACGCCTGCCCGGAAATCATCCGGAAAACGGCCGGCGCGGAGTTCTCCGTGCGGCCGGGGGAGGTCCTGATGACGACGTGCCGGCTGTGCGGGTCCGCGAGCCTCGTCGGCGTGGTCGACCTCGGCGCGACGCCGCCGTGCGAGAGGTTCCTCGCCGCTGAGCAGCTCGACGAGCCGGAGACGACCTATCCGCTGCACCTGCGGGTGTGCACGGACTGCTGGCTCGCCCAGATTCCCGCGCTCATCACGCCCCAGGACACCTTCACCGAGTACGCCTACTACTCGTCGTACTCCACCTCGTGGGTGGAGCACGCGCGGCGGTTCGTGGCGGACGCGGCCGGGCGGCTGCGCCCCCGGTTCGTGGTCGAGGTGGCGAGCAACGACGGCTACCTGCTGCGGCACGTCGTGGAACGCGGCATCCGTTGCCTCGGCATCGAACCGTCGGTCAACGTCGGCCAGGCGGCCAGGGACAACGGGGTCCCGACGCTCACGGCGTTCCTCGGGCCGGAGACGGCCGCCGCCGTACGGGCCGAGCACGGGCCCGCCGACCTCGTCGTGGCCAACAACGTCTACGCGCACATCCCCGACGTCGTCGGCTTCACCCGGGGGCTGCGCGCGCTCCTGGACGACGAGGGCTGGGTGTCCATCGAGGTGCAGCACCTGCTCACCCTCATGGAGCTCAACCAGTACGACACGATCTACCACGAGCACTTCCAGTACTACACGGTCGCCTCCGCGGAACGGGCGCTGGCGAGCGGCGGGCTCTCCCTGGTGGACGTCGAGCTGCTGCCGACCCACGGCGGGTCGATCCGGCTGTGGGCCCGCCCGAGCGAGCTCGGCGCGGAGCCGAGCCCGCGTGTGGCCGAGGTGCTGGCGGCGGAGAAGGCCGCCGGGCTGCACGAGCTGTCCGGCTACGCGCAGTTCGCCGAGCGGGTGGCACGGGTCCGGCGGGAGCTGCTGAGCTTCCTTCTCGACGCCGCCGCGCAGGGCAGGACGGTCGTGGGCTACGGCGCCCCCGGCAAGGGCAACACCCTGCTCAACCACTGCGGCATCCGCCCCGACCTGCTGCGTTACACGGTCGACCGGAACCCCTACAAGCACGGGCGGTTCACCCCCGGCGCGCGGATCCCCGTCCTCCCGCCGGAGCAGATCGCCGCCGACCGCCCCGACTACGTGCTGGTGCTCCCCTGGAACCTGAGGGAGGAGTTGACCGCCCAGCTCTCGTACGTACGCGAGTGGGGAGGCCGGCTGGTCTTCCCGATCCCCAGACTGGAGATCGTGTGAAAGTCGTCCTCTTCTGCGGAGGCCGGGGCACCAGGATGCGCAGCGACCTTCCCGGCGGGGACATTCCCAAGCCGATGCAGCTCGTCGGCCCGCGCCCGCTGCTCTGGCATGTGATGCGGTATTACGCGCATTTCGGACATCGGGATTTCGTCCTCTGTCTCGGATACGGCGCACAGCACATCAAGAGTTTTTTCCTGAACTATCAGGAAACGGCGTCCAACGATTTCGTCCTGCGCAACGGCCGGGTGGACCTGTTGTCCACCGACATCTCCGACTGGTCGATCTCCCTCGTGGACACCGGGGTGGATTCACCCATTGGGGAGCGGCTTCGCCGGGTGCGCCCCTATCTTGAGGGCGATGAGATCTTTCTGGCGAACTACGCGGACGTGCTCACCGACGCGCCGCTGTCCGACATCGTCGAGCGGTTCCGCGCCACGGACGCCGGGGCGTCGATGATGGTGGTCCCGCCGTCCAACACCTTCCACTGCGTCGACGTGGGCGAGGACGGCAGGGTCGGCTCGATCACGCCGGTCAGCGAGATGCCGCTGTGGGTCAACGGCGGCTTCTTCGTGCTCCGCCAGGAGGTCTTCGACCACATCCCCGTGAACGGCGACCTCGTGGCCGACGGCTGCGCCGAACTGGCCAAGCGCGGCCGGCTGCTGGCCTACCCGCACCGCGGCTACTGGCGGCCGAGCGACACCGTCAACCAGCGGCTGGAGCTGGACCATGCGTGGGCGCGCGGCGACCGGCCGTGGGCGCTGTGGGAGCACGTGTGATCGGCCTGCGGCCCGGCCGCGTGCGCAGGATCGCGGCACTCGCGGCGCACTGCGACGACATCGCGATCGGGGCGGGCGGCACGCTGCTGACCGTCTGCGCGGCGCACCCCGGCGTCCGCGTGGACGCCCTGGTGCTGTCCGGCGGCGGCACCGAGCGGGAGGACGAGGAGCGGGCCGCGCTCGCCGCCTTCTGCCCCGGCGCCGACCTGCGGCTGACCGTGCTGAAGCTGCCCGACGGGCGGCTGCCCGCCCACTGGGACGAGGCCAAGAACGCCGTCGAGGAGCTGCGCGCGGCGGGCGACCCCGACCTGGTCGTCGCCCCCCACCGGGGCGACCTGCACCAGGATCACCGGGGCCTCGCCGAACTTGTGCCGACCGCGTTCCGCGACCACCTGGTCCTGGGCTACGAGATCGTCAAGTGGGACGGCGACCTCGGCCGGCCGGCGGTCTACCAGCCGCTCACCCCCGATGTGGCGAAGGAGAAGGCCGCCCTGTTGCAGAGCCACTACCCCTCGCAACGGCACCGCCCCTGGTACGACCCGGAAGCCTTCCTCGGCCTGGCCCGCATCCGCGGCATCGAGTGCCACGCGCGGTACGCCGAGGCCTTCCACGTGGACAAGCTCACCCTCGACCTGGAGAACTGATGCGGCTACTGCTGACCGGACACCAGGGCTATCTCGGCACGGTCATGGCCCCGGTGCTCGCCGAGGCCGGCCACGAGGTGGTCGGCCTCGACTCGGGGCTGTTCGCCGACTGCGTGCTCGGCCCCCCGCCCGCCGACCCCGAGACGTACGCGGTGGACCTGCGGGACGTCCGGCCCGAGCACCTGGAGGGGTTCGACGCCGTCGTCCACCTCGCCGCGCTGTCCAACGACCCGCTCGGCTCGCTGGCCCCCGAGCTGACCTACGACATCAACCACTACGCCTCCTCGCGGCTGGCCCGGCTCGCCAGGGACGCGGGCGTCCGCCGGTTCCTGTACGCGTCGACCTGCTCGGTGTACGGCGCGTCGGGCGGCGACGACCTGCTGGACGAGGACGCGCCGCTCCGGCCGGTGACCCCCTACGCGGAGTCGAAGGTCCGGGTGGAGGACGACCTGACCGCTCTGGCGGACGACGACTTCACCCCGGTCTTCATGCGCAACGCGACGGCATTCGGCTTCTCGCCGAGGCTGCGGGCCGACATCGTGCTCAACAACCTGGTCGGCCACGCGTGCCTGTCGGGGGAGGTGCGCGTGCTGTCGGACGGCACGCCCTGGCGCCCGCTGGTCCACGCGCGCGACATCGCGGAGGCGTTCGCCGCCGCGCTGACCGCGCCCAGGGAGGCGGTGCACGCGAAGGCGTTCAACGTCGGCACCGAGCGCAACAACCTGACCGTGGCGGAGATCGCGGCCGAGGTCGTCGAGGCCGTGCCCGGCGCCGCTCTCGTGATCACCGGCGAGGCGGGCGCCGACCCGCGCTCCTACCGCGTGGACTTCTCCCGCATCAGGGCCGCCCTCCCCGGGTACGAGGCCCGCTGGTCGGTCAAGGACGGCGCGGTTGAACTGGTCGACGCCTACCGCGAGTACGGGCTGACCAGGGAGGACTTCGAGCGCCGCTTCACCCGGCTCGCCCGCCTGTCCGACCGGCGGGAGGCCGGCGCCGTCGACTCTTCGTTGCGCCCATGAGCGAGATGCACGCGCTGGTCAGGCGGCTCTACCCGCTGTGCCGCAGCATCACCGGATCCGGCCTGCGGCGCACTCTGGAGATCATCGGCGAGTCGATCCCGCTGGAGATCAGCGAGGTGCCCACGGGCACCGAGGTTCTCGACTGGACCATTCCCAAGGAATGGAACATCCGCGACGCCTACATCAAGGACTCCTCCGGAACCCGGATCGTCGACTTCGCGGCGTCCAACCTGCACGTGGTCGGCTACAGCGTGCCGGTGTCGGCGACCATGACCCTGGACGAGCTCCGCCCCCACCTGCACACGCTTCCCGACCGGCCCGGCCTGGTGCCGTACCGCACCAGTTACTACGCCGAGACGTGGGGGTTCTGCCTCAGCGAGAACACGCTGGCGGGGATGGGGCCGGGGCCGTACGAGGTGCGGATCGACTCGACGCTCGCCGACGGGCACCTGACGTACGGCGAGCACGTGATCCCGGGCCGCAGCGCGGAGGAGGTCCTGATCTCGTGCCATGTCTGCCACCCCTCGCTGGCCAACGACAACCTGGCGGGAGTCGCGGTGGCGACCCGGCTGGCGCGGCTGCTGGCGCGGGAGGAGCGGCGCTACACCTACCGCTTCCTGTTCGCGCCCGGCACCATCGGTTCGATCGCCTGGCTGGCGCGCAACCGGGACCGGGCCGGCCGGATCGGGCACGGGCTCGTGCTCGCCTGCGCGGGAGACCGGGGACCGATCACCTACAAACGCAGCCGGCGGGGGGACGCCGAGATCGACCGGGTCCTCGCCCACGTCCTGCGGGACCGCCCGCACACGCTGGTGGACTTCTCCCCCTACGGCTACGACGAGCGGCAGTACTGCTCGCCCGGGTTCGACCTGCCGGTCGGCTGCCTGACCAGGACCCCGTACGCCGGCTATCCGGAGTACCACACCTCGGCGGACGACCCGGACTTCGTCACCGAGGAGGCGATGGAGGACACGCTGGACGCCTGCCTGCGGGCCGTGCGGGTGCTGGAGCGCAACCGCACCTACGTGAACCTCAGCCCGTACGGCGAGCCCCAGCTGGGCAGGCGCGGCCTGTACGACTCGCTCGGCGGGCGCAGTGACACGAAACAGGCGCAGATGGCGATGTTGTGGGTGCTGAACCAGTCCGACGGCGCCCACAGCCTGCTCGACATCTCGGAACGTTCCGGACTGCCGTTCGACGTGGTGGCGGACGCGGCCCAGGCTCTGCTGGTCGCGGGACTCGTGAAGGAGTAGCCGGATGACGCAGTTCGAGGCCTCCGCACGACCGGAGGCCCTGGGCCTCACGGTCGGCGAGGTGGTGGAGGTCCGCAGCGTCGAGGAGATCATGGCCACACTCGACGAGAAGGGCGAGCTCGACGGCCTGCCCTTCATGCCGGAGATGCTGTCGTTCTGCGGGCGGCGGATGACGGTGCACAAGGTGGCGCACAAGCTGTGCGACACGGTGACCGGCACGGGCATGCGGCGGATGCGGGACGCCGTGCACCTGACCGGCGCGCGCTGCGACGGCTCGGCCCACGGCGGCTGCCAGACCTCGTGCTCGCTGTACTGGAAGGAGGCCTGGCTCAAACGGGTGGCCCCGGGCGCGCCCGCACCCGAGGCCGCACCCGAGCCCGTACGCAGCCTTCCCCTGCTCGAGATCAACTCCCGAGGCAAGCCGGCGGCGGACGGCGAGGTGCGGTACCGCTGCCAGGCGACCGAGCTGCTGCGCGCCGCTCCCGAGCCCCTGCCCTTCAGGGACCTCGGCCAGTACGTCACGGACGTCCGGGTGGGCAACGCCGGCGTCCCGGCCACCCTCCGCACGATCTTCTTCGGGCTGTTCAACCGATTACAGCGGGCGAGCCGCAGGCTGCCCCGCCGGCTGCGGTTCAGGGACGGCATGGCGTGGGGCTTCGTGCCGCCCGGCCCGAACACCACGACCCCGACCGAGCTGAGCGACCTGCAGCCGGGCGAGCTCGTGCGGGTCAAGTCGCGGGAGGCGATCGTCGCCACGCTCGACACGAAGCGGCTCAACCGCGGGATGGGGTTCGAGGAGGAGATGGCGCGGTACTGCGGGCGTGTGGCCCGGGTCGCCGCGCGCGTGGAACGGTGCATCGACGAGAAGACCGGGCGCATGCTGCAGATGAAGAACCCCTGCATCATCCTCGACGGCGTCGTCTGCGCGGGTGTGTACAAGGCCAACTGCCCACGGGCGTTCGTGCCGTTCTGGCGGGAGATCTGGCTGGAGCGGGTCACCGAGGAGAACTAGGGATCGGGGAGAGCCGATGCGAGAGAGCCAGGACGCGGAGCCGGCGGAGCCGGAGGAACCGGCGGAACCGCCGGAGCCGGCCGAGCCACAGGACGGCGAGGCCGGCCACCTCCGGGATATCGGCCGCAAGGCCGGACGCGGGCTCGGCTGGAGCCTGCTGGGCACCCTGGCGACCCGGGCGGGGTCGTTCCTCATGGGCCTCGTCCTGGCCCGTCTGCTGTCCCCGGAGGACTTCGGCATCTACGCGGTCGCGCTGGCCGCGACCCAGTTCGTCATGGTCGTCAAGGACATCGGCGTCATGGCGGCGGTGGTGCAGTGGCGGGGCAGGCTGGAGGACGTCGCGCCGACCGCCACCACCCTCTCGATGATCTCCGCCGTCACCCTGTACGGCGCGTTCTACGTGGGCGCGCCGTACTTCTCCAGCCTCGCGGGCAGCGAGGAGGCCACCCCGGTCGTGCGGCTCCTCACCGCGGTCATCCTCATCGAGGCCGTGACCGCGGTGCGCAGCGCGACACTGCTGCGCAGGTTCCACGTGGGCAAGAGCGCCAAGGCGATCCTGGCGGGGTTCCTGGTGAACGCCCCGGTGGCGATCGCGCTCGCCGCGAGCGGCGCCGGGCCGTACAGCTTCGCCTGGGGACAGGTGGCCGGCGCCGTGGTCACCGGCGTGTTCATGCTCGCCTACGCCCGGCTGCCCTGGCGTCTGGCGTTCGACCGGGGCGTCGCCAAGAGGCTGCTGGGGTTCGGCATCCCCTCCGCCGCGGGCATCGCCCTGGAAATCGTGCTGCTCAACGTCGGCTACATCATCGTCGGCGCCATCATGGGGCCCGACTGGCTCGGCTTCTACCTGATGGCCTTCAACGTGTCGAGCTGGGTGCCCGGACTGATCGGCACCGCGATCCGTTCGGTGTCCATCGCCGGCTTCTCGCGCCTCGCCGAGCGGGACGAGGAGTCGCTGTCGCTCGGCGTGCAGAAGTCGGTGCCGATCCTGATCACCGCGATCCTGCCGCTGGCCGTGGCCATGGCGGTGCTCGCCCACCCGCTCATCCACTTCCTGTACGGCGACAAGTGGGGGCAGGCGGCCGGCGTCCTGCGGTTCCTCGCGGTGCTGATGGTGGTGCGCATGCTGACCTCCTTCGCCCTGGACATCCTCAACGGGCAGGGCGCCACCCGCTCGACCGTCTGGATGAACCTGGGGTACGGCGTGGCGCTGATCCCCGCGGTGATCGTGGGGACGCATCTCGACGGAATCCGGGGCGCGGCCGTCGGCCAGGCGGCGGCCGCGCTGCTGGTGGCCCTCCCGCTCGCGATGCTCGCCGTGCAGCGCACCGGGGTGCGGCTGCGGCCGATCCTGCCCCAGCTGGTACGGCCGTTCGCCGGGGCCGCGGTGTCGTTCGCGGTCACCGTGGGCCTGGCCGCGCTGACCGCGGGCAGCCAGTTCCTCCAGCTCGTCGTCGGAGGCGCCGGAGGGCTGCTGGTCTACGTGCTGATCGTGGTGCCGCTGCACCAGATGAGAACGGTGGGCGGCCACGTGATGGAGCGGCTGCCCGCCGGTCACCGGCATCCGGTGCCGGTCGAGGCGACGGCGAAGGAGCACTGAGTTGGCGGATTCACGGAGACTCGTCTCCATCGGCATACCGGTCCGCAACGGCGCCGACCGGCTGGAGGAGGCCGTGCGGTCCGTCCTCGCCCAGGACCACGAACGGCTCGAGGT
Organism: Microbispora sp. ZYX-F-249; assembly: GCF_039649665.1. Classification (NCBI taxonomy): domain Bacteria; kingdom Bacillati; phylum Actinomycetota; class Actinomycetes; order Streptosporangiales; family Streptosporangiaceae; genus Microbispora; species Microbispora maris. The sequence continues at coordinate 157,759 of NZ_JBDJAW010000004.1, read as the reverse complement.
CGTCATCTCGGACAACGCGTCCACGGACGGCACGGAGGAGCTGTGCCGGCGGCTCGCCCGGGAGGACTCCCGGGTCGTCTACCACCGCCAGCCCCGCAACATCGGCATCGTCGGCAACTTCACCGAGGTGCTGCGGCTGGCACGGGGCGAGTTCTTCCGGTGGATGGGCGACGACGACCATCTCGAGCCGCACTGCGTGTCCCGGTCGCTCGAGCCGCTCCTGAGCGACGAGCGGCTCATCCTGGTGACCTCGGACACGGCGTACACCAGCCCGGACGGCTCGGTGCACCGGCCGGCCTACCAGGGCACGGGGATGCTCTCCGACGACCCCGTCGACCGGCTGGCGGAGCTGTGGGACGCGGTCACCACCGAGCACATGCTCCTCGACCCGCTGTACGGCGTGATGCGGCGCGCGGCGGTGGCGGGCATCCGCAGGCCCGTGATGATCCGCGAGGACGAGGTGTACGCCACCGTGCTCGCGCTGACCGGGCCGTGGGGCCACGTCCCCGAGGTGCTGGCCCACCGCAACCTGCGCTGGAAGCGGCTGCCGCACATCGCCCGGGCCCTCGGCGTGCCGGTGTGGACCGCGCACTTCGCCAACACGCTCCAGTTCCGCGCGATGTACCGGGCGCTGCACGCCATGGACCTCACCCCCGAGCAGCGTCGCCGGGGCCGGGCCGTGCTGGCCCGCATATACGGGCGCCGCCAGCGCCAGGTGCTGGCCCACCGCGGCCGCAAGCTCACCGGTCTCGCCGTTCGCCTCCTGGGAGGCTGACCGCGGGCACGGCGGCCGCAATCCATCCACGTGACCAGAAGAAAGGCCGACCCACTATGACGTCCTCGCCGCGAAGCGGGTTCGACCGGAACGTGATACGCCTCGTCCGGGTGCTCATGCAGCCCGGACGGTCGGTTCTCGCCGTCATGCGCCGCCTGCCCTTCGGCTCGTACGAGCTGCGCTGCGCCCTCGACCTGTTCCCCCGGCCGCACTACGCCTACGGCGTCCAGCAGGCGGCGGAACTGGCCAGGCGGCTCGGCGTCGACCGCATCAGCGTGGTCGAGTTCGGCGTCGCCGGCGGCGCGGGCCTGGTCGAGATGTGCCGCCAGGCACGGCTGGCCACCGCCGCCACCGGCGTGCGGATCGACGTGTACGGCTTCGACACGGGAGAGGGCCTGCCGAAGCCGACCGACTACCGCGACCTGCCCTACATCTGGCGCGAGGGCGACTTCAGCATGGACGTCGCGGCCCTGCGCGCGCGACTGCCCGAGGCCCACCTGGTCCTCGGGAACATCACCGACACCGTGGCGGAGTTCCTGGACGACAGGCGGCCCGCGCCGATCGGCTTCGTCTCCGTCGACGTGGACTTCTACTCCTCCACGGCCGCCGCGCTGCGGATCTTCGCGGGCGACCACAAGTATTTCCTGCCCCGCGTCTTCTGCTACCTGGACGACACCGTCGGCGACGACGACCAGATCCTGCACAACGACTACGTCGGCGAGCTGCGGGCCATCAGTGAGTTCAACGAGGCGCACGAGACCCTGAAGATCGCCCCGATCAACGGCCTGCGCCACAAACGGGCCGTGCCCGCGCCGTGGAACGACAACATCGTCGCGCTGCACCGCTTCGACCACCCCGACTACGGACGGTACGTCGGCCGCCCCGACAGCCAGACCGAGCTGCCGCTCTAGACGAAGGAACCGGGCGGCGGCTAGCGCCGCAGGACCGCCGCCCGCAGCGCGCCCCAGCCGCGGTGGCGCTGGAACGGCAGCTCGAAGACCGACGCGAAAAGCCACGCCGCGAGCAGCGTGAACGGCACGGTCAGCACGAGGGTGGCCAGGAACATCGTCACGCCCGGGGCGAGACGGGGGGCGAGGACCAGGCGGTTCACCACCACCACGATCGGCGCGTGGATGAGATAGAGGCTGTAGGAGAACGAGCCGAGCCGGCGCAGCGCCCGCGTGTCGAGCAGGCGCACGAGGGGCCGGGGCCGGCCGGCCGCGACGGAGGCGAGCAGCAGCCCGGCCGCCGGGCCGACGGCCAGATCGACCCAGAAGTAGTGCCCGACGGTCCACTCGGGACCACGCACGACGATCAGCAGGACGACGGGCGCCGCGGCGGCCAGGGCCAGCCAGGGGAGACGCGACGGCCACGGCGACCCGTTCTCGTGGGCCTCTCCGCGCGCCGCCATGCCCGTCACCATGCCCGCCGGCATGCCCGCCGGCATCTTCGCCGCCACTCCCGCCGCGACCGCGCCGATCGCGAAGAGCACCGCGAACTGCGGGGTCAGCCGCATGAACAGGTCCACCGCGGGGACGCTCGGCGCGAGCAGTCCGATGAGGGCCACGACGACGGTCAGGACGGCGAGCAGGACGGCCGCGCCGGCCCGCCGCAGCACCAGGAGCATCAGCGGGAACACGATGTAGAGCTGCGCCTCGACCGCGATGGACCAGAAGGCGCCGTTGGGGCTCGGCGAGCCGAACAGGTCCTGGACCAGCAGGCCGTAGACGACGACGGACTTCACGGTCGGGCTGCCCTGCCCGGGCTGCGGGATCAGCGTCCACGCGACCACGAGGCTGAACAGCAGGGCCGCCCAGTAGGGCGGGAGGATGCGCCAGGCCCGCCGGTAGGCGAACCGGCGGAGACCGTTCAGCCGCCAGCCCGACCTCGCCGGTGAGACCGCCAGCGAGAACCCCGACAGGACGATGAACATCACCACCGCGAGGTGCCCGTAGACGAGCCAACCGGCCCACGCGGGGCCCGTGCCGGCGGGGAAGCCCGGGAAGGACAGCAGCCAGCAGTGGTGCAGGACCACGAACAGGGCCGCGATCCCGCGGATCCCGTCGAGGCCCGGCAGACGCGCGGGCGCACGTGTCACCCGGGTGGAGGCGGAGGTGGACGGGGCCGTCGCCTGGTCCGCAGAGGACTCCATCCGCCGTACTCCCGTCGTCGCCCGGACCGGTCGCCGCAACGTATATCGGAGGAAGTTCGCCGAACGTAACCACCCGGCGCGGGACACCGGATCGTTGTAACGTGACAGCCGCGCGTGACGATGTATCCAAGCAGGGTCCGGACGCCTGCTGGCAGGCCGACGGCACTGGACAGGCCGGGGGGATACGTGGAGTTCTGGACGACGATCGCCGGTCTCCTACGGAAATGGTCGATCGGACTCCCCCTGCTGGCGATCTCGATCCTGGTCGGCACGGTCACCTTCTTCGTCGTCCCGACCCGTTACGAGGCGGACACCTCGCTGGTGCTGGCCACGCCCGTCAACGGCGGCGTCTACTCCAGGGACCCGAACCGCCCGCTGCCCCGGGGCAACCCGCTCCTGCAGTTCAACGACGCGCTGAAGACGGCCGCGAGCATCGTCATCCAGTCCATGAACACGCAGGACGTGTGGACGCAGCTCGGCGCCCCCAAGGACGGGCCGACGACGATCACGATCGACGACGGGCGCAGCAACCCCCGGGTTCTGGACATCAGCGGGCCGTACATCTACATCCGCGTCGTGGCGCCGTCCCCGGATGTCGCCTCCGGCGTCCTGACGAAGGCGCAGCGGCGCGTCCGCGACGAGCTGACCGGGTGGCAGCGGACGCTCGGCGCCCCGCCCTCGACCTACCTCACGGTCGCCAACATCGTGCCGCCCTCCAAGCCGGAGGCCATGCTGTCCACGCGGTGGCAGGTGGCGGCCGGCGTCGGCCTCCTGGCCGCCTGCGCGGGTCTCGGCCTGGTTTACGCCCTGACGCGCAGAGGCCGGGTCCCGCTGCTCCGCAAGGCCCCGCCACCCCCGCGTGACCCGGCGCCGCCGGCCGCCGCGCTCCCGGCGGTTCACGTCGCTCCCGTCGTCCCCGCGTACGAGGACGACGACGTGGACGTGGTCCTGTGGGACACCCAGGAGATCGTCGTCGTGACGGAGCCGGTGAAGGGGAAGGACGCGGCCGAGGCGCTGCGCGCCGACGACGACCGTCGCTTCGCGAGTGTGCCCACAGACGCGCGTACGGACGACGACAAGGACTGACGCATGGACTTCTGGGCGACGGTCCTCGTCCTGTTCCGGCGGTGGTACGTCACCTTCCCCGTCTTCGTGCTCGTGCTCGCGGGGGCGGCCGGCGTCTACGTCATGTTCCCGAAGACCTTCGTGTGCTCCTCGAGCCTCGTGCTGACCGTCCCCCGCGACGGGGGAAGCCTGCCCGCGGACCCCAAGTTCCCCAACCCGGTGACGAACCCGCTGGTCAACGTCGACAGCGGGCTGGGCCTTTCCGCCTCGATCCTCATCCAGGGCCTCAGCTCGGCCGAGGTCGCGCAACGGGTGGGGGTGACGCCCGGCGGACGGACCACGTTCAAGGTCAGCAACGGCACCACCAACCCGGAGCTGATGATCACGCTGCCGTTCGTCGTCATCTCCGCGGAGGCCCCGACGGCGCAGGAGGCCCATGACGTGGTGGCGCGGCTCGGCCGGATCGCGCAGGACAAGCTGGTCGAGCAGCAGCGGGCGCTGGGCGCGCCGCGGGCGACCTATCTCAGGGCGTTCGAGGTCGTGCCGCCGACAACCCCGGAGGAGAAGACGGGCAGCAGGCTGCGGGCGGCGTGCGTCGCGCTGGCGATGGGCCTGTTCCTGAGCATGGCCGCCGCATTCGCCGTCGAAAGCTGGGCGCGGTCGCGCCGCGCCCGCCGCTCCGGTGCCGCGAAGCCGCAGGCGTCCCTCAACGGATCCGCCTATCCAGCCGGCGCGCGGACGAAGCCGGCGCCGCTGCTCCGGCAATGACAGCCGTGACCATCGGGAGTGCCGTGAGGATCGACAGCCCGCTGCCCGGATCGCGCCGGCGCGCCGACGGTGCGACGCTCGTCTGCCTGTTCGTGCTCTCCCTGCTGCTCATCCCGGCCCGGCTGGTCCTGCGCGGGCTGCCGATGTCGCTGACGCTCGCCGACGTCGTCGCCCTCCTGCTCCTCCTCGTGTGGCTCCTGGCGCAATTCACGACCACCCTCGGCGCCGCCAAGGGCGCCAACCCCGTCCGCACCGCGATCTTCGCGTACGGGATGGCGTTCCTGACCTGCTACGGCTTCGCCAGCCTCGGATACCTGCCCTCGGACGAGCTCAACCTGGCGGACCACTCCCTGGTGCTGTTCGCCGGGTACGTCGGGCTCGTGCTCATGATGTGCGACGGAGTCAGGGGACGGGATCGGCTCGACTTCGTGCTCAAGACGGTCGTGGTGGCCGGGGCGATCGTGTCGGTCGTCGCCACGTGCCAGTATCTGCTGGAGTTCGACCCCACGACCTACATGTCCCTTCCCGGGTTCCGGCACACCTCAGTCGAGGGCACCGAGACCGTGATGTCGCGGGCGGACCTGCGCCGGGTGGCCGCGACGCTGGGCCACCCGATCGAGTTCGGCGTCTTCTGCTCCATGGTCCTGCCGTTCGCGGCGCACTTCGCCCTGCAGGCGCGGGACCGGGGCGAGCCGTGGCGGCGCTGGTGGCTGTGCGCGGCCCTGATAGCGGCCGGGCTGATGTTCTCGGTCTCCAGGTCGGCCGTGCTGGGGATGGTCGTGGTGGGCGCGGTGCTGTTCACCGGCTGGCCGCTCAGGCGCTGCCTGGTGAGTCTCGGGGCGCTCGCCGTGTTCCTCGGCCTGATGAAGGTGGCGGCTCCCGGACTGCTCGGCACCTTCTACAACCTGTTCGCGAACGCCGGCTCCGACGACAGCATCCTCTACCGCACGCACGACTACCCGTTCGCGCTGAGCGAGGTCACCAAACACCCGCTCTTCGGCCGGGGCATCGGGACCTGGTATCCCTACAAGCACCAGGTGTTCGACAACCAGTACCTGCTCTCGCTGGTGGAGACCGGTGTGGTCGGCGTGGTCGCCTTCGTCGGCGTCATCGTCTGCGGGGTGGTCGTCGCGCTGCGCGCGCGGCGGCTCAGCGGCGATCCCAACGTCCGCAACCTGGCCCTGACCATCGCCGCCTGCCTGCTGGTTCCGCTCGTCGGCGCGGCCACCTTCGACCTGCTGTCCTATCCCGGCGTCACCAGCCTGATGTTCCTGCTGATCGGGGCCGCCGGCGCGCTGCTGCGCGCGCTGAAGGCCGAGAACGCCGCCGCGCCGCCCGCCCCGCCCGCGGCGGAGGCGGCGCGTGCCCGGCTACGCCCCGAGGCGGTCGCGCAGCTCGGCCCATGACCCGGCCGACAGGTCCCGGCCGCTGATCGCGCCGACCGGCAGCGGCCACGGCAGCGCGAGATCCGGGTCGTCGTAGCGCACGGCGAGATCCTCCGACGGGTCGTGCTCCCGGTCGATGCGGTAGCACACGTCGGCCTCGGTCAGCGCCTGGTAACCGTGCAGGAGGCCCGGGGGCACGTACAGATGGGCGAAGGTCTCGTCGTCGAGCAGCACCGTTAGGTGGCGGCCGAAGGTCGGCGAGCCTGGCCTGGCGTCCACCAGCACGTCCAGGACGGCGCCGCGGGCGCATCGGACGAGCTTGGCCTCGCCACGCCCCGAACGGCCGTGCATGCCGCGGACGGTGCCCTTGCGGGAGCGTGACTGGCTGTCCTGGATGAAGGCGGCGGGGTCGAGCCCGTGCCCGGCGGCGACCGCCGCGTCGAAGGTCCGGGTGAAGAAGCCGCGCTCGTCGTGGTGGGGCGTGGGGACGAACAGCAGCACGCCTTCAAGGGCGAGTCGCGTCACTTTCACATGTCTGTAGTCGCGGCGGACGGGCCGGCCGTTACGCCGCCTCCGCCGCCCCGCACGCTCACTGCGGCAGCACCCGCATGCGCCTGGAGGGCCGCAGGAGTGCCACCAGCGAGGCCCGTGCCGTACGCCGGCCGGCGAGCGCGCGCAGCGCCTCGCCGAGAACCACGGCCAGATAGAAGGCGGAGGAGGAGACGGGCCCGCGCCGCCGCCGGAACAGCCGCACCCGGTTCGTCGTGAGCAGCGCGGCCAGCACGGGGTTGACGTTCGCCTCGCCGCCGATGTGCTCGACCACGGCCTCGGGTTCGTACCAGAGCGTCCAGCCCCGGTCGGCCGCCCGCAGCGCGTACTCGGTCTCCTCGCTGTAGAGCAGGAAGGACTCGTCCCAGGGCCCGAGGTCGCGAACGGCCGCCACGGAGACGAGCAGGGCGGCCCCGGTGGCCCACGTGGCGGCGCCGGGCGTCCGGTACCGGCGGGGATCGGTGATCACCTCGCCGAGTCGCCCGACGCGGTCCGCGAGCCGTCCGCCGATCACCGCCTCGGCCAGCGCGCCGCGTACGGTGGGGGCGCGGCGCAGGGAGGGATGCGTGTGGCCGTCCGGGCTGACCAGCCGGGGTACGGCGATGCCGCGGCCGGGGGCGCGCAACGCGGCCGCGAGACGGGTGAGCGCCCCTTCACGGGTGCGGCAGTCGGGGTTGAGGATGGCGACCGCGTCGACGCGGCCGAGGTGTCCCTCGCGGTCGAGGGCGGCGACGCCCGCGTTGATGGCCGCCGCGTAGCCGGCGTTGCGGCCCAGCTGCACCACCGTCGCCCCGGCCCGCTCGGCGAGCGGCACGGACTCGTCTCGTGACGCGTTGTCGGCGACGATCACCCGCACGAGGTCGGCGCCTCGCGCGCCCGCGGCGAGCGACTCCAGGCAGTCTGCCAGCACACGCGCGCTGTTGTAGGTCACGACGACGACCGCGATCCGCGGGGTCTCGGACATGCGGCCCTCCGGGGGTCGGGAACTGCCCGCCAGGCGCATGCTAGAGGCGGTGCATCCGGGAGGCAATGCGTTCCGCGGTCTTCGCCCCGGCGTCGAGCGTCGATGTGGCCGGGCGCGCGTCCCCGCTCAGCGGACTCGGTCGTGGACCACGGCGATCTCGCCCGGCTCGCCGGTCTCCTGATGTGCGAGCGTCCACGTCGTCGCCGAGCCGGCCGCCGGCTGTTCGTGTCAAGGAAGAGGCCGAGGAACGTCTGGCCGGACGCGACGCTGTAACACCGGCGGATTCGCCGCACGATATTCAAGTCGGGGCCTCGCCGTTCCGTGCGCGGTGGCGAGCGCGGGGGCGACGGATCGAGAAAGACACCTTTCAGCCGGCGGCGAGGGAGAGATCGATGCAGGAGACCCAGGCGTTCACCTTCCGTCGGGAGGACCTGTTCCCGCTGGCCGACCGCCGGCGCCAGGACTTCCTCGACGCCCGGCCGTTCCGGCACGTGGTGATCGACGACTTCCTGCCGCCCGGCGTGCTGGAGCCGATCCTGGAGGAGTTCCCGGAGCCGCGGGACGCGAGCTGGCAGCAGTTCGACAGCTCACGCGAGATCAAGCTCGCGCTGGCGGACACCGAGCGGATGGGCCCCGCCACCCGCCACCTGCTCGCCGAGTTCAACGGCCAGGTGTTCGTCGAGTTCCTCGAACGGCTGACGGGGATCACGCAGCTCGTCTCCGATCCGCACCTGGAGGGCGGCGGACTGCACCAGATCAAGCCCGGCGGGTTCCTGAAGGTGCACGCCGACTTCAACCGGCACCGCAGGCTCAACCTCGACCGGCGGCTCAACGGGCTGCTCTACCTCAACAAGGACTGGAAAGAGGACTACGGCGGTCACCTGCAGCTCTGGGACAAGGACATGACCCACTGCGAGCACAAGATCCTGCCGGTCTTCAACCGCTTCGTCGTCTTCGCCACGACCGACGACGCGAACCACGGGCACCCTGATCCGCTGACGTGCCCGGACGACCGCGCCCGCCGTTCGATGGCGCTGTACTACTACACGAACGGCCGGCCGGAGGAGGAGACGGGCGCGGACCACACGACCCTCTTCAAGCAGCGGCCCGGCGAGCAGTGGAAGAGCAACTTCCGTCAGACGCTGAAGCGCTGGACGCCTCCGGCGCTGGTGGACCTGCTCAGCCGCGACGGCAAGGCGTAGCCGGACGGGGCGCGGGAGGCTCGCCGCCGGTATTCCCGGCGTGGCGCGGACTCGCCCGGTACGGTGATGGCGGCCGGAGATGCGCCGGGACGCACGGCGCCGACAGGCCCGCACGACGGGCGCAAGGGGGGTAAGCGCGGTGAGCCGCATCACGTCATTCCGGTGCGCCCGCATCGCCCAAGGAACTGGCCCGGCGTGCGCCGGGCGGTGACGAGGCGTACGGCGGTCCTGCTCGCGGGAGCCGTACTGGTGACCTCGCAGACCGCGTGCCAGGCGACCACGGACGGCGGCCCGAAGCGTCCGACCCCCTCGGCGACGCCGTCGGCGCGCACCACGCCGAGCCCCGCGCCCTCACCGTCGCGGCCGGCGGCCTGGCCGGGGCCGGACAACACCGGGGTGCCGGAGGGGACGAGGCTGCGCCCGTCCGGATCGATCACCGTGACCAGGGACGGCACGGTCGTCGACGGCCTGGAGGTGAACGGCGCGATCACGGTCGAGGCCGACGACGTGACCATCCGAAACACCAGGGTTCGCGGTACCCCGGGCTGGTGGGGGATCCTCCAGCGGCAGGGCCACTCCGGGCTGACGGTCGAGGACGTCGAGATCTTCGGCAACGGCAGGGAACGCACGCAGTTCGGTGTTCTCAACCAGGGCGTGATGATCACCGTGCGGCGGGCGAATATCCACACGATTTCCAACGGCATCAGCACCGAGCAGGGCCTCATCGAGCACAACTACGTCCATGACCCGAAGCTCTACAAAGACGATCACGTCGACATGATCATGTCATCCGGACCGCCGGCCAGGGGAACCGAATTGATCATTCGCCACAATACGGCGGTCAATACGCTCGACCAGACCAGCGCCATCGCGCTGTTCCAGGATTTCGGCGTGATCCGGAACGTGACGGTCGAGGGCAACCTGCTGGCGGGCGGCGGCTGGGCGCTGTACGCGGGAGCGGGCGTCAAGGGCACCTCGTCGAACGTCAAGGTCATCGGCAACGTCTTCAGTCGCAGGGTGTGGCCCAAGGGTGGGCACGCCGGCCCGGTGGCGTACTGGGACGCCCACGGCCGCGGGAACGTCTGGCGGGACAACGTCTGGGAGAGCGGCGGGAAGGTAACGCCCGAATAACACCCTTTGTCGCCTGAATGCGATTTATACGCGGATTGGGACGCATGTAGATTGCGCTGAAAATGGTTCCTTTTGCGAAAACAGCCCACATTGTGTGTCAGGTGTGGCTACCCTCCCGAAGGAGCCTCCCCCTATAGAGGCGGACAGTCGGCATAACCGTGGACCGGAAGGAGTCGACTGTGCGGATATATAAGGACACCCGGAAAAGCGGGCTGCTGGTCGTGGCGGGTCTGTCCGCCCTCGTCGTCCTCGCCGGCGGCGGATGCGGCGCCGGCGGCCGGGACGCGTCCGACGGGACGGTCGCGCTGACGGGCGCCGGCTCGCGGGACGGCGCGGAGCAGGACGCGCGGGCGGAAGCGCGGGCGGCCGGCGCCGAGGTGGTCAGGGCCTCGCCCTCCTCCCGCCGCGGTCGCAAAGGGGCGACGCCGGCTCCCACGGGGCGGCGGAACCCGTATCCGGCGGTCACCTGGTGGACCACCCTGCCGCCGCGGAGGGGACACCGGCCCACTGTGAGGCCCACTGTGCGGCCCACTGTGCGGCCCACTCCGAGGGTGTCCTGGACGGCGAGATCGTCGGCCTCCCCGCGTCCGGGCATCTCGGCCGGCCCTCCACCGGAGGCGTCGCCGACCCTCCGCCCGACGACGCGCCCGACGACGCGCCCGACCTTCTGGCCGACCCACCGGCCGACAGTCCGGCCCACGCGCGGACCCTCTCCCAGCGTCGTCCCCACGCGCAGTCCTTCTCCCGGCGCCGTTCCTTCGCGTAGCGCGACCCCTTCGCGCAGCGCGACGCACAGTCCGTCGCACAGTCCGGCACAGAGTCCGGCACACAGCCCGTCGCGTTCCCCCTTCCCGGACCGGCCCTCACCGACGCCGTCGAGGTCCGCGTCCGCCCGTCCTTCCCCGACACCGTCGAACGGGACGACGCCGCCGCGTACGGGAGACTGGCCGGGTCCGGGCAACACGGGCGTCCCCGCGGGTGTCACGCTCAAGAGGTCCGACTCGCTCGTCATCACGAAGGACGGCACCGTCATCGACGGCCTGGACGTCTACGGCGACATCACGGTGGACGCGGACAACGTGACCATCCGCAACACGCGGGTCCGCGGGCAGCGGGACTACTGGGGGATCCTCCAGCGTGAGGGCCACTCGGGGCTGACGGTCGAGGACGTCGAGGTCTTCGGCAACGGCAAGGTGCGCACCCAGTTCGGCATCCTCAACCAGGGCAAGATGATCACGATTCGGCGCGTGGACATCCACACGATCTCGAACGGCATCTGCACCGAGCAGGGCGTGGTGGAGGACTCCTACCTCCACGACCCCAAGTACTACTCGGGCGACCACACGGACATGATCATGAGCACCAGCGCGCCGGCCAAGGGCACGCAGCTGATCATCCGGCACAACACGGTGATCAACACGCTCGACCAGACCGGCGCCATCGCGCTGTTCCAGGACTTCGGGGTCATCCGCGACGTGACGGTGGAGGGCAACCTGCTGGCGGGCGGCGGCTGGGCGTTGTACGCCGGGGCGGGCACCAAGGGCACCTCGTCGAACGTCAAGGTCATCGGCAACGTCTTCAGCCGCCAGGTGTGGCCGAAGGGCGGGCACGCCGGCCCGGTGGCCTACTGGGACCACGAGGGCTCCGGCAACGTCTGGCAGGGCAACACCTGGGAGGACGGCGGAGCCGTGAATCCCGGCAAGTCGTGACGACGACGAGCGGCCGGGCCCCCACGGGGCCCGGCCGCTCGTCCGGCGTCAGGCGCGCTTGTAGGCGATCACCGACTTCACCAGGCCGGCCAGCCGCTCGAACCGGATCCGCGAGCCGGGGAAGTAGTGCCGCATCTCCGTCACGCTGAGCAGCTCGACGTCCATCACGATGCGCCGTGCCGCCTCCCGGTCCGAGGTCGGCGTGTGGATGAGCGGCCAGCGGCGGAGGATCTCCGTCCGGGCCGTCAGCGGGAGGAACTGGAAGCCGGGGAACAGGAAATGCGGCTCGACCGGGAAGTAGCGGTAGGGCGTCTGCACCCAGTGCCGGTCGGCCAGGGCGTGCACCGTGTCGGCGAAGATCTGCCGGCGCTGGTGACCGCCCACGTGCTCGATCACCGCGTTGGAGAAGACCAGGTCGTAGGTGCCGTTCCGGATCTCGGCCGGCAGGTCGCAGGCGTCGGCGACGTCGGCGCGCAGCCAGGACGGCAGGTCCGTCGGCGGCTTCTCCAGGTTGACGATGTGCACGTGGGCCGGTCTGACCGGGGCGCGCAGCCAGGCTCCGGCCGTCCCCCCGAGGTCGATGACGTTCATCCGGTCGAGGTCCGGAAAGCACTCGGCGAACCAGCTCCACCGCCGCGCCCGGGCCTTCGCGCCCAGCGAGCCGGGAGCGTCGACGAAGCGGTTGCGCAGGGCGTTCAGACGGCTCATGGGCGGGGCCTCTCTGATGCGGGGGCTCCTGGGGGCGTGCGGAGACTGTCCAATGCCGGAACGGTCATCAGCCCTTGCCCTCGTAGGCGAGCGCGACATCCTCCGGCAGCCGCTCCAGGTCGGAGACGCGCAGGAAGTCGCGGAGTGTGGTGCCGGTGCACGCGCAGTCGACGTTGGGCGCCTCACGCCGCGCGATGACGTCGTCCACGTTGACCGTACGGAAGTCGATGCTGAAGCGGGTCTTGCCCGACGTGTTCGGCACCGACGAGTGCAGCTGGTTGCCCGAGAAGACCATGACGCCGCCCGGCTCGGGCACGAGGGTCACCCGGGGTTCCAGCTCGATCGGCTCCTCCGGCTTGGGCTGCTCCCGGGTGTCGGTGCCGATGTGCTGCGCGGCGTTGAACCGGCTGGTCCGGTTCCACTCGTAATAGTCGTAGCGGGCGGACCCGTTCTTGACCGGGGTGCTCCAGTAACGCGGATGGAACGTCATCACGTTCTCGGGCACGACCTTGTATATCGGGATCCACCAGTTGACCTGACTCAGGGGCGCCGAATACCAGGTGTCCCGGTGAGGGTGGAACGCGTAGGCGATCCCGGTGGTGAGGTAGTCGTCGGAGGTGGACGACCGCATCCTCGGCACGTCGAAGTACGTCCGGTCGGCGTCGCAGCCGAAGGAGAGCAGCAGCGCCCGCAGCAGTTCCTTCGCGCGCGGGTGGTGGATGAACTTCGGCTTGAGCTCGGCGAGGATCGCGGCGAACTTCTCCACGGGCAGGTCGTACTGGGCCGTTTCCGGGTCCAACCCGCCGAACGCGTCGCCGATCAGCTCCCGCGCGAACTCGATCAGCGCCAGGGACTCGGGACGGGCCGGATACAGGAAGACCTGCCCCTCGTAGAGGCGTGTGCGGCGCTCTTCGTCCGTCAGAAGGGGACCTGAGAAGATAACGGTCACGGTACGGCTATCGCCTTTCTGGAGTCTTCTGTTACCTGCGCTCGGCATACCAGGCCAGCGTCCGTCGCAGCCCTTCTTCCAGGCCGACGACGGCCTTCCAGCCGAGGATCTCGGCAGCCGGCCCGGTGTCGGCGGTCTGGGCCGCGTCGAGGGGGCGATCGGCGACCGCGCCGAACCGCGGCCGCAATGGGGTGCCGGAGATGCGGAAGAGCAACTCCACGGTCTCCCTGACGGAGGTGAGAACCCCCGTGCCGACGTCCAGCACCTGCCCGGCGGCCCGGTCGGTCTCGGCGGCCAGGACGAACGCGTCGACCACGTCGTCCACGTACACCCAGTCGGCCCGCTTGCTCCCGCTGGTGAGACGCGGCTCCTCGCCCCGCAGCAGGGACAGCGCCAGGTACGGCACCAGCTTCCGGGCGTCCCGCTGGCCGGGGCCGTAGACCATCGTCGGCCGCAGCACGGTGACGGGGACGCCCCACAACCGGTGGAACAGCCGCGCGTAGCCGGTGGCCGCCCACTTGGCCATCGCGTACGGCGACGGGGGCGGCGACTGCTCGTTGGCGGGCCGGGGTTCCTCACTGGAGCCACAGAGGATCACCCGGACCCCGGGGAGGGCAGCGGCGTGACCGAGGAGGTTCACCGTGCCCAGGAGATTGCTCTCCAGCGTGGGCAGCACGAGATCGACCTCCCTCGCTCCGTCGACCTCCCCGGCCAGGTGGAAGACGACGTCCGGGCGGATCTCCCGGAGCAGCGTCCCGGTCGTCTCCCGGTCGCGCAGGTCGGCGGCGTGCCGGATCACCCGTTCACACAGGCCCGGGTCCTGCCGGTGCACGGAGCTTCGGCTGACGGCGTGCACCTCGGCGCCCATGTCGGCGAGCCGGCGGGCGAGACGGCTTCCGATGAATCCCGGCGCTCCTGTGACCAGGACCTTCCTTCCCACCCATGGGGGTTCTTCCGGCCGTGCGGGTGACGGCGGTCCGGAGGAAGGGGGCCGGGCCATGCGCTCTCCCTAGGTGCTCGATCATGCTGCGTCTCGGCATGGGAGACGGTCCGGTCGAGACCCGGGTTGACGGCGAGAACAATGTTCGGGGCCGCTAATGCGAAAAGGGACCCGTCCGAAGACGGGTCCCTTCTCTGGTGGTTCGCTCAGGCGATGGTCCAGGTGTCGCCGCCGTGGAGGAGGTCGGCGAGGCTGCCGGTGCCCTTGTCGGCCGTGGCCGCCTGGACCTGCTCGTTCAGCAGGTGGTCGTAGGACGGCCGGTCGACCGAGCGGAAGACGCCGATCGGCACGTGCCGGAAGGCCGGCTCGTCCAGCCTGGACAGCGCGAACGCCAGCGACGGGTCGGGGTTGTGGGCGTCGTGCACGAGGATCTCGCTGTCGGCCACCTCCGCACGCCGGACGACCTCGACGCCGCCCGTGGGCGACAGCCGTACGGCCTGCTCGTTGTCGCCGGTGCCGAAGACGATCGGCCGGCCGTGCTCCAGCTTGACGGTGATCTCGTCGCGGGTGGCCGGGTCCTTGAGCGTGTCGAAGGCGCCGTCGTTGAAGATGTTGCAGTTCTGGTAGATCTCCACCAGCGAGGCGCCGCGGTGCTCGGCGGCCTGACGCAGCACGCTCTGCAGGTGCTTGCGGTCGGAGTCGATGGTGCGGGCGACGAACCCGGCCTCGGCGCCGATCGCCAGGGAGATCGGGTTGAACGGCTTGTCCAGCGACCCCATCGGCGTCGACTTGGTGATCTTCCCGATCTCGGAGGTCGGGGAGTACTGCCCCTTGGTCAGGCCGTAGATCCTGTTGTTGAACAGCAGGATGTTCAGGTTGACGTTGCGGCGCAGCGCGTGGATCAGGTGGTTGCCGCCGATCGACAGCGCGTCGCCGTCCCCGGTGATGACCCACACCGACAGGTCGGGCCGGGAGGCGGCCAGCCCGGTCGCGATGGCCGGGGCCCGCCCGTGGATGGAGTGGAAGCCGTAGGTGTCGAGGTAGTACGGGAAGCGCGAGGAGCAGCCGATGCCGGAGACGAACACGATGTTCTCCCGGCGCAGGCCCAGGTCGGGCAGGAAGGACTGCACCGCGGCCAGGATCGCGTAGTCACCGCAGCCGGGGCACCAGCGCACCTCCTGGTCGGACTTGAAGTCCTTCATGGTCTGCTTGGCGTCGGTGCGAGGGATCAGGGCCAGGCCCTTGCCGTTGAGGGTGGTCGCGCCGGAGGCGGGCAGTTCGGCACTAGTCACTTTCGATCACGTCCTGAATGACGGCGGCGAGCTCGGCGGCCTTGAACGGGAGCCCGCGCACCCGGTTGTAGCTGATCACGTCGACCAGGAAACGGGCCCGCAGGAGCATGGCCAGCTGGCCGAGGTTGATCTCGGGCAGCAGCACCTTGTCGTAGGAGCGCAGGACCTCGCCGGTGTTGGCCGGCAGCGGGTTCAGGTGCCGCAGGTGCGCCTGGGCCACCTTGTGCCCACTGGCGCGGACCCGGCGGGCGGCGGCCGCGATCGGCCCGTACGTCGAGCCCCAGCCGAGCACGAGCACCCGGGCGTCGCCGTCGGGGTCGTCCACGGTCAGGTCGGGCACGTCGATGCCGTCGATCTTGGCCTGGCGCAGCCGGACCATCCGGTCGTGGTTGTCCGGGTCGTAGGAGATGTTGCCGGTGCCGTCGGCCTTCTCGATGCCGCCGATCCGGTGCTCCAGCCCGGGGGTGCCGGGGACCGCCCACGGCCGGGCCAGCGTCTCCGGGTCCCGCTTGAACGGAAGGTAGGTCGTGCCGTCCTCGCCGTTCGGCTCCGTGGTGAACGGCACCGTGATGTCGGGCAGCTCGTCGATCTCGGGGATGCGCCACGGCTCGGACCCGTTGGCCAGGTAACCGTCCGACAGCAGCATGACCGGCGTGCGGTACTTCAGCGCGATCCGGCCGGCCTCGACGGCCATGGTGAAGCAGTCCGAGGGGGTGGCCGGGGCCAGCACCGGCACCGGCGACTCGCCGTTGCGGCCGAACATCGCCATCAGCAGGTCGGTCTGCTCGGTCTTGGTCGGCATGCCCGTGGACGGGCCGGCCCGCTGCACGTCCACGATGATCAGCGGCAGCTCCGTGGTCACCGCCAGACCGACGGTCTCGGCCTTGAGCGCGACACCGGGCCCGGAGGTGGTGGTCACACCCAGCGACCCGCCGAACGACGCTCCGAGAGCGGCGCCGACGCCCGCGATCTCGTCTTCGGCCTGGAAGGTGCGGATGCCGAAGTGCTTGTGCTTGGACAGCTCGTGCAGGATGTCGGAGGCCGGAGTGATCGGGTAGGACCCGAGGAACAGCGGCAGCTTGGCCTGCACCGACGCCGCGATCAGCCCGTACGCCAGGGCCTGGTTGCCGGAGATGTTGCGGTAGGTCCCCGGCCGCAGGGTGGCGGGCTTGATCTCGTAGGAGACCGAGAACGACTCGGTCGTCTCGCCGTAGTTCCAGCCCGCCTGGAACGCCGCGATGTTCGCCTTGGCGATCTCGGGCTTACGGGCGAACTTGGCCTCCAGGAACGCGATCGTGCCCTCGGTCGGCCGGTGGTACAGCCACGACAGCAGCCCGAGCGCGAACATGTTCTTGGCCCGCTCGGCGTCCTTCTTGGAGATGTCGAAACCCTCGAGCGCCTTGACCGTCAGCGAGGTCAGCGGCACCGCGTGCAGCCGCCACTCGGCCAGGGAGTCGTCTTCGAGGGGGTTGCCGTCGTAGCCCACCTTGGACAGGTTGCGCTTGGTGAACTCGTCGGTGTTGGCGATGATGTCGGCGCCCTTGGGCAGGTCGCCGAGGTTCGCCTTCAACGCGGCCGGGTTCATCGCCACCAGCACGTTGGGGGCGTCGCCGGGGGTCAGGATGTCGTGGTCGGCGAAGTGCAATTGGAAACTCGACACCCCGGGCAGGGTGCCCGCGGGGGCGCGGATCTCCGCCGGGAAGTTGGGGAGCGTCGACAGGTCGTTGCCGAACTGGGCCGTCTCCGCCGTGAACCGATCACCGGTGAGCTGCATTCCGTCGCCCGAGTCACCCGCGAACCGGATGATCACACGGTCGAGTTGCTGAACCTGCTTGGTCACAGCTCCTCAGTCCTCCTTGACGCGCCCAGGCCAGCCTGCTCGTGGCACGTTGTCATATCCATGCTAGATCCATCGGGGTCACGCTGGTTTTTCGTAGATGCGCACTTGAGGTGCGGTCTACCGGGACTTTCCACGCCTGTGGCGCGTTCCCGTTCGGTGCCTGGCCGCCGGGGGGCGGCGCACCGTCAGCCTCGCGAGCCTTCCGGGCGACACAGGCCCGACGCGAGCCGGCACAGGTCTAGGTGCAAGCGGGCGACGAGCTTGATTCGGGTCACGATCCTCAACTATATGCGCGGGACTCACGTGTGACCGCCACGTGTTCAGCCCTTGAGATCGCGCCGGGGTTATCCTCGAAGTCGGGAGGCGGTATGAGTGGATATTTCGGCTCATATGCCGTGGTCGTCGCCCTCTTCCTCGTCGGCGTAGCGATCTTCGCCGGCGGCCTGTTCGTGAACCGCATGTTACGACCGAGCCGGCCGACCCCCGAGAAGCTCACGACGTACGAGTGCGGAGTCGACCCGGTCGGCGAGGGCTGGGCGCAGTCGCAGATCCGCTACTACGTCTTCACGTATCTCTACGTGGTCTTCGCCGTCGACGCCGTGTTCCTCTTCCCCTGGGCCACCGTCTTCGCCGCGCCCGGGTACGGCATGACGACGCTGGTGGAGATGTTCGTCTTCCTCGCCTTCATCGCGCTCGGCATCCTGTACGCCTGGCGCAAGAGGGTGCTGGGCTGGACGTGACCCGACCGGCCGCGGGGAGGACAATGGACGGCATGGCGGTGACCGCATGCCCGTGAACGATCTCCCGATGCCCACGGTGGGGCCGGTGTCCCGGCTGGCGCCCAAACCGATGAAGTTCGTGCTGAACTGGGGCCGTCGCTACTCCCTGTGGGTCTTCAACTTCGGGCTGGCCTGCTGTGCCATCGAGTTCATCGCCACGTCGATGAGCAGGCACGACTTCATCCGCTTCGGGGTGATCCCGTTCGCCAACGGCCCCCGGCAGGCCGACCTGATGATCGTGTCGGGCACGGTGACGGACAAGATGGCCCCGGCCGTACGCCGGCTGTACGAGCAGATGCCCGACCCCAAGTACGTCATCTCGTTCGGCGCCTGCTCCAACTCGGGCGGGCCGTACTGGGACTCGTACTGCGTCACCAAGGGCGTCGACCAGATCATCCCGGTGGACGTGTACGTCCCCGGCTGCCCGCCCCGCCCCGAGGCGCTGCTGCACGGGATCATGAAGCTCCAGGAGAAGATCGCGGCCGAGACGCTGGAGGACCGCTACCTGCCGGAGGCGGACGCATGAGCATGGACGCCGTGCGCGAGCGGTACGGCTCACGCGTCACCGACTCCTTCGGCCAGGACGTGCTCGACGTAAACCCCGGCGAGTGGGTGGAGACGCTGGCGTTCACGCGGTCGGCCGGGTTCGAGTTCTTCGACTGGCTGACCGCCGTGGACGAGCCGCCCGAGGCGCTCGCCGTCGTGGCCCACGTGTTCGACCCGGTCGCGTTCACGCACCTGCTCGTGCGCACCCGGGTGCCGCGGGCCGACCCCCGCCTGCCGACCGCCACCGGTGTCTTCCGCGGGGCGAACTGGCACGAGCGGGAGACGTACGAGATGTTCGGCGTGGTCTTCGACGGCCACCCGGACCTGCGCCCATTGCTGCTGCCGGACGGATTCGAGGGCCACCCGCTGCGCAAGGACTTCGTGCTGGCCGCCCGCGTCGCCAAGGCGTGGCCCGGAGCCAAGGAACCGGGGGAGTCCGGCCACGGCTCGCCGAGCCGCCGCAGGATGTCGCCCCCGGGCGTGCCGCCCGACTGGGCCTCGGGCTGAGAGGGGTCCCATGGCCGAGGTGCTCGACGTCGCGGTCCGGCTGGTCGTCGTGGTGGCGGCGTTCCTGCTGCTGCCGCTGATCGTCGGGCAGATGGAGCACAAGGCCATGGCCCACATGCAGTCCCGTCTCGGGCCGATGTACGCCGGCGGTTTCCACGGCTGGGCCCAGCTCCTCGCGGACGGCGTCAAGTTCGCCCAGAAGGAGGACGTGATCCCGGCGGCGGCCGACCGGCGGGTGTTCGCGATCGCCCCGGCGGTGGCGCTCGTGCCGTACCTGGTCGTGATGGTCGTGATTCCGGTCGGCCCCGGGCTGGCGGCCGTGGACCTCGACGTGGGGCTGTTCTTCGTGCTGGCGGTGATGGGCGTCGGCGTGCTCGGGGCGATCATGGCCGGCTGGGCCTCGGCCAACAAGTACAGCGCCCTCGGCGGCATCCGGGCCGCCGCCCAGCTCATGTCGTACGAGCTGCCGCTGGTGCTCGCGGCCTCCAGCGCGGCGATGGCCGCGGGCACGCTGTCCCTTCAGGGCATCGCCGAGCAGTGGCGCTGGTGGTGGCTTCCCTGGCAGGCGATCGGCGCCTTCGTCTTCTTCGTCGCCGGGCTGGCCGAGCTGCGGCGGCCGCCGTTCGACATGCCGATCGCCGAGTCCGAGCTCATCATGGGCCCGATGACCGAGTACACCGGTTTCCGCTTCGCCCTGTTCATGCTCGCCGAGTACGCCGGGATCGTCGTCCTGTCCGCTCTGACCACCGTGCTTTTCCTCGGCGGCTGGCAGGGCCCGCTCCTGCCCGGACCGGTCTGGACGCTCGTCAAGGTCTTCGCCCTGGCCTTCGTCGTCATCTGGGTCCGGGTGAGCTATCCCCGCATGCGGGAGGACCAGCTGCAGAAGTTCGCCTGGACCGTCCTGGTGCCCCTCGCCCTCCTCCAGCTCGCCCTCACCGGCGTCGTCAGGGTCCTCACCGCCTGAGCGGCCTCACAACGGGCACCTCCACCCCGGCCACCCCGCCGTCGCCTCGTCCTCCCATTCGGACAAGCTTTTTCCCCGGTAGGCCGTGTCCTTGTGGCTTGCAACCCAGGTCGTGAAGGCGGCGTCGGGTTGGATCTGACCGTTGACCAGCCAGCTCCTGGCGGAAAGCTCGCTTTCGGGTATGACGCCGCTGTCAATGAGACATTGCACGACAGCGACGAGCGCCAGGTCCCGTTGTATCTCATCGTTCACCGGCTTGCGGAATCGTTCATCTCCGGCACACGCGGCCAGGGTGAACGCCATGGACAGGAGAAGGCCGCTCCCAATCTTGAGTGCACTCACTGCGGCGTTCATATGGCGGAGCTGAACTCCGGAGAGAAGCAACCATCAAGGGGGGCATCTCCACGTGTTCCCGGCCTCCTCGGCTTGTTCGGTCCAGTCAAGCAGAGTCTGTCCCTGGTAATTGACGTTATCGTGCGTCGTGTACCAATCGGTGAAGTCGGCGTTGGGAAGCAGTTTTCCCTCTCTCAGCCACGTCGCCGACCGTAATTGCTCGTCAGGAATGGCGCCGCGATCTAGTAGACATTGAACCGCCTTCTCTATCGCTGCCTTCCGTTGGCGTGCCGGATCGGTCTTCTGCTCTGAGGCGGCGCCACCATCGCATGCCGTCACTCCCAAGGCGATGAGAATCACCAGGGCGGGCAGGCGGAGTGCGAACCGCCCCGTCATCGTTGCATGTCCATGGCGTGCTCTGCGTTTCTCACCCATTCCTCCATTTTGAGGCCACCATATACGACTCCTTCATGTGTGCTGTACCAGTCGGTGAAATCCGCGTTCGGGCTGATCACTCCATCCTGGTACCAGGAGGTGTTCGCGGGCAGATCTATCGCATCGGCGATCAGAAGCCCTTGGATCACAGGAATCTTGACGTGGAGCAGGCGTGCTCGGAACTCGTCCTCGTTGATCTTATACGCTTCTATCTTGTGATCGGTGTTGATGAGCTCGCTCGTAGGGGGTTGCGCAACGGCGACGAATACTTGGGAAACGGTGCCTGCGCCCAGTGCTCTGCTGAAACTGAGCGCGCCCCATCCGCCGGATACGATGGACAAGAATGTCTGGAAGCGCTGTGCCTTCTCGTCCAACTGCTGAGCTTCGTTGAATTTGAAGTCCTTCTTGATCCTGGCGATCATGCCGTTGAGTCCACTCATCTGGGCAAGGTAGTTCTGATTCGGGTCCCGGATGGACGCGGCCACGCTTGCGCTGATTCGAGCGTCCATCCTCCCCTCGAAGGCGCCGAGGTCCTTGGGGTCGTGCAAGGCTTGCCTGAGGAGTTCGGCCAGAGCAGCGCTGTCGACGTAGGAGACCCATGGAGCGCCCGGCTGATCGCCGTGCGGACGGGCCTTGTTGCCGTAACCGTTGACGGAGGCGGCGAAATCGGGGAGGTAGCGGTCGGCGGTGTAGATCAGCGCGTGCCGGATCTCTCTGGGCAGCACCGTCTGCGGGTGAAGCTTGGAGAACTCGGCGGTGGCTTGGACGATGTGAACGACGGACCAGGCCGACTCCTTAGCGTCCGTTGACGTGCCTCGCTCCGCCGAGACGGCGGCCTTCAGGAAGGCGGCTGCGGAGGAAGAAGTGTCGATCTTCCCTGGTGGTTCGAGGTAGCCAGGGGTGGCATCCCTGCTGACTGGGTCGAGATAGGCGCTGGAGTACAGGCTTGCGTCGTAGCCGGGGGTGTGCCAGGAGTCGCTGACGAGCATGCGGGCGTACTTGAGGCCGGTGGCTTCGTCGCCCAGCACGTGCCGGGCGGCCATCCCGTTCTCCGCGGCCCGCTGGAGGACGGCTCCCACGGCGTCGTAGTCCGCCATGAGCCGCTGGTGGCGTGAGGCGTCGACGTCGGTCTCCAGCTTGCCGCGAGTGGGAGGCCAGATGGTCTTGCCGGCGGCGCGGGCGTCGAGCATGGCACGGGTCAGGTCGGCGAGCAGACGGGAGTCCCACGACCTGCCCTCGGGGCCGTACTTCACGAGCATTCCGACCGACCAGGGGTCGGAGCTTCCGGTAAGGGTGGCGCGGGTCGCGGCGGGCAGCAACGGGCGGCGGTCCTTGCCCGTGCCGACGCGCATCTGGCTGGCGGCGGCCAGGGACGCCCCGAGCGCCCGCAGTACGCTCACGCTCTCCGCGCTGAAAAGGGCGCCACCCGCTCGTTCGTACAGTGCGCGGGCGGCCCGCAGCGCGAGCGGGCCCGCCCCCGCCCAGAAGGCCGCCTGGTAGTCCTTGTCGGCGAGGTGCCGCCGCAGGCTGTCCGGCAGTCCCGACAGGGCGATGCGTGCGTCCTCGGGGTCTTTGGCCGCGAGGGCGGCGATCAGCGTCTCCGCATCCCGCTTGCCCTGGTATCCGCTCTGCCCCGTCGCCTCCCAGTCCAGCCGTACGTTGGGCGGCCGATTGAAGGTGAGGCCGGGAACGCCGGGCGCACGGCCCAGCGCGCTCCAGCCCTGCTGCCTCGCCAGTTCGTACGCCCTGGTCGTGCGGGCGTCCATGTCGCGGACGTCGTCGAGCGCGGCGGCGATGAGGCCGGGCAACGGAGTGACCGCGACTTCGCTCCCCCATTTCTGCATTTTCTGCTGTATGAGCGGACTGTGCCGGGCCAGCAACTCATGAAGCTGTTCCAGTCGTCTGGTCAGCTCCTTGAGGTTTTCGGGATCGACTCCGACGAACTCCCCCACGGCGATCCTTCCCAATGCGGCGGCCTACGAGGCGGCTTTGCGGCGCTCCGCCTCCTCCACACGGGCGATCAGGTGCGGCTGCTCGGCGAGCACGGCGTCGAACAGCCTGGTGAGCTGGGTCCTTCTGGCGTTCCAGCCGGTCGCCCAGCGGTCGGCCGACGGGCCCTGCCAGGTGTGGTCACCGAACATGGCGGGGACGGCGGCGAGCGCCTGGAGGATCTCCCGCACGGCGGTGGCGGCCGCGGCCATGTCCGCCCTGCATTCGGCGATCTCGGGTGACGTCACTGGCCCTCCCGTTCCTCACGGCTGACGCACCGTAAAGCCTAAGGAAACGCCGATCGCTCAGCCAGGCATATGTGCGACGACAACCGGGATTACCGCATGACTATGGGAGGTAAATGCCGTATTCGGCGAGATCGGCGGTGAGGTTCGGGGGCAGGGACGCGGCGGCCGAGACGTCCTCGGCCGAGACGAAGCCGCCGACCTGGTCGCGTACGCGCACGATCTGGTCGGCGAGCGCGGGCGTCAGGCCGGGCAGGCCGGCGATCACCGACGCGGGGGCATGGTTGACGTCGACGAGACCGCCGTCGTCGTACTGCCGGGGCAGGTCGGGCCGCCCGATCCGCAGCTCGCGGGCCATGACCGGATCGTGCTGCGCCAGTTCCCTGGCCTGCTGCCGCAGTGCGCGGCGCTGCTGGGCGATCGCCAGCGCGTGCTCGTTCCCGGGCGCGTACGGCGTGGCGTCGCCGAAGACCTGTTTCCTGACCGCGAGCGAGTGCACGGTGCCGAAAAGCCAGGGGCCGAGCATGCAGAGGACCATGGCGATGGACGCCAGAGCCGGCGCGTCCATGTCGTCGTACAGCTCGGACAGGTAGATCCAGGCGCCCGTGGCCGTGGCGTACCCGGCGGAGGCGGCCCCGTACCACGCGCTGCGCTTGCGGATGGCGGCGTACAGCATGCTGAAGGGCGTGCCGAAGCCGCAGGTGTACAGCGGGGCGAGCGCCCAGAGGTAGCTGGGGGCGCTGGACGGCCGCCGCACCGGTGGCGATGGGGGCGGCGGCGTCGGCGGGCCAGGGGGTGGTGGCACGGGTGGCTGTGCGGACGGCGCCGGATGGGCGCCGTAAGGGCCCGGCCACTGCTGCCCGTACGGTCCCCGTTGCCGGTACGGATTCTGCGGCGCCTGCCCCTGCGGGCCGTACCCCTGCGTCCCCTGTCCGTGTGGGCCCTGTGGGCCGTGCCCCTGTGGCCCCTGTGGCCCCTGTGACCCCTGCGGTCCTTGTCCGTGCGGCCCGTGCCCCTGCGGTCCCTGTGGTCCGTGCGGTCGCTGTGGTCCGTGCGGTCCCTGTGGTCCGTGCGGTCGTTGCGGTCCGGGCGGGTAACCTCCCGGCCCCCCATAGCCGTTCATGGTCCAGACGATACGGATATGTCGGTGTTTCTGCTGCCCCCTTCTCCCCACACGCTGTGGACAACCTGGGGATGACCATGTGGATGATGTGGAAAACCGTCGGGATGGAGTCACACGTTCACTCGCCGCCGATAGTGCGCGATGATGAGCGTGTGGCGCGCATTCCAGGAGAAGGGCTGGCCAAGGGCCTGGCCGTGACGATGCGGCACATGCTGCGTAAGTCGGAGACGCAGCAGTACCCGGAGGTCCACCCCGACCTGCCCGCCCGGAGCCGGGGCGTCATCGCCCTGGTCGAGGAGAACTGCACGGTCTGCATGCTGTGCGCCCGGGAGTGTCCCGACTGGTGCATCTACATCGACTCCCACAAGGAGACCCTGCCCGCGCCCGAGGGCGGCCGTCCGCGCGCCCGCAACGTGCTCGACCGCTTCGCGATCGACTTCTCGCTGTGCATGTACTGCGGCATCTGCATCGAGGTGTGCCCCTTCGACGCGCTGTTCTGGTCGCCGGAGTTCGAGTACGCCGAGTACGACATCCGCGACCTCCTGCACGAGAAGGACAGGCTGGGCGAGTGGGCCGCGACGGTGCCGCCCCCACCGGCGCACGAGGTCGGCGCCGAACCGCCGAAGGAACTGTCGGCGAGTTCCCGCCCGGTGCCGGCCGGCCGTACGGCGCGGCCCGCGCAGGTGAAGGGACCGGCCGAGGGTGCGTCCGTGGCCCAGGACACGGCCCAAGAGCCGGCCCAAGGGATGGCGCAGGACCCCGCCCAGGGGATGGCACGGGAAACGGCGCGGGAGACCGAGCGACCGGCGGCCGAACCGGCGAAGGCCCCGGAGAGCCACCCGCGGCGTGAGCCGCCGAGAGCCATGCGGGACATCCGCTCCATCCGGCCGCCGGGCTCGCTGCCCAGGAAGAACGGACCGTCGCAGGAGAAGAAGGACGGGCCCGAGGGGGAGCGATGACCTCCCAGGCGCCGGGGTTGTGGCCGCCCTCGGGGCCTGAGGTCGTCTTCCTGCTGCTCGGCGCCGTCGCCGTCGGCTCGGCGCTGCTGGTCGTCACGACCAGGCAACTCGTCCACGCGGCGCTGTGGCTGGTCGTCTGCTTCGGCGCGCTCGCGGGCGGCTACCTGGTGCTGACCGCCGAGTTCGTCGCCTGGGTGCAGGTGCTGATCTACGTGGGCGCGGTCGTGGTGC
Organism: Microbispora sp. ZYX-F-249; assembly: GCF_039649665.1. Taxonomy (NCBI): domain Bacteria; kingdom Bacillati; phylum Actinomycetota; class Actinomycetes; order Streptosporangiales; family Streptosporangiaceae; genus Microbispora; species Microbispora maris. The sequence continues at coordinate 132,219 of NZ_JBDJAW010000004.1, read as the reverse complement.
TGCTGCTGTTCGGCATCATGCTGACCCGCGCGCCCATCGGGCCCTCCGCCGGCCTCGACTCGGGCAACCGGTGGGCCGCCGCGCTGGTCGCCGTCGCGACCGCCGCCGTGCTCGTCACCGTGGTCGTCACCGGCTTCCGCACGGCGTACGCGCCGCTCCGGCCCGGGCAGGGGTCGGCCGCATCCCTGGGGGCGAGCGTCTTCCGCACCTGGGTGCTGCCGTTCGAGGCGCTGTCGGTGCTCCTGCTCGCCGCGCTGATCGGCGCTATCGTCCTGTCCCGCACCGACATCAGGGGGCGGGAATGACCTCGTTACCTGCCGGACCCGCGGCCCGAAGGCGGTGAGCGCGATGCACGTCGTCTACCCGGTGGTGGTCTCCGCCCTGCTGTTCTCCATCGGTGTGTACGGCGTGCTGGCCCGGCGCAACGCGATCCTCGTGCTGATGTCGGTCGAGTTGATGCTCAACGCGGTCAACCTCAACCTGGTGGCCTTCGACGTCTGGCTCGGGGACCGGCTGCACGGCGGCCAGGTGCTGACGCTGTTCGTCATCGTGATCGCCGCGGCCGAGGTCGGGCTGGGGCTGGCGATCGTGCTGGCGGTCTTCCGTACGCGGCGGACCGTCGACGTCGACCGGTTGCGCGCGCTCGCCGAGGTCGCGCGCACACCCGCCTCGGCGCGCCCGGAGGGGGAGGACGCCTCGTGATCGCCGTGGTGGCCCTGATCGTCCTGGTGCCGTTCGCCGCCGCCGCGGCCGGGCTGCTCGCGACCCGCCTCGGCGCCCGGAATCTCGGCGCTCGCAGCGAACCGGCGGCGTACCGGCGGGCGGCCTGGATCGCGGTCGTCCCGGTCGCGGTGTCGGCGGCGCTCACGGTGTGGCTCGCCGCGGCCCTCGCGCGGGGAACGGGTGCATCGGAAGGGCGGTTCTGGTCGGAACTGCTCCCCGGGCGGGCCGAGGGCACGCTGACGCTCGTCGAGACGGGAGCGGCGCCGATCTCCCTGACTCTGCGCGCCGACGGATTGTCAGTGCTCGCCGGCATCCTGGTCGTCGTGGTCGCGCTGGCGGTGCAGGTCTACTCGGTCGGATACATGCGGGACGAGCCCCGCTACCCGTCCTACAGCGCGTTCGTCAGCCTGTTCACCAGCGCCATGCTGCTGGTGGTCTACGCGGGGGACCTGATCGTCCTCTACGTGGGCTGGGAGATCATGGGCCTGTGCTCCTACCTGCTCATCGGGCACTGGTGGGAGGACCGGGCCAACTCGCGGGCGGCGGTCAAGGCGTTCCTGGTCACCCGGCTCGGCGACGTCGGCTTCCTGTTCGGGATCTTCATCCTCGGCACGGCCGCGGGCAGCTTCCGGATCGGCGACGTCCTGCGCGCGGACATGCCGCGAGGGACGCTGATCGCCGCGACGCTGCTGCTGCTCGCCGGGGTCGCGGGCAAGAGCGCGCAGGTGCCGCTGCAGACCTGGCTGCCCGACGCGATGGCCGGTCCCACCCCGATCAGCGCGCTCATCCACGCGGCCACGATGGTGGCCGCGGGGATCTTCGTCGTCGCCCGGCTCTATCCCGCCTTCCTCGCGGCGCCGCCCACGCTCGACGTGCTGGGCGTGGTCGCGGCCGTCGGCATGCTGGGCGCGGCGCTGGCCGCGCTGGCCCAAAGCGACCTCAAACGCGTGCTGGCCTACTCGACGATCAGCCAGCTCGCCTACATGGCCGCCGCGCTGGCGGCCGGGTCCGACCGGGCGGCGATGTTCCACCTGGTGTCGCACGGCGCGTTCAAGGCCCTGTTGTTCCTCTGCGCGGGCCTGGTCATCCACCATGTCGGGTCGAACCTGCTCAGTCACATGGGCGGGCTGCGCACCGCGCTTCCCGTGACGTTCTGGACGATGACCATCGGCTTCGCCGCGCTCGCGGGATTGCCGCCGGCGAGCGGCTTCTTCAGCAAGGACGCGGTGATCTCGGCGATCGAGCACGGAACGGGACCGGCCCAGCCGTTCGTGCAGGCGTCGGCGCTGCTGACCGTGGGGGTGACCGGGGCGTACGCCGCCCGCGCCTGGCTGCGCACGTTCTTCGGCCCCACCCGGATCGAGCCGCTCGCGGAGCCGCCGCCCGGTGTCGCCCACGTCTTCGACGGCAGGGAGGCGCCCGCGTCGATGCTGTGGCCGGCCGGTGTGCTGGCCGTGCCCGCCCTGCTGCTCGGCCTGCTGCTCGGCCTCGCCGGCCCGATGACCGGTGTGGAGATCGAGTGGGGGCCGGCGGCCGTCAGCCTCGCCGTGGCGTTGCTCGGCGCCGGGATCGTGTACGCCGTGTGGCGGGCCGCGCCCGAGCAGGACCCCGCCCGCGTGCTCGGCCCGTTCCGGGTGCCGTGCGAGCGGGCCTTCTACGCCGACGCCGCGTACGCGGCGCTGGTCGCACGGCCTGTCCTGCGCCTGGCCCGGGGGGTGGTCCGCGCGGACGCGCGGCTGGTGGACGGCGCGGTCCGGGGCTCCGGCCGGGCGACGCTCGGCCTGTCCACCCTGGTGCGGCTCGCCCAGAACGGCAACGCGCAGCTCTACGTCACCGGCCTGCTGGCCGGGGTCGTGCTGATCGCGGTCGCGGCGGTGGTGCTCACATGACGCGGCGGGCTCGCAAGGGTGACACGTCGCCTCGGGCGCCGGTGGTGACGACGTGAGCTGGTTGCCGATCGCGCTCGTCGCCGTGCCGCTGCTGGGAGCGCTCATCGCCCCTGCCGTCCGGGACAAGGCGGTGACCTGGGGGATCGCCGTCTCCGCCGTGGTGCTGGCCCTCGCCGTCACGCTCGCCGCGGTCTTCGACCACGCGCGCCCCGCCGTCATGCAGCTGCGGACCGACCGGCCGTGGATCCCCGGCCTCGGGCTGCGGTTCCACCTGGGCGTGGACGGCGTCTCGCTGCCGCTCGTCGTGCTGACCGCGTTGCTGACGTTCCTGTGCTTCGTCCACCTCGCGGGGCACCCGCCCGCGGGGGGCCGCACGGGTGCGCTGGTCGTCACGCTGCTCGTGCTCGAGGTCGGCATGATCGGCACGTTTCTCGCCCTCGACCTGCTGCTGTTCTTCGTGTTCTTCGAGGTCGTGCTCGTCCCGATGTACTTCGTGATCGCGCTGTGGGGCGGCGCGGGCAGGCGGACCGCGGCGCTGAAGTTCATCCTCTACACGCTGCTCGGCTCGGCCGTCCTCCTCATCGGCCTGCTCGTGGTCTGGACCCAGGCCGGAACGCTCGACATGGTCGCGCTGGCCGGGCGGCACGGCTCGGGCATCGCCCGGTCCGCGCAGATCGTCGCGTTCCTCGCCATCGGGCTGGGCCTGGCGGTGAAGACGCCCATGTGGCCGCTGCACACCTGGCTGCCCGACGCGCACACCGAGGCGCCGACCGTCGGCTCGGTCCTCCTCGCGGGCGTGCTGCTCAAGATGGGGTCGTACGGCTTCGCCAGGATCGCGATCCCGGTGCTCCCCGAGGGCGCCGCGGCCCTGGCCCCCTGGCTCGGCGCGCTCGCCGTCGTGGGCATCGTGTACGGCTCGCTCGCCTGCCTGGCCCAGCGCGACCTCAAACGGATGATCGCCTACTCGTCCGTCGGCCACATGGGCTTCGTGCTGCTCGGGTTCGCCTCGCTCACGCCGGTGGGCCTGAACGGCGCCCTGTTCGCCAACGTCGCCCACGGGCTCATCACCGGTCTGCTGTTCTTCCTCGCCGGAGCCGTGAAGGAGCGGTACGGCACGGCCGACATCAGGCGGCTGGGCGGCGGCATGCTGCGCCGCCTGCCGTACGTCGCGTCGCTGCTGACCTTCGCCTGCGTCGCCTCGCTGGGCCTGCCCGGCCTCGCCGGGTTCTGGGGGGAGATGCTCGCGCTGCTCGGCGCGTTCCGCCCGGCCGCCGTCCTCTCCCGGCCGCTGTTCCTCGTGTTCATGGCCGCAGGCGGGCTCGGCACGGTGCTCACGGCGGCCTACTTCCTGCGCATGCTCTCCCGGGTGACGCACGGCAGGCCGGTCGAGACGATCCCGCCGGGACCGCCGCTCGCCACCGCCGAAGGCGTACGCGCGGCGCTGAGCGAGGCCGGGGAGGGCGCCGAACCGGTCGAGCCGGTCGCGGCAGGGGCAGCGCTGGCCGCCCAGGAGCGGGAGGCCGAAGTCGTGGTGGACGACGGAGAGGCCGATGCGACGGGCGCCGCCGGGGCCCGCGGGGCGCGGCGGCGGTTCGGGGACGTCACCGCCCACGAACTGGCGGCCTGGCTTCCGCTGGTGGCGCTGATCGTGCTGTTCGGCCTGTGGCCGAAGGCCCTGCTCGCCGTCACCACGCCCGCCGTACAGGCGCTCCTCGGACCGGGGGTGGCGCCATGACGGGCGGGGTGATCCAGTCCATCGACTACGCCGCCCTGGCGGCGCCTCTGGTCCTCGTGCTGGTGGCCGGGCTCGTGCTGCTGCTGGACGCGTTCCTGCCCGCCCGGCCCGGTGGCGCGCGGGCGCTCGGCCTCGTCACGCTCGGCGGCCTGGCCGCGGCCCTGGCCGTGGTGGCCGTCCAGGCCGCGAGCGGCGCGACCCGGCGCACGTTCTGCGTCCCCGCCTCCCTGGCGGGAGAGTCCGCCGCGGCGTCGTGCTCGTTCGTCGCGGACCGCTTCACCCTGGTCGTCGCGGCGGTCGTGCTGGCCGCCGGGCTGGTCGTCGTGCTGCTGTCGATGACGGAGATCGCCGGCGCCGGGCCGGCGGAGCGCGGCCGGATCCCGGCCGGGGAGTGGTATTTCCTGCTGCTGGCCACGCTGGCCGGGGCCGTCCTGCTGCCGGCCTCCCGCGATCTCGTCATGCTGGTCGTGTCGCTGGAACTGGTGTCGCTGCCGGTCTTCGCGCTGACCGCGCTCAGGCGTCATGACGGCCGTGCGTCGGAGGCGGCCCTCAAGCTCTTCCTGGTCTCCGTGGTCTCCACCGCGATCACGTTGTTCGGCGTATCGCTGCTCTACGGCGCGACCGGCTCGGTCCACCTCGACCGGATCGACGCCGCCCTGCGCACGACCGGAGGCACGGTCCTGGGCGCCGTCGGAGGCGCGGGCGGGGACATGGCCCAGGTCACGGCGGCGGCCACCGTGCTGGTCGTGGCGGGCTTCGCGTTCAAGATCGCGGCGGTGCCGTTCCACTTCTGGGCGGCGGACGTCTACCACGGCGCCCCGATCCCGGTCGCGGCGTTGCTGTCGGTGGTGTCCAAGGCGTCGGGCTTCGCCGGGCTGATCCTGCTGCTGACGTCCGCGCTGCCGGGAAAGGCGGCGCTGTGGGCTCCCGGAGTGGCGGTCGTCGCCGCGCTGACGATGACGGCGGGCAACGTCCTCGCCATGCGGCAGCGCGCCGCCGTACGGCTGCTGGCCTGGTCGTCGGTCGCGCAGTCGGGCTACATCCTCGCGCCGCTGGCCGCCTATGCCGCCGAACCCCGCGTGGCGGCCGGGGCGTCGATCGCCTACCTCGTCTTCTACGCCGCGATGAATCTGATCGCCTTCGCGGTGGTCATGCTGGTGTCGCGGCACGAGGGCGGAGACCTGGAGGCGTACCGGGGGCTGGTGTCGCGGAGCCCGGCCGCCGGGCTGGCCCTCGCCTTCGCCCTCGTCTGCCTGGCCGGGCTGCCGCCGGGGCTCGCCGGCCTGTTCGCGAAGATCGTCGTCTTCCGGGCCGTCGTGGACGGCGGGCTCGGCTGGCTGGCCGTGGTCATGGCGGCCAACACGGTGGCGGGGTTGTACTACTACATCGCCTGGACCGCGCGGCTGTTCGCGCCGCCCGCGGCGGGCGAGAGCCGTACGGTCACTGCGCGAGCGGCGGCCGGGGCCGCCGTCGCCGTCACGGTCGCCGTCACCGTGGTCTTCTCCGTCGCCCCGCAGGTCGTGCTGTCCGTGGCGGGGTGAGGCGCGTCACGGGGAACGTTCGTCCAGGCCATGCGCGTTGGTAGGGCTGGACGCACCGAGCCGTGAGGAGGAGGCGTGCACCACAACCGCCTGCGCACCGCGGCCCTGCTGGGGGCGCTGTCCGCGTCGCTCCTGGTGGCCGGGGCCTGGCTGGGGGGTGGCACGGGTGCCCGGATCGCCGTCGTGGCCGCGCTCGTGGTCAGCGGCGTCGCCTACTTCTGCGCCGACAGGATCGCGTTGTCGGCCATGCGGGCCCGGCCCGTGGCCGAGGTGGAGCAGCCGGTCCTCTACCGCGTCGTCCGCGAGCTGTGCACCGAGGCCCGCGGGCCGATGCCCCGCCTGTACGTGTCCCCGACCATGCAGCCCAACGCGTTCGCGACCGGCCGCAACCCGCGTGACGGGGTGGTGTGCGTCACGCACGGCCTCCTCGGGCTGCTGGACGAGCGCGAACTCAAGGGCGTGCTCGGCCACGAGCTGTCGCACATCCACAACCGGGACATCCTGATCTCCTCGGTCACGGGCGCGCTCGCCACGATGATCACGTACTTCGGGTACGCGGGCCTGCTCTTCGGCTCCGACGACGACGAGGGCCCGGGGTTCCTCGGCGCCGTGCTGGTGACGATCCTCGGGCCGGTAGCGGCCACGATGATCCAGGTGGCGATCGCGCGCTCGCGAGAATTCGCGGCCGACGACGCCGGCGTACGGCTGACGGGCGACCCGCTGGCTCTCGCCTCCGCGTTGCGCAAGATCGAGATGGAGGTCCGCAGGCTGCCGCTCCCGGAGAACGGCAGGCTCGCCTCGGCCGGTCACATGATGATCGTCAACCCGTTCCGGGGCACCCGTATCGGCAGGTTGTTCGCCACGCATCCGCCGGTCGCCGCGCGGGTCGCCCGTCTCGAGCGGATGGCCGGCTACCGGCGGTGACGCGCCGGGACCGGCGTTCAGGAGTGCTGGGTGACCGGGTCGGTCTCCGCGGGGCCGAGGGCGGGCAGCCCGTCGATGCTCTCCCGGTTGTGCTTGGCGCGGTAGTCCCGCCGCTGCTGGACGTCCTTGCGCCCCGCCCACTCGTCGAGCAGCGTGCGGTCCTGCTCGTACGCCATGAAGGGCACCGCGTAGCCGCACGAGTCGGCGATGCGGTCGCAGCTCACGACGATGACCGAGCGCACGCCCGGATGCGGCCCGAAGAGCGTGAGCAGGTCCGCGAAGCCGGCGTCCCCGGGGGTCACCACGCGGCCGGTGCCGAACAGTCGGACGATCTTCGGCGGCCCGCTGAAGGCGCAGAACATCAGCGTGACGCGGCCGTTCTCACGGATGTGGGCGATGGTCTCCACGCCGCTGCCGTCGAGGTCGAGGTAGGCCACGGTCGTGTCGTCGATGACGGCGAAGGTGTCGGAGTATCCCTTCGGGGACACGTTGACGTGGCCGCCCTGCTCGGGAGCGGTCGCGACGAAGAAGACCGGCTGCGTGGTGACGAACTCGCGCAGCCGGTCGGTGAGCTTCTCGTAGATCTTGCCCATAACGGGACGATAACCCGCCTCACTCGCCGGGCAACCACCAGGTCCACAGGCTGGACTTCACTCGGAAGGAGTCCAGCTTGGTGGTGGCGCCGGTGCCGGCGTCGAGGCCGCGGACCACGACTCCGGTCGTCTCGCCGGTCTTCGCCGAGTCCAGGGTCTCCCAGAGCGTGAGGCCGCCGTCAGGGGTCCACTCCAGGCGCCTGGCCGACTCCTTCTTGGGCACGCGGACGTCGACGGCCTCGCCCACGGTGTCGTTCGACAGGTCGTACACCCGCAGCCGCTGCCTGCCGGAGGTGGTGGTGATCAGCACCGCCACCGAGGCGCCGTCGTCGGCGAGCGCCATCGGGCTGTTGTTGGCCACCACCTGCGGCACGACCTGGGTGTCGGTCTGCCGCCCGTCCTGGTCGTAGACGCTGAACCGGCTGGTGTTCTCGGCGGTCCCCTGGGTGACGAGCAGGTGCTTCCCGTCGGGGCTGAAGCCCAGGACCGTGACCTTGGCCGGGATCTTGCTCACCTTCCCCGTACGCACGTTCACGAGCAGGGACGGCACCTTGTCGTCCTCGTCGTAGTAGTCGACCGTGAGCAGGCCGCCGTCCCGCGAGAGGGTGGTGGCGAGGTCGCCCGTGCCGAGGCCCTTGGGCGGCTTCGACACCGCGCGGGGGAGCACGCGGACCTTGTTCGTGGTCACGTCGCGGACGGCGAGCAAGCCGTCCTTCTGCCGGAAGTACGACACGTGCCGTCCGTCGCCGCTCACCGAGACAGGCGCGTGCGACTGCTTGTCGATCTTGCCCTTGGCGGTGCGGGAGAACACCGCGGCGTCCTTGAGCACGCTGTCACGGCCGTCGCGGAGCAGCAGATGCCACGAGCCGCAGGGGAAGTAGTCGTCCTTCTTGTGGCAGGACTTCAGCCAGGCGTACCGGACGGGGGACGCGGAGGACGCCGTGGCGGAGACGGCCCCCGTACGCGCCTCCGCCTGCGCGGCGCCGGCGAGGGGGGTCAGCGCCATGGTGGCCGCCGCCGACAGGGCGAGGATCGCGGGCTTTCTCATCGGAGTTCCTTTCGTCCCGCCAGGATTGGATGTCGCCTGGATAGACGCGGTGCGGCGGGGAAAGGTTCTGTCACGACTGGGCCACGAACGGCCCTGGGCGGAGACGAGACGAGGCGGGCGCCCGCGACGGCCCCGCCTCGTCTCGTGTCGTCCGCGTCAGACGCCCGGATGCAGCACGCGGCTCAGGAATCCGCGGGTCCGCTCGTGCTGCGGGTCCGCGATGACCTGCTCGGGGGGCCCGTCCTCGACGATCACGCCGCCGTCCATGAACACCACACGGTCGGCGACCTCGCGGGCGAATCCCATCTCGTGGGTGACGACCAGCATCGTCATGCCGTCCTCCGCGAGCTGCCGCATGACCGACAGCACGTCGCCGACCAGCTCGGGGTCGAGCGCCGAGGTCGGCTCGTCGAACAGCATCAGCGAGGGGTTCATGGCGAGCGCGCGGGCGATCGCCACCCGCTGCTGCTGACCGCCCGAGAGCTGGGGCGGGTAAGCGTCGATCTTCTCGATGAGGCCGACCTTCTCCAGGTTCTCACGGGCGACGCGCTCGCACTCGTCCTTGCGCCGCTTGAGCACCCGCTCCTGGGCGATCGTGACGTTGCGCCGCACGGTCAGGTGGGGGAACAGGTTGAACTGCTGGAACACCATGCCGATGCGCCGCCGGGCGGCGTCGATGTCCACGTCGGGGTCGGTCAGGTCGACGCCGCCGACGACGACCGTGCCGGAGGTCGGCTGCTCCAGCAGGTTCACGCAGCGCAGCAGGGTGGACTTGCCCGAGCCGGACGGCCCGATGACGCAGACGACCTGGCCGCTCTCGACCGTGAAGTCGATGCCCTTGAGAACTTCGAGCCTGCCGAACGACTTGTGCAGGTTCCTGATCTCGACGGTGCTCATCGGCCCCCTCCCTGACGCGCTTCGAGCCGCCTCGCGACGTACCCGAGGGGGATCGTGATCAGCAGATAGGTCAGGCCGGTCGCGAGGATCGGCGTGGGGTTGGCGTGGGTGGAGGCTTGGTCGTTACCGAACTTCGCCAGTTCCACCTGGGCGGCCGTGACGCCGAGGATCAGCACCAGCGACGAGTCCTTCAGCAGCGAGACGAGCTGGTTGGTGAGCGGCGGCAGCACGATCCGGATCGCCTGCGGGATGATGATCGACACCATCGCCCGCATGTGCGGCATGCCGAGCGAACGCGCCGCCTCCATCTGCCCCTTCGGCACCGCCTGGATGCCCGCCCGGAAGTTCTCGGCCATGTACGCCGCCGAGACGACGCCGAGCCCCAGCGCGGCGCTGCCGTACACCCCGCCGGGCAGTTCGAAGCCGGGGAACGCCAGCGGCAGGCTGCCGATCAGCAGGAAGATGAGCAGCATCGGCAGGCCGCGGAAGATCTCGATGTAGATCGCCGACACCCACCGGTACGGCGCGACCGAGGACAACCGCATCAGCGCCAGCACCAGACCCAGGACGAAGCCGAGGACGAAGCCCGACACCGTGTAGATGACGGTGTTGCGGAGCGCCACCGTGAACAGGTCGGGCAGGCCCTCGCGGGCGACGTGCAGGTTGAAGAACGACTCGCGGATCGCCCCCCAGTCGGCCAGAGCGGCCAGGACGACGAGGATCACCACCAGCACGGCGTACTGGATGGCCCGGCTGATGCGCTGCTTCTTCCGCGGGCTGAGCCCCTTGCGGGGCTCAGCCGGGGAGGTGTCCTGCTGTTCGCTCACAGCACTCATGATCCGGCGGCGGGCGACTCGGTTCCGGTCTCGGCGCCCGAACCGCCGTCAGTGGCACCACCGGACGTGGCGCCGGGCTCGGTGCCGAACCACTTCTTGTAGATCTCGTTGTAGGTGCCGTCGGACTTCGCGGCGGCGAGGACCTCGTCGACGACCTTCTTGAGCGCCGCGTTGTCCTTCTTCATGCCGATGCCGTACTGCTCACCGGTGTCGAGGCTCGCGACGTGCTCGAACTTGGCGCTGACATCGGGCTTCTTGAGCCACGTCAGCACGACCGGGAGGTCCTGCACGATCACGTCCGCCTGGCCCGTCTGCAGGCCGAGCAGTTCCTTGGGGGAGTCGGCGAACTCGATCGGCTCGAAGCCCTGCTCCTTGACGTAGTCGAGGCCCGTGGTCGAGGCCTGCGCGCCGAGCTTGAGGTTCTTGGCCTTGACGTCGTCCAGCGAGGTGATCCCGCTGCCCTTCTTGGCCAACAGCGCCTGGGTGGCGTCGAAGTACGGCTCGGAGAACAGCAGGTTCTTCTGCCGCTCTTCCGTGATCGTCATGCCGGCGGCGGCCACGTCGCACTTGCGGGCGTTCAGGGCGGCGCCGCTCTTGATCGCCGCGAAGTCGATGTCGACGATGTCCTGGGTCACGCCGAGCTTCTTCGCGACCAGGTCGACGATGTCCACATCGAACCCGACGACCTTGTCGCCCTGGTTGAACTGGAACGGCTCGTACGGGATGTTCGTGCAGGTTGTGATCTTTCCGGCGTTCACGAGGGCGACGCCACCCGGGGCGGCCGAGGCTGTCGCCGTGCCCGAATCGGCGGAGTCGCTCCCGCAGGCGGACACGGCGAGCGCCGCCGCCAGCACCGCCGCACCGATGCTCGCCGCTTTCCGATAGGTGGACCAGGGAGCCACACCGGCCTCCTTGCTGTGGTGCGAAAACGTCTGAGGCGCAGTTTAGGCGTCCCTTATGACGGATTGGCCACTGCATGGGTCGTAGCCAGTAACGCCTGTGAAACGTGGTGTCAGGGATTCAGGCCTTCCGTGAGCGTGTTGAACCGCTCGAGCATCCGCGCGAGCAGCCGCACGTCCTCCTCCGGCCAGGCGGCCAGCAGCGTGCGCAGCTGGCCCTCGCGGGCGGCCCGCGCGTCGTCGAGCCGTTCGCGGCCCTCGGCGGTGAGAGCCAGCAGGTGGGCCCGACCGTCCTCCGGGTCGGGGCTCCGGCTGATCAGCCCCAGCTCCTCCAGCACCTTGAGCTGGCGGCTGATCGTCGCCCGGCCGACCCGGAGGTAGGCGGCCAGGTCGCTGGACCGCATCGGCGAGCTCTGGTCGATGCGGACCAGCAGGCCGTACGCGCCGGGGTCGAGCTCGGGATGCACCTTGCGCCCCATGCCGGCGGAGAACGCCTTGGCGCGCCGGAGCAGGATGGCGAGCTGCCGCTCGACCGCGCAGTACGCCTCGCGCTCGCCGGCCGTCGGCGGTCGGGGAACGATCTCCGCCTGCGTCATGGCCTGCCTCCTTCCGCCTGCGGTGGGCAGGGCGTTCAGCCGCGCACCGCCTGGATGTCCAGCTCTACTTTCAGTGTCGCGCCGATCAGCGAGATCCCGGCCTGGACGACCTGGTTGTAGGTCATCGCGAAGTCCTCGCGGCGCAACTCGGTGACCGCGTGGAAGGCCGCCCGCAGCCCGCCCCACAGGTCCGGGCCGGTGCCCAGGTACGCCATGTCGAGATCGACCGGGCGGCTGACGCCGCTCAGCGTCAGCACGCCGTGTACCGTCCACCGGTCCGGGCCCGCCGGCGACAGCCCGGTGCTCCGGTAAGTGATCACCGGATGCACCGGGACGTTGAGGAAGTCCGCGGACCGCAGGTGATCATCGCGCATCCGGCTGCCCGTGTCGATGGACTCGGCGACGATCTCGGCGACCACGGACGACTCCTCCGGCGTGGCGCCCATGTCGATCCGGCCGGAGAACTCGGTGAACCGCCCCTGCACGCTGCTGAGACCGAGATGCCGGGCCGTGGCCGAGATCTTCGAGTGTTCGACGTCGATCGTCCACACGCCGGGCGGGGGGAGCTCGGTGCCGCCCTGCCGGGCCAGCACCAGCGTGCCGGCCTCGGCGGCGCCCGAGGCGGTCGCGATCGCGGTGGACGCGGCCGGCGCGTACCCGATCGCGGTCGCGACCACCGTGTACACGCCCGGCCGCAGCGGGGCGGTGGCGACCTGCCCGTCGGCGTCCGCCTCCGCCCGCGCCACCTGGCGGCCGGCCGTGTCCGTCACCGTGACGACCGCGTGCTGGACGGCCCAGCCGTCCTTGCTGCGGACCATGGCGTGCAGCCCCCCGGGGACCGTCTCCGAGACGCTCATCGCTCGTGTCCCAGCCACACGTCGTACGGCTCGTCGCCCTGGCCGCCCAGGTTCAGCGTGCTCGCCACGGGCGGGTAGCCGCTGGCGACGATCGTGTACTGCCCGCCGGTGAGGTCGGTGAAGGCGTACTCGCCGTCCTCGGCGGTGGTCGCCACACCCACCACGTTGCCCGCGGCGTCGAGCAGCGTGACCCTGGCGTCGGCCAGCGGCACGCCGTCCTTGACGCGGACCGTGCCGCGCACCCGCGCGCCGGGCAGGAGCACGACGTCGTGCCGGGTCTGACCGGTGCCCAGCACCTCGATGGGAACGGCGGCCGGGCGGTACGCCGCGCCGCTGACCGTGAGCGTGTAGGTGCCGGCCACGATGCCGGAGAAGGCGAAGCCGCCCTCGGCGTCGGTCGCGCTCGTGGCCACGACCTCGCCGCGCACGTCGGTCACGACGACCACCGCTTCGGCGACCGGCGCGCCGTCCGTCCCGCGCACGGTGCCGACGAGCCGGCCCGAGGCCGCGAGCACCATGTCGAAGTCCACCGGCTGATCGCCCACGACCAGCGTCGCGACCTGCGGCTCCCGGTCGCCCGCCGACGCGATCAGCACGTACGTCCCGCCGCCCGGAGTCTGGAGCGTGTAGCCCCCGTCGTCCCGGGTGACCGTACGGCCGAGCTGGTGGCCGCGTACGTCGATCAGCGTGAGCGTGGCGCGGCCCACGGGCACGCCGTCCTGGCCCTTGACGAACCCGCGGATCTCCACGCCGCCCGGGCCATGCGTGTCCATCGCCACGGCGGCGTACGGCTGGGCCTGCGTGGCGGTGAGAACCTGCGCGTTCAGGGGCTGCGCGTTCAGGGGCTGCGTGAGGGCGTGGCCGTTCGGCGAGGCGACCTCGGCGCCGGCCGTGATCGGCCGCTGCCTGTCGCGCTGCGCGTGACGTCCGGGCGCGGCGCCGCCCCGCTGGTGGGAGAGCTCGGGGGTGAGGGTCTCGTCGGGTTCCCGCCCGTCGGCGCGGACGGTGATCGCGCTGGTCCGCAGCGGGATCTCCTTGATGAACAGCACGGCGAGCAGCGCCAGGAAGGCGGCCGGCGCGGCGTAGAGGAACAGGTCGCCGACGCCGTGGCCGTACGCGCTCTCGACGACGGTGCGGATCGGGGCGGGCATCGCGGCGAGGTCGGGGATCGCGCCGCTGTCTCCGCCGGTCCCGCTGACGCCCAGCGCCGAAAGGCCCTCCTCCAGGTAGTTCCTGACGCGGTGGACCATCACGGCGCCCAGCGCCGACACGCCGATCGCGCCGCCGAGGGACCGGAAGAACGCGACCACGGAGCTGCCCGCGCCGAGGTCCTCCGCCCGCACCTCGTTCTGCACGGCGAGCACGAGGTTCTGCTGGCTCATGCCCACGCCCACACCGACGAGGAACATGAAGACGGCCACGATCCAGTAGTCGGTGTCGTACCGCAGCGTGCCCATGAGCGCGAAGCCGGCGGTGAGGAAGAACGTGCCGGAGACCAGGAAGACCTTCCAGCGGCCGCTGCGGGTGATGATCTGCCCGGAGACGGTCGAGGAGAGCGCCAGGCCGAGGATCATCGGCAGCGTCATGAGGCCGGCCACCGTGGGCGTCTCACCCCGGGCGAGCTGGAAGTACTGGCTGAGGAAGGTCGTCGCGCCGAACATGGCCACGCCGACCAGCACGCTGGCGACCACGGAGAGGCTGACCGTCCGCATCCGGAACAGGCGCAGCGGGACGATGGGCTCACTGGCCTTCGTCTCGACCAGGAGGAACAGCGCCGCGAGGACGACGGCCCCGCCGACCATCGCGCCGGTCTGCCACGACAGCCAGTCGTACTTGTTGCCCGCGAAGGACACCCAGATCAGCAGCAGCGAGACCGAGGCGGCGATGAGGACCGCGCCGCCCCAGTCGATGCGCACCTTCCGCTTGACCACGGGCAGGTGCAGGGTCTTCTGCAGCACGATGAGCGAGATGATCGCGAACGGCACGCCGACGTAGAAGCACCAGCGCCAGCCGAGCCAGTCGGTGTCCACGATGAGGCCGCCGATCAGCGGGCCGCCGATCGTGGCGACCGCGAACACCGCCCCCAGGTAGCCCGAGTAGCGCCCCCGCTCCCGCGGCGGGATCATCGCCGCCATGATGACCTGGGAGAGCGCGGTGAGGCCGCCGACGCCCAGGCCCTGCACCACCCGCGCCGAGATCAGCATCGTGGGGTTCTGCGACAGGCCGGCGATGACGGACCCGATCACGTACACGGTCAGGCCGATCTGGATGAGCACCTTCTTGCTCGTCAGGTCGGCCAGCTTGCCCCAGATCGGCGTCGAGACCGTCGCCGCGAGCAGGGTCGCGGTGATGACCCAGGTGTAGGTCGTCTCGTCCGCCTTCAGCTCCACCATGATGGTGGGAAGCGCGTTCGCCACGACGGTCGACGACAGGATCGCGACGAACATTCCGAGCAGCAGCCCCGAGAGCGCCTCCAGGATCTCCCGGTGCGTCATTCCCGGGGCCGCCGTTCCCGGCGGCGTCTCCTTGGTCATCGGATTCGCCATCGAAGTCCTTCCCCGTACGATCAAACTTAGTTTCCCTAAGCAATCATATAGTGATCGTTGCTTCGGGCAATCAAATGGTCATGACGCGGGGGTCGGCCGAAACTGACAAAGGCCCTGAACCCGCAGGTCAGGGCCTTGATCCGTGTGTCAGGCTGTGATGCGTATCACCGGTAGTTGACGAACTGAAGGGCGATGTCGAGGTCCTTGCCCTTGAGCAGGGAGATCACCTCCTGGAGGTCGTCCTTCTTCTTGGAGCTGACCCGGAGCTCCTCGCCCTGGATCTGCGCCTTCACGCCCTTCGGGCCCTCGTCCCGGATCAGCTTGGAGATCTTCTTGGCGTTCTCCTGGTCGATGCCCTCCTTGAGGGACACCATCAGGCGGTACTCCTTGCCGGACAGCTTCGGCTCGCCCGCGTCCAGGATCTTGAGGGACAGGTTGCGCTTGACGACCTTGTCCTTGAAGACGTCGAGGACGGCGTTGGCCCGCTCCTCGCTGTTCGCCTTGATCTCGATGTCCTTCTGCCCCGACCAGGAGATGCTCGCGCCGGTGCCCTTGAAGTCGAAGCGGTGCCCGACCTCCTTGACCGTCTGGTTCAGGGCGTTGTCGACCTCCTGCCGGTCGATCTTGCTCACCACGTCGAAACTGCTGTCGGCCATCGGTGTCCGTGTCCTCTCTCCGTTGCCCTTCGAGATTAGTGGGCGCCGATGTGATCAGAGGTCCTTCCTCATGACGACGCGGGGCGCCACCTCGATGCCGAGGGACCGTTCGTGCTCGACGAGCCCGGTGAGCTCCGGCCCCCACGCGTGGGGTCGTACGACGTGGAAGCCGCGCCGGGCGTACCAGGGGGCGTTCCACGGCACGTCCCGGAACGTCGTCAGCGTCACCGCGGCGCTGCCGGCCCGCGCGGCCGCCGCGCAGACGGCGTCGAGGAGCCGGGTCCCGATCCCTCGATTGCCGTGGTCGGGATGCACGGCGATCTGTTCGAGGTGGGTCAGCCCGTCGACCACCCCGACCAGGGCGAACCCCACCGGCGGCCGGCCCGCCACGATGACACGCCCGGGATCGTCGCACCCTTCGACGACCGTGGTGCCCGGCGGGAAGACGATGCCGAGCGGCACGAACATCCCGTCCGCCGCCGTCTCGATCTCCGCCAGGGCCGCGAGATCCGCCGGCTCAGCCTGTCTGATCACCGTCCCACTATGGCCGCCCGTTCGCCGCGTCCGCTCCCGGTTTTCCGGGGCCGCCTGCTGCCGGGCGATCGTGTGAGGGGGCCGAGCCGGAACCCATGTCACGTGCACCCGGGAAGTCCGCTATTCTTCTACCTGTCGCCGCAGCGAGCGGAAGACAAGGCAGGTTGCCCGAGTGGCCAAAGGGAGCGGTCTGTAAAACCGTCGGCTCAGCCTACCCAGGTTCGAACCCTGGACCTGCCACCAGCAGGAAAAGTAGCCCCTGATCAGCAGAGATGCCGGTCGGGGGCTTCTTCGTTTCTTGATCCGCGAGTACCCCTGATTCCCCGTGTCTGACCCTGACTTAGGGCACGCTCGGGGCACGCGATCGGGGGTGCTCCTCCGCGGACGCGCACGCCTCGCCTCCCTGATCATCCCGTCTGCCTCGACCCACCGCGGAGCGGCAGCGGGCCGGGGACGGAGGGGCAAGCCCGTCTTCGCGTGTACGTCAGCCGGTCGCCGTTCCTCGGCAATTGGACGCCAGGGGTCACAGACGGGCTTGAGCCGTAGGAGCCGGTGTGCTGGGCTTGCCTGGGTCGTGGCGGGCGGGATGATCAGGTCTCCACCTCAGCCAGCTACGGCCCCGGCTGACGCGCAGGCGATCACCCCGGAGCCGAGGCCCCCGCCGGAGGCAACTGCTGTCAACCGAGGTGGTACCGCCGGCTGAACGGCCCCGTCGATGGTCCTCGCAGCTATTTCTGCCAGCAACTGCTCAGGATCGACCGGAGAACCGCCAGACCCAGATCGTCCATCCCATGATTGTGACCCCGACGAGCATGGCAACGACCCAGCCGAGCCACTCGGTGGACCCTTCAGGCGCATATGCCTTGTCTCCTACGTACAGGACAGCAACGCGATCGCCTACCTGCGTTTTGTGGTTCAAATCATCGGTGTGCACGTCGGCGACTCGAAGCCGCCCATCGCTGGACACGAACTCGCCGCTCCAGTCGCATCCCTTGCGGCAGTTCCTTGTCTCGATCGTCAATGTGCCACGGATTCCTTCGCCCTTCGCGGCCTGCAGTGCAGGCCCAATCCATCGGACGCCAGCGAGTACGAAGACAAGACCGAAGAGCACAAAGACAATGGCACACCCGGAGGGGATTCTCTCCCTCGACGCAGCGTCAGGATTCGAGCCATCCACGACGAGAAGGTACATGAAGGACTGCGGTCCCGCGATGGGCGGTTGGCGAATCGTTCCGGCGGTGCGGCGCCGTCGGCGCCGGGTGCGTTGGGTACGGCGTAGTGAGCGTGCGGCGGGCGGCCCGAGCCGCCGCTGGCCGGGACCGGCCCCCAGGCCGCACGCCCGGACGGCGGGCGGGCGACGGGCCGCTGTGCGGCGGCGCGCAGCGCCGCCGCCTTGATTTCTGAAAGCGTAATTCGGCAGACCGCGTACACCAGGCGCCCGTCCACCTCAATCATGCGGACTACCACCCGCCCCTATCCGCCCATATGAACGTTTGAGCATGACGGGCAGACGACGGGAAAGGCGGCCAGAAGTGGAAGCTATGCCTCGTTAAGCCCCATCGCTTGGCATGGTTTTGAAGGGAACACAGCGAAACGAGATGTGTCTGTAGTGCAGACAAAAAGCAAGGGGATTTTACCCTCGGTGCCACCGGGGGAAGTGATGTTTTTCGCTACGCCTTCCACGAGTCGACCCTCGCGGAATAGCGTGGCACAAGCGTCCTTCGCCCCCTCAGGCGTGATCTGCGGCTCCTGCAACTCTCCTGCTTTGCGCGGGAACCTAACTTCGACGAAGTGCCCTTCGGGGCTGGCCACGCTGTAACAACGTAGTTGTGTGTAGCGCTGTTCGGCCGGAACTCCCGTGTTCTTTTGGGCAGTAGATTCCCCGTTTGCTGCGGCAGCGTAGGTAGTTGCTCCAGTGCATCCGGCGGTCAATGTCGTGATGAGGCCGCTCAGAAGAGCCGCTCTCGCGATAGCGCCAGCGCGAGTTGCATGTAGTTTTGGCATCAGGGCTCCCATGAGAGGAGCCTGCGCCAGTCCGCGCTGGCGCAGGTCTCCGTCATTCCATGCTTTCACCACAACGTGAGGGATGATGTTCTGTTGTCGAAGTCACCGAGGTATGGGTTCGTCGCTCGGGGGTCGGTTTCGCTCCATCTGACCGAGTGGAATGAGCACGATCCTGCCCGCACCGCTGCGGCCGTCTACCTCTACGTCTCGGACGCCGATGCCGTGTACGCCGAATGGGCCGCCGCGGACGTCACCGGCCGCCTCGGCGAGCCTCACGACACTCCATACGGACTTCGAGAGTTCGCCTACATCGACTCTGACGGAACTCTGCATCGCGTCGGCTCGCCCATGCCTTGAGTTGCTCAGGTGAGTGGAGTCGGCGCCGCGGCAAGCACCTCGAGCTGCCGGACGACATGCTCGATAGGAGCGCGAGCGTCGATCTCCACGGTGGCGGTGGCCCGCAGCAGCGGCTCGACGACGCGCAGGTTCTCCAGGATCGCGTCCCGTTCCTCCGGCCGCTTCCCGTACGGATTGCCGGTCCGCTCCCCGACCCGGGCCAGCAGCACCTCGGCGGGCGCGCTCAGCAACACGACGTGGTCGAACAGCGGATAGAACCGGCCCTGGTTGCTCTTGCAGCCGGCCACGAACAAGGCGCCCTCCGTGTGGCCGGCGAGCAGATCGGTCATCGCCTCCTCACGCCACACCCAGTCCGGCGACCCGTCCGGGAGGGTGACCCAGTGGCTCCAATGGCCGTAGTCCGTGTCCACGACTCGGTGCCCTCGTGCGCCCAAGATCTGGAGTGCGGTCGACTTACCGGTTCCCGACATCCCGGTGATCAACACCTTGGCCATCGGGGCCTACAGAGCCGTGGAGGCGGTGGTCTCGGGCACGAAGGCGATGCCGTCGAAGTGCTCGGCGAGCACGGTGGGCATGTAGCTGAGTTTGTAGGTGAACCGCCTCGCCACCAGGCCGCCGTAGCTCCGCATGAACAGGGATTCGCCGAGCCACTGCGTCACCGCCTCGGGCCGCGGCTCGCCCCGCAGGTCGATCACATACTCGCCCGGGGAGGCGGCGGCCAGGTGGCCCTCCACGATCGTGGGTTTGCGGACGAGCGGAACCCGGAAGGTGGCCGGAGGCCTGGCCGGGTTCACCTTTCCGAATCGTGGCCGCCGGGCCCGGAACCGGCCTTCTCCGAACAGCACGCCGAGGGCGTAGTACGCCTCACCATGGCGCTGTGCGAGGTGCCATCCCATGGCGGGCACCGACCCGCCGCTGTGGCTGCCCCTCATGATGTGGCCGTTGTGCGCCCAGAGGGCGATCTTGGCGTTCGGGTCGGTCAGGAGCAGGTCGAGGTTGTCGGCGAGGTACCGGTCGCGGGCGACGCTCACGGTCTCGGCGGGGTCCGAATGCCGGAACGGCCGGCTCGCGAGGTCGGCGCTCTGCCGCACGATCCGCGCGTGCGCCAGCGCTTCGTCCCGTTCGGGGCCGGCGGTCCGGCCGGTCAGGAAGTCCTCCACACGGCGGGCGTCGGCTTCGATCCGCCGGTCCAGCGGCGGGCCGACACCCAGGCGCTTGCCGGTGAGGGGAGCGAGGGGGTCGAGCAGGTCCGGCGCGTCGTCGCCGAGGTGGGTACGCAGGGCCTCCAGCGAGGCCGCGGGATGCTGCGGGTCGATCCCCACGAACCGTACCTTCGCCGCGGCGGTGCGGTTGTGGTCGCGCAGCCATTGAACGACCGCCAGCATCTCCTCGGTGTGCAGCGTCCAGAAGCCCAGACCGGCGAGCGCCTCGACCGGATCACCGGAGCCGCCCCGCACGTAGTCGTCCACGGCCCGCGACGCCGACGCGCTCGCCTCCACCGCGAGTGTCGTGACGCCCAGCTCCTCCACCAGGAACTCCAGCAACCGGTGCCTGATCAGGAAGAACTCCCGGCTGCCATGGGTGCCCTCGCCGACTCCCACCACCCGCACCCCGTCCAGGGCGGCGCGGAACGGCGCCAGGTCGGTGGTCCCGGCGCCCGGTGTGAGGCCGTCCAGCGGTATCGCTCGCGACTTGAGCCACTCCGCCACTTCGTTCTCCATGAAGACTCCCCACGGTCGATCGAACGCGGTCAGAGACCCGTGACGGTGCTGCGGCGTTCGAGGAGGACGACGTCGCGCCAGCGGTCGTGATGGCGGCCGATGTGGTGGCGGACGCCGACGACGCGGAAGCCGGCCTTCTCGTGCAGGCGCAGGCTGGCGGTGTTCTCGGGGAAGACGCCCGACTGGATGGTCCAGACGCCCTCGGCCTCGGTGGACCGGATCAGGGCGTTCAGCAGCGCCATCCCGACTCCCCGGCCGGAGTGGGCGGGATCGACGTAGACGGAGTGCTCGACGACCCCGGCGTACACGCAGCGGCCGGAGACGGCGCTGACGGCGACCCAGCCGATCACCTGCCCGGTGGTGGTGTCCACGGCGACGTGCCGGTGGAGGGGCAGCTTCGCGGCGTCGAACGCCTGCCAGGTGGGGGCGGTGATCTCGAAGCTGGCGTCACCGCTGTCGAGCCCCGCTTGGTAGATGGCGAGGACCTGGGCGGCGTCGTCCTCCCGCATATCCCGGATGTCATAGCCGGCGGACCTATCGCGATCAATCATCTGCTCCCTCTCCTGGACGGCTTCGAGCTGAGGGGGTGGCCGCCGATCCGGTCGGGACCCCACATCCACAGCACCACCGCCACGAAGGCGATGGCGACCGCCACGAAGAAGAGGACGTACGGGAAGGAGTTGCTTCCTTTCGCCGGCTCTTCGAGGGTCGCCGGTTCCACCACCGGAGCGATCGTGTCGATGAGGGCCTTCGCGGCCGCCTTGAGGTCGCCCGGAGGGGCGTGTCCGAGATCCGCCGCCCGGGTGACCTGTAGCAGATCCTGTTTTATCCCGTCGCCCGCCGCGTTGTTGACGAGCACGACCATCCTGCGCTGCGGAAGCGGCAGGTCACCTACAGCAGAGGGCCGGTAGCCCTCGTAGGCGCTCACGCTCTCGGGGACGATCGCGGCGTCGGCGGAGTGCTCCGCGAGCCGACGCGAAATATCCTCGGGCGACGAGGGGTGCAGCAGGACGCCCCGATCACGCAGCGCGTTCAGCTGTTCCGCGCCGAGGGTGTCGCGGATGAGAACCTCGTCGCCCTTCTCGGGATGGTCGAGGAACCTTTCGGGCTTGATGTCGTCATTGACGAGCAGGACGTCGGGATCGGTCACCCGCAGGTCCGCCAGTTCGCTGAGGCCCAGAGCCTGCAGCTCCGCCCGCACGTCCCTGCCGGAGTACCGGCCGCCGCTGACCGCCCGGAGGACGTCGAGGTCGTAGGCGATCGTCACGGTCGGCACTTCGGCGCGCGGCGTGACGGTCGCGGGATCGAGGGTCTCGATGGCCGGGGCGTAGCCGTCGCGGCGGAGCATCTCGGCGAAGGCCTCGGCGGCGTACTGCTGCTCCGCGGGCGCCTGCACGACCACCGGCGGAGGGGCGAACTTCTCCGGGGAGGATTCGCCGGCGTCGCCCAGAGCCAGGAAGACGGCCACGACGGACACCACGATGAGCAGGGCCGTTCCCGCCAGGGTCACCGTCAGACGCGCTCGCCGGTTCAGAGCCCGCCAGGTCCACCGGCGCTCGGGCGGCGGCTCGCCCATGAGAGAGGTGAGCAGCCGCCGGACGGTCTCGGGGGTGGTGTCCGAACAGATGAGGGCGTCGGCCATGTCCTGGCTGGACCGCCTCCCCATGTCCTCGAGCGGAAAGGCCGCGTCCACGAGCCGTCTGTAGAGGACGCTCGCGTCACTACGCGCATCGATCACGCCGCGGAAGCAGTTGCGCTGGAGCAGGGCCCGCTGGAGGTGCTGCCGCGCCGTGGGGGTCGTGCCCGTACGCGCCAGTTCCTCGACCGCGCCGCGGACGTCCTTGGCGTACATGAGCGCGTCGGCCAGCGCCTCGATGAAGGGGTTTCCCGCGCCGTTCCGGTACGCCACCGTGGTGTCCGCGGGACCCGCGGGCGGGGCGGGGGGAGGGTCCGGAGAGGGTTCGATCTCGGGCACCGCGCTGCCGGACAGTTCGACCAGTTTGAGCACCTTGGGCCGGTCCTTCTCGAGCGACAGCGGCTCGGTGCCGCGGGCGAGCCTCGCGACCATCGTCGCCACGGGGACGTCGGACCGTGTGTAGAACTGGTGGCAGAGTTTCGAGGCCGTCTGGTCGCGGACGCTCTCGGCCGCGTGTCCCCACACCACCGTCTGCCCTCCCTCGGGGGCGTACCGCGCGAACGACAGCTTGATGGTGTGCTCGGTCGTGCTGCTGGTCCAGGTGGCGGCGGTGAACCTGGTCCGCGTCCCGTACGGCAGCAGCGCCGCGACGGTGTCCACGAACCGCAGCCGGTCGATCATGGGGACGGCGTCGGCGCCCACCACGCACACCGGCCGGCCGTTCAGCAGCAGCGCCGCCGCCGAGAGCGCGTCCGGCCCGGGAGAGACCGCCTCCGGATCGTACGGTGGCACGTCGACGGTCAGCGGAGGCCGCGGCTCGAGCGGCAACGCGGCGAAGGCGGTGTAGAGCGCCGTGTAGGACACGGGCCGGTCGACGAGCTGCTCGTACGGCACGTAGAACCAGCGGGTGTAGGCGATCCTGCGGTTGGCGAAGTCGTGGTGACCGGACCACTCACGAATCGCCAGGACCACATAGTGGGATATTTCCCCGTTCTCGCTGACCTTCGCGGTCCCGATCGTCACCTGCGGCAGGTCGACGGCGGTACCCGTGGTGTAGCGGTCCCTGAGCTTCTCGAACACCTCGTAGTCGAGCCGTCCGTCGCTCCAGTTCAGCAGACCGTATTCGTCGTAGCTGCCGGGCCGCTTGCCTTCCAGCGCCCACTCGAATCCGATCACCGGGAGCCGCCGGCGGCGAGGTGCCGCCCCAGCCACAGCATGGGCTCGACGACGTTGATGGGATGGACCTGTCCCCGGATGCGCAGGTCCCTGCCCGCCTCGGGCAGCAGGTTCTGGTAGTCGTGCCAGTCGAACGTCTTGGTCTGCGGCCGTACGTAGAAGCCGATCGACGAGGTGACGAAGAACTCGACGCGCGTGCGGTCGAAGAACTGGTCCAGGGCGTTGACGACCATGTCCGCGTTGCCGCTCGCGGACACCTCGCACAGCGCGCGGAACAGGTCCCGGGCGTCCTCGCTGCTCACGCGGGGAAATCCGTACTCGTCGTCCGGCGCGGGGTCGAGCAGGTTGAGCTTCTCCGCGGTCTCGAGCACGCGGGGGTCGTCGAACTTGGTGATGCAGACGGCGACGTGATGGGGGAGCTTCCCGTCCCGGAGTTCGCCGGTCTCCAGCATCTTCTCGGCCAGGCGGGTGAGCGGCGGGTGCAGGTGGTTGAAGGCGTCACCGAGCTCGAACTCCCGGATGGGGTCGAAAAGGAAGACCAGGCCCCGGCTCTTCACCAGGTTGTCCATGAGGCGGCGACGCGGGTCCTCGACACTTCCGGAGCCGGTCCCCGTACGGAGGGGGGCCGCGCTGAACAGACCTCCGGGCGCGTCGACCATGCTGATGCCGATCTTCAGCGGCGGGGCGGGCCGGAGCCTGCGCCACCACCGGCGCTTGTGCCGCTCGGTCGGCCCGACCAGCGTCCAGCGGTAGTGCTCCAGGCTCTGGCTCGCCTCGGGGAAGACCTTCCCGCTCGACAGCGCGTTCGTGCGCTCGATGAGGTAGTCGGACGAGGCGGCGTCGGACCCGATGATCTTCCAGTCGTCATGCCGCCGCATCAGCGCGATGTTCAGGGCGGCCAGAAGCGTGGTCTTGCCACTGCCCGGGGCGCCCCACATCGCGATGTCGTGTGCCGGTGGTCCCGGCGCCGGATCGGACTGCATGCCTGGTCTCACTCCGTCTCGTCGAGGAGGGGGAACGGGATGGGGAGGGCGGCGGGCGCGCTCAGCCCCAGATCGGTGGCCAGCCCCCGGATGTCGAGGGCATCGAGATGCGCGACGGCGTTCGCGCCGAGCTGACGCCAGGCCGGGTGCGCGGAGGCGTCCCGGCGGTCGCAGATCGCGGCGAGCAGGGTGTCCGGCCGGTGCTGGACGCGACTCAGGAGCGATTGCCAGTCGTGCGGATGCGGGCAGGGCAGGATCAACGACCGGTTCGCGCGCACCGGGTGCGGCGGGCGGTCGCCGACGGTGAGCAGGACCGTGCGCATGTGTTCCGATGTCGGGAGTCGCCGGGCCACGGCGTCCAGCATGTCCTCCACCTGGGCGGCGTGCGGGTAATAGGGATAGCCCTCGGTGATCGCGCCGCGGTCCTCCAGCGGTTCCAGCGCGGCCAGAGCGTGCTCGGGCGCGACCTGCCAGGCGGCGACCTCCACCGGATGCTCTCCCGCCGACCGGTCGTCGTAGGAGTGCGCGCCGTACGCCACGAGGGAGACCCGCAGGAGGCCGGCCAGCTCGGCGGACAGGAAATTGACCACCTGGCGCACCCGGCTCAGCCGCTCCTCCACCTTCGCGTCCGGCCCGCACACCTCCACCGCGCAGATCAGATGCGCCGGTCCGGCCCGGGGCGGCAACTGTGACGGCACCGCGGCGACGAGGTCGCCCCAGTCGCGCGGGTCGCGCGTCAGCTCGCCCAGGCCGGTGAACCGCACCTTTCCCGGCCGGATCAGCTCGGCCGTCAGCGGGTAACGCCCGGGGGTGAGCCTGGCGCTGTGCACCGAAAGCAGCCTGGGCTCCCGGCCCTGCCAGGTGACCACGGCGAACGCCGTGCCGTACTCGTCGCCGGGCTCGCAGCGGACGGTCACCTCGGCCCGCGTGCCGGGGACGGCGCCGATCGGGAACAGCTGCTTGCTCCCCAGCCGCAGGCGCCCGCTCGGATGGTCGGCACGCATCACGACCAGGTCGTACGACCGCGACAGGGGGTCGGTGGCCAGGACGTCCTCGATGACCGCGGTGACCGGCCCGTCGACGGGGTGGACGGCGGCGGGCCGCGCCTCGCTCAGCCAGCCGAGCACCCGGTTCGCCTCCGCGCCGTCCGGAAACGAGCAGACGAGGACGACCTCGTCGGCGGACGGCAGGTCGGCGGCCCGGAGCACGGCCTGCCGGGTGGACTCGTCCGCCCACCCGTGTTCGGAGGTCAGGTCGCCCCATGACAGCGACCAGTAGTGGCAGCGAGGTCTGCCGTTGTCGTCCCGGTGGATCCGGAAGACGGTCATTGCGTCGGCTGCGACCTCGACGATCGTGAGGCGGCCGGTGGCGGTGAGCCCCGCAACGGCCCGGGCGACGGCCTTGCGAAGCAGAGCCTTGTCGGGCTCTGGCACGAGTCCTCCGGTTATCGTCCTATTTGTCGCCCACGTTCCATAATGTCTAGTTGGCAGCTACGAAGAGACGACTTGTCATAACGCTAGGCTTCTTGTTGTGTCGTTGCGGCGAATAATTGTCATTTTCCCGCAATCCGATGACGGGGATCTACGATAGCCCGCGTCGCGTGCGTCATGCCACGTTGCGACATGGCACTCCAGGTGGGGGCCGCATAGGCGAGGAGAAACATGAGACGGTTTCTGATTGCGCTGTCCGGAGCGCGGCCGGAGGTGCTCCAACGGTGCCCGACGGAGTACGGGAAGTTCGAGGGCATCGGCGGCGCCGTGCTCACCACGGCCGTCCTCGCGGTCGTCTCGATGACGTTCGCCCTGAACAGCGCCCTGGGCGTCAACGTCGTCCTGGCGGTCATCGCGGCGCTCGTCTGGGGCCTGATGATCCTGAGCCTCGACCGCTGGCTGGTCACCACGATGAGGGCGGACGCCCCGCGCCGCTGGCCGCTGGCCGTTCCGCGCGTTCTCATGGCACTTCTGCTCGGCTTCGTCATCTCGACGCCATTGGTGCTGCAGATTTTCCGGTCCGAGATCGATGCGCAAATCGTGCAAATCAAGCAGCGGCGTGCGGACGTGTTCGTCGCGCAGCAGCAGCAGGGCAACGTCGGCAAGGACGTCGGCCAGCTCCGCAAGGAGGTGGCGGATCTGGAGAAGGTGATCTCCTCCGGGGGCGACGTGCCCATCGACACCGAGCAGGACCCGGCCGTCAAGGCGTTGACCGTCGAACGCGCCAGACAGCAGAAACTGGCCGACAAGCACTACGACGAGTGGCAGTGCCAGTTGTACGGAGGACCCTCGTGCCCGAAGAAGGGCGACGGTCCCCTCGCACAGGACAGCCGGCGCGCGTACGAGAAGGACAAGCGGCGGATCGACCTGATCAACCGGCAGATCGAAAGCCGCAAGCGCGAGTTGAGCGCGAGTAGCGAGGAGGCCAAGCAGGCCCGTCTCGCCAGCGCGCGGGAGGCCCTGCCCAAGGCGAAGGCGCAGCTCGACGCGGGGATCAAGCGGCAGGCCGACCTCCAGGCGTCCTTCGACGCGGAGAACATGGCGACCAACGGCCTGCTCATCCGCATCCAGGCGCTGAACGAGATCACCGGCAAGGACCCGAGCCTCAGCGTCACCCGCCTGCTGCTGTTCCTGCTGTTCCTCCTGATCGAGTGCCTGCCGATCGCGGTCAAGCTGATGCAGCGGCCGGGCAACTACGAGAAGGTCCTCGCGCTGGCGGAGAAGCACGAGTTCCGGGACGCGCGGGGCACCTTCGCCTCGCCCGGCACGGCCGGTCCGGGGACGTCCGTCCCGCCCTCGGCCCGCTCCCAGGACGTCTGGCGCATCTGGTCCCGTACGGGCGAAACCGGCCCTCAGCCGGTCGTGAACGTCCCCGGGGACGGCGCGCCGTACCCGGCGGGCCCGACCGGCACGCGGGCGGAGACCGTCGGCGAGACCGACGTGTACGACTCGCTGGAGGACCAGGAACTGAGACGGATGCCGGACGACAGGACCATGCGGGTGCCGCGGGCCGGCGCGGAGCGCCACGGGGGAGTCGAGCTGCTGCCCGATGACGACTGACGTTCCCATGGCGAGCCCGGGGCGGGTGATCAGGGACCGTTACGAGCTGAGGTCCCAGCTCGGCCGTGGCGGCATGGGCACGGTCTGGCTCGCGAAGGACAGGATGCTCGGCCGGCTCGTCGCGCTCAAGGAAGTCGCCCTGACGCCGTACGGGGAGGCGATCGAGGTCCAGCGGGCGAGGGCTCTGCGGGAGGCCCGATCCCTGGCTCGCATCAGGCATCCCGCGATCGCCGGGATCTACGACGTCTTCGAGGAGGGCGGCTCGCCGTGGATCGTCATGGTCCACGTCGAGGGCGGCTCCCTGGAGGACCTGATCCGGCGGCGGCGGTTGTCCGAGCGCGAGATCGCCACCATGGGACGCGAGGTGCTGGCCGGGCTGACGGCCGCGCACGCCGCGCACGTGCTGCACCGCGACGTCAAGCCCGCCAACATCGTCGTGGGGCACGACGGCAAGGCGGTTCTGGTCGATTTCGGCATCGCCCACATCGCCGGCGAGAGCGGGCTCACCTCACGCAGCACCCTGCTCGGCACCACGGAGTTCATGGCGCCCGAGCGGGTCGACGGGCGCACCGTGGGACCGGCCGCCGATCTGTGGGCGCTGGGAATCACGTTCTTCTGCGCGCTGGAAGGCTACTCGCCCTTCCGGCGGGACAACCCCTACGCGACCGTGCACGCCGTCTGCAACGACGCTCTCCCGCCGCCTCGCCGCCCCGGGCCGCTGTACGACGTGATCGCCGGGCTGCTCAGGAAGGACCCCGGCCTCCGGATCGGGGCGGCCGAACTCGACCGCCGGTTGGCGGCGATCCTCGCCCCGCCGCGGTCCACGCCGCCGAGGCGGCCGCCACACTCACCGCCACCTGCACCACAGCAGCCGCCGTCGCCGCCGCGCGGATCTTCCCCGTACGGCTCCTCTTCACGCGGCACCGCCGCGGCGCTGGCCGCGATGACGCCCGGTGCGGCCGGACAGGCGCTGGACGCCATGACGGACGATCCCTCCCGGGCGGCCGAGGTGCTGGCCCTGCTGCCGGCCGGCCAGGCGGGACGGGTGGTCGGCCACATGACCGCCGCGGGAGCGGCCGCGCTGCTGCGGCAGATGCCGGCGAGCCGGGGCGCGAGCATTCTGGCGGACGTGGCCGACCGGGTCGCCGCGGACATCCTCAACGCGCTCGGCGTCACGCCCGCCGCGGTCCGGCTGGTCGAGGCGATGACGACCCGGCGGGCCCGGCAGGTGCTGGAGTACGTGCCCCCGCCCGTCACCGCGGCCCTGCTGCGGGCGACCACGGACGGCCGCGCCGAGCGCCTTCTGGCCGGGCTCAGCCCCGCCGTACGCGCCCAGATCGCCGCCGCCGGCTGACCGGCGGCAACGGGAGGGCCCGGCGGACAGCGCTGGTCCGCCGGGCCCCGGGTATCCCTACTGAACGGTGATCTTGTCGACCTCGACCGTGATGCCCTTCACCTGGGGGGTGGAGGTTCCGGTCGTGACGCTGCCGGTGCCCGGGGACACGCCCTTGACCGTGAAGGAGTAGCTGAGCGTGCCGCCGGGGGCGCCCGGCGTGCTGGTGATCCGGTAGTCCTGCGTCGGCGGGCCGCTGATCTGGCTGCCGGCGTTGCCTTCCGCGTTCTCGGCGCCGACGGTCAGGCCGTAGGCCGCCCCGGGGTCACCCGGCAGGTTGCCCGGGTTGTAGGCGAACGAGATGTCCTCGGCGCCGCCCAGCCCGATCCATTGCTGGAAGACCTTGCGGCTGTTCGTGCCGTACAGGTTGACCTGCCACTCGACGACGAGCCACCTGCTCACGCCGTCGGTCAGGGAGGCGACGTAGACGCCCGGCGCCCCGGTGCCGTTCAGGTCGGTCCAGTACGGCGCGAGCACGCCGTTCGGCGGGGCCGTGTCGGGCAGCGTCTGCGGGGCGAACTGGATGTCCGCCGCGCCGTTCGTGCCGCCCGCCACCGTGTAGCCGTTGGAGACGACGCCGATCCTGGTGAACGTACGGCCGGCGTAGGTGAACGCCGGGACGGTGAAGTTCAGCGCCTCCTCGTCGCCGATGGGGGTCGGGGCGATGCCGAAGGCCGCCAGCGGCAGGTAGCCGGCCGGGCTCTCGCCGGGTGCGATGGTCGGCTTGTCCGGCTGCCTGCCGGGGAGCGTGCTCTTGGCCGTCACGATCTGGCTGCCGATCTTGGTCGCGCCGGTGACGCCGTTCAGCCGCAGCTTGAGGTCCAGCGTGCTGACCGCGGTGACCTCGGTGTCCTCCAGGGTGTTGTTCTGGACGGTGACCGTGCAGGTGGACTCGCCCGTGTTCCTGGCGATGGTGCCGGGCGCGCAGGTCTGGTCGATCGGCACGGCCCCCTCCTGCCGGTAGAAGGCCACCGGCAGGTGCTGCTCCCGGTCGCCGCCGACCTGCTTGAGGTTCACCTGGCCGAAGTACTGCCCGTCGGGCAGGTCGGGCGCCGTGATCACGACCGTGATCTTCTGGCTCTTGCCCGGTTTCACCGTGAACAGCGGCGGCAGCACGGTGATGTTCGCCCCGCTGACGGTGGTGCCCGTAGCGGTGTAGATCAGCGTCTTGCCGGTCGCGTTGACGAGCGTGCGCTTGGCGCTGATCACGCCCGGCATGACGGGCGCGTTGACCGACGGCAGGTTGAGATCGATCCGGTTCAGCGGATCGGCGGCCGAAGCCGCGTAGTTCGCCGCGGTCTCGTCGAGGGTCAGGCCCGCGTCGCCCGCCTTGCTCAGGTCGATGCGGCCGCCGCCGTAGTCGAACGGGTCGGCCGGGGTGGTCCGGTCCTGCTTGGTGACCTTGGTCGTCGCGGTGGTCTCCAGGGCCGACTTGACCTGGCCGGGCGTCCAGTCCGGGTGCAGCGCGAACACGAGCGCGCCGGCGCCCGCCACGTGCGGCGACGACATCGAGGTGCCCGCGATCGCCTGGTACAGGTTGCCCGGAGGGCCTTCCAGCTCCGACTCCGGCGTCGGGGTGGTGCCCGCCAGGATGTGCAGGCCGGGCGCGGTGACGTCGGGCTTGAGGAAGTCGCCGCCCGGGCCGCGCGAGGAGAACGTCGTCATCGCGTCGCCCTGCCAGGTCGCCTTCTCGCCCTGGGTGAAGCTCGCCGTCGCACCCGGGTGCGAGTTCAGCCAGGCGAGCAGCACGTCGGTCTCCGGCTTGTCGATGTGGACCGTCGGCAGCCAGTGGTTGTCGGTCATGACGTCGAGCGGGGTGGAGTTGTACAGGATCATCCCCGCGGCGCCGCCCTTCTTGACCTGCGCTCCCTTGAGCACCCGGTTCGGGCCGCGCTCACAGGCGACGATCTTCCCGGCGAACAGCCCCGGGGGCGGGGTGCCGACGCACAGCGCGTCGTTGTACGGCGGGGCCGACGCGAGCACCACGGGCAGCGGCGAGGCGACGCCCGCCGTGATCGACGCGCCCTTGATCGACGGCCCGCCGGTCAGCGTGATCGTCGACTGGAAGGTGCGGCTCTGCGTCGAGGCCGCAACGGTGGTCACCCACGGGCCACGGTGGTCCGTCGTCGCCGCGCCCGGTCCCGAGTTGCCCGCCGAGGCCGACACGAACACGCCCGCCGCGTACGCGTCGAGGAACGCGAGCTCGACCGGGTCGCTGTAGGGGTCCGCGCCGCCGCCGACCGAGAAGTTGATGACCCGCACGCCGTCGGCGATGGCCTGTGCGACCGCGGCCGCCGAGTCGGACTGGTAGCAGCCCTCCGCGCCGCAGACCTTGTAGACCGCGACGTGCGCCGCGGGCGCGATGCCGTGGATCGCGCCGCGGTCGATGCCGAGCGGGTCGGCGTGGTCGACCGGCCCGCCCGCCGACGTGGAGGCGGTGTGCGTCCCGTGGCCGTTGGAGTCACGGGCGCTGTCCCCGTACATCTCCCCGCCCACGACCGCGTTGTACGTCTCCAGGAACGGCTGCCCGGAGATCAGCTTGTTGTTGCACCGGAAGGGGTCGGCCGCCGGCGTCAGCGGGTTGTCGCCGAAGTCGCACGTCCGCGCGGTGCCGTCCGCCCTCGGCGGGGGAGCCGGAAGCGTTCCGGGGTCGGCGAACGAGGGATGTTCCGGCCACGCGCCGGTGTCGAGGATGCCGACGATGACGCCCTTGCCCGACGACTTCACGCCGCCGAGCCGGTTGTAGACGGTGGTCGCGCCGATGAACTCCGGGCTGGAGTCGGTGAGGGGCTGCTCCCGCTTGTCCTCCTGCACGGCGGCCACGCCGGGCAGCTTCAGCAGCTCGGCGGCCTTGTTGGCGGGCAGTGTCAGGGCGACGCCGCCGTAGACCGTGCGGAGCTTCTGCCCGACCCTGGCGCCGGGGATCTTGGCGCCGAGTTCGCCGAGGAAGGTGTTCTCGACGCTCTCGATGTGCTTGGTGTATTTCGCCGCGTCGCCGCTCTTCAGGTTGAGCGCTCTGCCGGTGACCGACGGGCTGGTGCCGGGCAGACCCGGCAGGCCGCCCTTGTAGGCCGCGAGCGCGTCGTAGTCGAGCTTGACGACGACGCTCGTCCGTTCCGGCGACTGCGAGGCGAGCAGGGCGGGGTCGCTCTTGGCGAGCCTGCCGCTGGGTGACTTGGCGCCCTGGACGCGCTCGGCGCCCGTCACGGCCGTGGCGCTCCACGACCGCGACGGGGTGGGGCTCGGGTCGGCGGCGGCGGAGGCCGCCGGGATCATCGCCGTCACCAGGCCGAGGCCGGCGACGACCGCTGTGGTCCGTAAGTAGGCAGGTGGGGGCTTCCTCGACACGACACCTCCATGGAGACCTGTGAGGCCCCGCCGCTCAGGGCGTGGAGGAGCCGCGCCGCCCCGGGGCATGGGAGGGCACGGGCCCTCCCCGTTGGGCGACGGGCGAACGGCCACCCGAGACGGGCGGCCGAAGCTGACTCGGAGTTTAACTAGCGATCGTTTTTCCGGCTAGATCGTTCCATCACGTGATTTTTCGCATGCGCTCCCGAAATTTCGGGCCGACGAGTACCGCTATTTCGGATATATGAACCTGGCGACCCTGGAATGCCGATTACTAAACTGCTCACTTGTGGGCGACCAGGCGGAATTACGCGCCGGGGACCGGGACAGGGACCGGACCGCGGACAGGCTGCGCGCCGCCGTCGGCGAGGGCCGGATCACCCTGGACGAGCTGACCGATCGGCTCGACCGTCTGTACGCCGCGCGCACCTACGGTGAGCTGGAGGCCCTGGTCGCGGACCTGCCCGGGACGCGGGCGCCCGAGGTGCGATCGGAGCCGGCGGACGATCTGCTGCTGTTCACCCGCGGCACGCGTGCCGTCAGGAAGACCGGGCGCTGGAGGGTGCCGCCGCGGATCACGCTCGACTGCACCTGGCGGACGGCGGTGGTCGACTTCCGGTACGCGGACTGCCCGCACCGGGAGATCGGCATGACCGTCCGCTGCGACTCGATGTTCGGGGACGTCGTCATCCGGGTCCCGTTCGGCTGGCGGGTCGTCGCCGACGAGGTGACCTCCGGCGGGTGGATCCGGCACAGGCGCGTGCACAACACCTCTCCCGTGCCGCCCGACCCCGACGGCGTCGTGCTGCGGCTGTCCGGGCACATCGGCGGAGACATCTGGGTGCGCTACCACCGGGTCCCCTGACGACCGGCCCCGATACGGTGCCCGGATGCCGCATCCGCCGCATTCCCCGCATCGCCGGCTCGCCGCCCTGGCCGCCGCCGTGGTCGTCGTAGGCGCGGGCCTGGCGGTCCGGGCGCTGCTGCCGGGCGCGGTCGGCAAGTACGCGGGCGACCTCCTCTACACCCTCCTCGTGTACGCGCTGGTGGTCGTGGCCGCGCCGCGCGCCCGGCCGGTCGCGGTGGCGGCCGTGGCGCTCTGCTTGAGCTGGCTGGTCGAGTTCGCCCAGCTCACCGGCGTGCCGGCCGAGCTGTCGGCGCACAGCGCGCTGGCCCGGCTGGCGCTCGGCACGACCTTCAACGCCCCCGACCTGTTCTGGTACGCCGTGGGCGCCGCCGCCGGATACGTCGTCCATGTTTCCCTGATCGCGATCCCTTGTTATCGTCACACTGACGATTAAGGAGGTCGTGGTGGCACTGACCGATCTGCTGGGGCCCCTCCTGGAGCCCGCCATCACCCTGGGCGGCGTGTCGACGAGCTGGGCCGAGCTGCTCGGGTTCGTGACGGGAGCGCTCACCGTCTGGCTGGTGGCCCGCCAGAACATCTGGAACTGGCCGATCGGCGTCGCGAACGTCGTCCTCCTGGGCCTGGTCTTCCTGGCCGTGGGCCTGTACGCCGACGCGGGCCTGCAGATCGTCTACGTGGTCCTCGGCCTGTACGGCTGGTGGCAGTGGCTCTACGGCGGGGCCGGGCGGACCACGCTCGTGGTCACCAGGACCGGCCGCGCCGAATGGGTGTGGCTCGCCCTCGCCGGCGCCGGGGCCACCGGGCTGCTCACCGCCGCGCTGGCGGCCTGGACCAACTCGGCCGTCCCGTTCTGGGACGCCCTGACGACCGCCCTGTCGCTCATGGCGACCTACGGACAGTGCCGCAAGCGGGTCGAGTCGTGGTGGCTGTGGATCGCGGTCGACCTGATCTACATCCCCCTCTACGCGTACAAGGACCTCTACCTCACCAGCGTCCTCTACGTGCTGTTCCTCGCGCTGTGCGTGGCCGGGCTGGTCGCCTGGCGGCGTGACCTGGCCGCCCGGCCCGTCCCCGCCCCCGACGCGGCGGTGGCGCAATGAGCACCCGCTACGCGCACGGGCTGGTGATCGGGAAGTTCTATCCGCCGCACGCGGGCCACCACCACCTCGTCGACACGGCCGCCGGGCACTGCGCGCTGGTCACGGTGGTCGTGGCCGCCTCGAGCGTGGAGAGCATCCCGCTCGCCCTGCGTACGGCGTGGCTGCGCGAGGCCCATCCGCAGCCGCACGTGGTGGTGGCGCCGGTCGTGGACGACGTCGAGATCGACTACGACGACCCGGACGTCTGGGCCGCACACGTCGAGGCGTTCCGGCACGCGCTGGCGCTCGCCCACGGCGGCGGCGCGCCCGACGTGGACGCCGTCTTCTCCTCCGAGGCGTACGGGCCGGAGCTGGCCCGCAGGTTCGGCGGCGTGCACGTCGCGGTCGATCCGGACCGCAGCCGCCACCCGGTCAGCGGGACGATGGTCCGCGACGACCCGGTGGCCGCCTGGCCCTGGCTGAGCCCCGCCGTACGCGCCCACCTCGCCTGGCGGGTGGTCGTCGTCGGAGCCGAGTCCACCGGCACCACCACGCTCGCCCGCGCCCTGGCCGCCCACTACGCCGCACGCGGCGGCGTCTGGTCCGCGACCCGCTGGGTGCCCGAGTACGGCAGGACCTACTGTGAGGAGAAGCTGGCCCTGGCCCGCCGGGCGGCCAAGAAGGCGGGAGCGCCCGAGCCGTGGCTCGACGACCTGGAGTGGGAGCCGGAGGAGTTCACGCTGATCGCGCACCGGCAGCTCGGCTGGGAGGAGGCGGCGGCGCGGGTCGGCTCGCCCGTGCTGTTCTGCGACACCGACGCGCTCGCCACCGCCCTGTGGCACGAGCGCTACCTCGGCACGGTGAGCGCGGACGTCCTGCGCGTCCACGAGCGGGCCCGGCACGACCTGTGGATCCACACGTCCGTGGACGGCGTGCCCTTCGAGCAGGACGGCTGGCGCGACGGTGAGCACGTCAGGCACGAGATGGACCGGCGGCTGCGCGCCGAGCTGTCCCGGCGCGGCCTCCCGCACGTCGTCGTCGCCGGATCGCCGGGGGAGCGGCTCGCCGCCGCGGCGCGGGCCGTGGACGATCTCGTCGCCGCCGGCCGCCACTTCGCCCCGCCGCTCTGAGCTGGTCTCATATGTGAACCGATATCGGCCGGGTGTCCATATGAATATTGGACTTGTTCCGAACCCTCTGGTTTGCTCCTGCGTCTGACAGATCACCGACGCACGAGAGCGAGGACATCCATGGGACACCCGGTGACGGTGAAAGCCGCCGCGATGACGGTCTTCGTCCTGGTCGGCGCCGCCCCGGCCGCGACCCCGGCCGCCGCCGCACCGGCCGCGCCCCCGACGGACGTGGCCGCCGCGCTGCGCGCGCTGGAGACGTCTTTCAAGGGCCGCATCGGCGCGTACGCGATCGACACGGCGACCGGGAAGACGATCGGCTACCGGGCGGGCGAGCGGTTCGCGCTGGCGTCCACCTTCAAGGCGGTGGCCGCCGCGGCGGTGCTGGACCGCACCACCGACCGGGAGCTGACGAAGAAGGTCGTCCACTGGACGGCCGACGAGCTGAAGCCGTACTCGCCGGAGACCGCCAAGCACGTGAAGGACGGCATGACCCTCGCCGAGCTGTGCCGGGCGGCGGTCATCTACAGCGACAACACCGCCGGCAACATGCTGCTGAAGCGCATCGGCGGGCCGGAGGGGCTCACCCGCTACTTCCGCACGCTCAAGGACCCGATCTCGCGGCTGGACCGGTGGGAGACCGAGCTCAACGAGTGGTCGCCCAAGGAGCGGCGGGACACGACCACGCCCGCGTCGATCGCCCGCGATCTGCGCGCGCTCACCGCCGGCGACGCGCTCGGCGCGAAGGACCGCTCCCGGCTGATCGGGTGGCTGCGCGACAACACGACAGGGGACGCGCGCATCCGCGCCGGGCTGCCCAAGACGTGGATCGTCGGCGACAAGACCGGCACCGGCGGGACGTACGGCACCGCCAACGACATCGCCGTCGTCTGGCCGGCCAAGGGGGCCGCCCCGATCATCATGGCGATCTACACCAACCGCCTGGCGGCCGACGGCTCCGGTGACGACAAGGTCGTCGCCAAGACGGCCACCGTGCTCGCGCGCGGCCTCGGCCGGCTGCCGTAACAACTCGTTATGGGGCCGATCGCGTTTTACGGCCCCATAACCTTGTCTATAGCCATTTGGGGGAGGACTTAGTGAACGCCACGGGGAAGGTGCTGCGTCTGGCCGCCATGGGAGCGGCGGCCGGCGTGCTGGTCGCGGGCATCGCGCTGCCGGCTGTGGGAGGCGCGGGCGTCGGGCTGGTGTCGGCCGTCGAGGACGTGGGCATCGCGCCACGGGATCTCGCCGAGCCCCCGCTGGCGCAGGTTTCGGTCATCCAGGACGTGAAGGGCCGCGAGATCGCGCGGTTCTACGAGCAGTACCGCGAGGTCGTGCCGTCCGACAAGATCGCCGACATCATGAAGACGGCCATCATCTCGATCGAGGACTACCGGTTCTACGAGCACGGCCCGATCGACATCGAAGGCACCCTCCGCGCCCTGGCCACGAACCTGCAGTCGGGCGGGGTGGCCCAGGGCGGCTCCTCGATCACCCAGCAGTACGTCAAGCAGGTGCTGCTCAACGCCGCCGACACCGAGGAGGAGAAGAACAAGGCCCTGGAGGCCAGCTACGCCCGCAAGCTCAACGAGCTGCGCTACGCGATGGGCGTGGAGAAGAAGTACTCCAAGGACCAGATCCTGGAGAAGTACCTCAACATCGCCTACTTCGGCGCGGGGGCGTACGGCGTCGAGGCGGCGGCCAAGCGGTTCTTCGGGATCAGCGCGAGCGAGCTTACGCTGCCGCAGGCGGCGACGCTGGCGGGGGCGGTGCAGGACCCCAACGCCACCGACCCCAACCTGGGCAAGACCAGCCGCGACCGGCTGTTGAAGCGGCGCAACGTCGTGCTCGACCGGATGGCCGAGCTCGGCAAGATCACCAAGGAGCAGGCGGCCGAGGCGAAGAAGGCCAGGCTCGGCTACAAGGGGACCCCGCTGCCCGGCGGCTGTGAGTCGAGCAAGTATCCGTACTTCTGCGTCTACGTGCGCAACGAGATCCTCAACAACCCCGACTTCGGCAAGACGGCGAAGCAGCGCCTGGCGTTCCTCAACCGCGGCGGATTGACCATCAGGACCACGATCGACCCCACGATGCAGGCCGCCGCCGACCGGGCGATCAGGAAGTGGGTCCACCCGTCGGACAACCCCGTCGCCGCCGAGGCGCTGGTCCAGCCCGGCACCGGGGCGATCAAGGCGATGGCCGCGAGCCGCCCGTACGGCACGCGCAAGAGCAAGCACCAGATGTCCTACAACCTCGTGGCCGACGTCGCGCACGGTGGCGGCATAGGCTTCCAGGCCGGTTCGACGTTCAAGACGTTCACCCTGCTCACCGCGTTGAAACAGGGCATGAAGATCAACGACGGCTTCAGCGCGGGCGCCGGTTACACCGCGCGGAGCTACGCGGCCTTCAAGAACTGCGCGGGCGAGAACATCGGCGACCCGAGCCACACGGTCACCAACGACGAGGGCGCTCCCGGCTGGAAGACGCTGCAGACCGGCACCTGGGCGTCGGTCAACACGTTCTTCGTCGAGCTCGAGCAGCGGGTCGGCCTCTGCGAGGTGGTCAAGACGGCCAAGTCGCTGGGCATCCACCGCTCCGACGGCGCCCCGCTCAAGGAGGTCGAGACGTTCACGCTCGGCATCAACGAGATGGACCCGGTGACCGTGGCCACCGCGTACGCCGCGATCGGCGCGCGCGGCAAGTACTGCGCGCCGATGGCGATCACCCGGATCACCGACAGCACGGGCAAGAGCACCGACTACAAGCCGAAGTGCCGGCAGGCCCTCGATCCCGAGGTGGCCGACGCGGCGGCGCACATCCTGTCGGGCGTGTTCACCAAGGGCACGATGTCGGCGGTGGGCGGCATCGGCCGCGACGCGGCGGGCAAGACCGGGACCAACGACAACTCCTCCTCGGCCTGGTTCGCCGGGTTCACCCCCGACCTGGCCGGCGCGGTCAGCCTCGGCGACCCCCGTGGCACCTCGAAGTACAAGCTGAACGGCGTCACGATCGGCGGCCGTTACTACGGCTCGGTCTTCGGCGCCAGCGTCCCCGGCCCGATCTGGAAGGACACGATGCTGCGGGCGCTGCGGGGCGTGCCCGCGACGGAGTTCACGCCGATCAACACCGAGCGGTTCGGCGGCTGTGGCGGAAGCTGCCGGGGGCTGGTGTCCGTGACGCCGCCCACGGGGGGCGACGGTCCGGCGGGAGGCGGCGAC
Organism: Microbispora sp. ZYX-F-249; assembly: GCF_039649665.1. Taxonomy (NCBI): domain Bacteria; kingdom Bacillati; phylum Actinomycetota; class Actinomycetes; order Streptosporangiales; family Streptosporangiaceae; genus Microbispora; species Microbispora maris. Next base: position 93,982 of record NZ_JBDJAW010000004.1, on the reverse strand, counting down.
ACGCCGGTGCAGATCCTGCCGAACTAATCGAGGGCGTCGGCGGTGTCGAGGACGCGGAACAGCCGGGTCAGGTTGGTCCAGCGCAGGATGCGCAGCACCTGGCCGCCCGGCGCGATGAGCGCCAGGTCGCCGTCCCTCTCACGCAGGTTGTGCACCAGGCGCACGAGCAGCCCCACGCCCGTGGTGTCGATGAACCGCACCTCGCTCAGGTCGATGGCCAGCCACGGGCCGTGGGCCTCGATCTGCGTGCGCAGCGGCTCGCGCAGGTGCCGGACCGCGTGGAGATCCAGCTCTCCGCGCAGCCCCAGCACCCACCAGCGGGTGGGGGAAGGGGGTTGTGCCGTCCACGTCTCCACGGTGGTTCCCTTCGCTCTCCTTGGCGCCGGGGACCACCGGGGAACGGGACGGGAGGTCCGGGGCGACCGACGAAGCGCTTCGACCGACACGCCGATGAACGTACGAGCTGAGCCGCACTCACAGTAACAATCCTCTTCCTGCGCGTCGATCGAGTGGGGTAAAGCTTCCATGGTCAATAAAAAGATGGGTGGCTATTGTCCCGATCCATGGGGATCAAGCGCCGGCTGCTGATCGGAGGGATCGTCGCGCTGGCCGCCGCCGGGTCGGCGCCGCTCGATGAGGAGCTGTCCCGCGCCGTCGCCGTCGCGTACGCCGCGCAGGGCTCCCTTCCGTACTCGTGGGGCGGAGGGCACGCCGCGCGGCCGGGACCGTCGAAGGGGACGTGCCGGGGCTACAGCGGCTCGATCAAGCCCTGCCCGGCGAGCCGGACGCGCGGTTTCGACTGCTCGGGGTTCACCCGCTGGGTGTACGGCCTGGCCTTCGGGGAGGACGTGCTCGGCCCAGGCAACACCGACGACCACCTCGGCAGGCTGCGCCGGGTCGGCGTGCCGCAACCCGGCGACCTGGTCTTCTACGGCAGGCCGGGCAGGACCCACCACGTCGGGGTGTACGTCGGCGGGGGAAAGATGATCAACGCGTTCGCGACCGGGACACGGATTCGCATGGACGACGTGAGCGTTCTGGACGACCTGCTCGGCTATTACCACTATCCGGCCTGATCCCTATGCTTGCTCCGTCATGGTAAAAGTGCGCGTTTTGGGGCGAATTGCGGCAGAGGTCGACGGGCGCCCCGCGGACCTCGGGACCTCGCTCCAGCGCGCCGTGCTGGCCCGGCTGGTGGGCGCCCAGGGGCACGTGGTGTCGACCGACCGGTTCGTCGACGACCTGTGGCGGGGGCAGCCGCCGCCGCGCGCGCTGGCCGCGCTCCAGGTCTACGTGTCGAACCTGCGGCGGGCCCTGGAGCCGGACCGCGCCCCCCGCGCCGCCGCCCGCGTGCTGGTCAGCGCTCCCCCCGGATACCGCCTGGCGCTGGAGCCCGGCGACGTGGACGCCTGGCGCTTTCCCCGGCTGGTCGAGGCCGCCGCCGGTCTGCTCGCCGAGGGGCGGCCCGCGAACGCGCTGGAGGCCGTGGACGAGGCCCTGGCGCTGTGGACCGGCCCGGCGTACGCGGAGTTCACCGAGGAGGAGTGGGCCGTCCCCGAAGTGGTCCATCTGAACGAGCTGCGGGCGGTCGCGGTGGAGTACCGCGCCGAGGCCGGGCTCGCGCTCGGCCGTCACGCCGAGGTCGTCCCGGAGCTGGAGCGTCACCTCACCGCGCATCCCCTGCGGGAGAACGCCGTTCGGCTGCTCGCGCTCGCCTACTACCGGGCCGGGCGGCAGGGGGAGGCGCTCGCGGCCCTGCGCCGGACGCGCACCCTGCTCGCCGAGCAGCTCGGCGTCGACCCCGGGCCCGCCCTGCGCGCGCTGGAGTCGGACATCCTCGCGCAGGCCGAGTCGCTCGACGCGGTCCCCGCAGTTCCGGAGCTCGTGATCCCGGTTCCCGCGCCCGCCCCGGACTCCGCTTCCCCCCGCATGGTCGGCCGTACGGCGGAGCTGTCCCGGCTGGCCGCCGCGGCCGAGCAGGCCGGGGCCGGTTTCCGCATCGTGTGGCTCGGTGGCGAGGCGGGCTCGGGCAAGAGCACGCTGGCCGACGCGCTCGTGCGGCGCCTGGCCGGGGACGGCTGGCAGACCGTGGTCGGCCGCTGCCCCGAGACGACCGGCGGCGTGCCGCCCGCCTGGGCGTGGAGCGAGGTGCTGCGGGAGCTGTCCGCGACCTGCCCGCCCGAGCCGGAGACCGCGGCCCGGCTGGCGCCTCTGCTGACCGACGACGCCGCGCCCGTGGGCCAGTTCTGGCTGGCGCGGGCGGCCGGCGACTACCTGGAGGGCGTGCCCGGACCGCTGCTGATCGTGCTGGAGGACGTGCACCGGGCCGACGAGGAGACCCTCCAGCTCCTGCGTCACCTGGCGGGCCGCCTGACCCGGACGCCGGTCCTCGTCCTGCTGACGCATCGGCCGGCCGAGGCGGGCGACGACCTCACGGCCACCGCCGCTGCGCTCGCCGTGCAGACGGTGGAGCACATCACCCTGGGCGGCCTGGGCGAGCCGGAGGTGGCCCGCCTGCTCACGGCACGCTCCGGCACGGAGGTCGACGAGGCCACGGCGCGCACGGTCACCGAGCGGACCGGCGGCAACCCGCTGTTCGTGACCGAGACGGCCCGGCTGCTCGCGGTGGACGGCCCCTCGGCGGCCCACGCGCTGCCGCCCGGCGTGCGCGACCTCATCCGCCGCCGCCTCGCCCGGCTGCCCGCGACGGCGCAGACCACGCTGCGCACGGCCGCCGTCCTCGGTCGCGAGGCCGACGCGGACGTGCTGGTCGCCCTGCCGGGAGCGGACGAGGAGACGGTGCTCGACGGCCTGGAGGCGGGCGTGCTGTCCGGCCTGCTGGAGGAGCCCCGCCCCGGCCGTGTCCGGTTCGCCCACGTGCTCGTCCGCGAGACGTTGTACGAGGACATCCCGCGGCTGCGCCGGGCGCGGATGCACGGCAAGGTCCTGACGGCGCTGGAGCGGGTGCGCCCTGGCGACGTGGGGGCGCTCGGGCACCACGCGCTCGCCGCCGCGACGACCGCGACCGCCCTCACGGCGGCCGAGTACGCGGCGCGGGCCGCCGGGCAGGCCGCCGCGCTCTACGCCCACAGGGAGGCGGCCGGGCTGCTGCAGGGCGCGCTGGGCGCGCTCGACCTGCTGAGCGAGGGGACCGACGACGCGCATCGGGACGTCCGCCTCGACCTCCTGTGCCGTCTGGTGTCCGCGCAGGCGCACGCGGGCGACGTGATCACGGCGGTGCGCAACCGGACGAGGGCGCTGGCGGTCGCCCGCCGGATGGGCGGCAGGGACGCGGTGGCGCGGGCGGTGTCCTCGCTCGACGCGCCGGTCATCTGGACCATCCAGCCGGACCGCGTGCTCGACACCGATCTCGTCCGGGCGATCGAGGAGTCGCTGCCCGCGGAGGCCGGGGAACTGCGCTGCCGGATGCTCGTCGCCCTCTGCCACGCGCTCGAAGGACACGACGCGGAGCGCATCGAGGCGGCCGGTGGGGAGGCGCTGGCGATCGCGGACGCCCTCGGCGACCCGCGGCTGCGGTGCATGGCGCTCAACGGCCGCTACTGGGTCTGCCTGACCCCGGACAGGCGGGACGACCTGGAGAGGCTCGGGCACGATCTGCTGGCCGCCTCGGCCGCCGCCGGGCTCCTCGGCTATCAGACGCTCGGCCACTTCTCGCTGCTCATGGCCGCGCTGGGCCGCAACGACTGGACGACGGCGCGCCGGCACGCCGACAAGGCCATGGAGCTGTCGACGAGCGGCCAGCTCGGCCTGGCCCTCGGCATCCTCGGCTTCCTCGACGCCCTGCACCTGCTGGTCAGGGGTGAGTTCGAGCGGGCCGAGAGCGTCTACTCACAGCTCGGGGAGCAGCTGGCCAGCACCGGTGACGCCAACGGCGCGATGGTGGGAGCGGTCGGCCGCTTCGTGGTCAAGCTGGCGGCGGGACGGGTCCACGACTCGGTCGAGGAGCTCGCCGCCCTGTGGGAACGCCTGCCGCAGGACGCCGGCGAGCTGTACGCGCGGGCGCTCACCGGCGCCGGCCGCACGGAGGAGGCCCGCGCGGTCTGGGCTCCCCTACGCGCCCCTCGCCGGGACTACTACTGGCTCGTGTTCATGGCTCTCCGCTCGGACAACGCGATCGAGCTGGGCGACCCGGAGGTGGCCGGGGAGTGCTACCGGCTGCTCCTGCCGTACGACGGCGAGCTGGCCGGCCTGCACTCGGGCTCGGTCACGCTGGGGCCGGTGGCGCACACGCTCGGCGACCTGGCGGTGTTCCTGGGGCGGCCCGGCGACGCCGGGGCCCACTACCTGCGGGCAGCCGAGGTCGCCCGGCAGGTCGGCTCCCCGCACTGGGAGGAGGCCGCCCGCCGTGGGCTCGACGACGCGGCGCTCACGCGGCGCCGAAGATGAGGCGCTCGCGGCGCCGGTGGGCGCGGCGCAGCACCGCCAGCATGACGACCAGCACGGGCCCGGCCAGCGCACGCAGCTCCGCCATCTCCTCCGGCCGCGCGTGCTGCTCGATCCTCGGCAGCTCGAAGCGCACGTCGCCGCCCTTGCGGACGTACTGCTCCAGCTCCTCCCAGTCCTTGCCGGACACGTGCCGCATGATGATCGGGAAGATCGTGCGCTCCTCCTCCTCGATGTGCTCGTCGAGCAGGTCCGCCAGCCGGCGCAGCGGCTTGGCCAGCTCGGCCGGGTCGCCCGCGACGGACCGGATCTCCTCCAGCAGCGGGTCGAGCTCGGAGTGGTCCTCGCTCAGCTCGCTCAGGTCGACCTCGGCGCCCGCCGACCGGACGAGCAGGGGCCACAGGCGGTCGTCCTCCGCCTTGTGATGGTGGTGGATGCCGCGGCACAGCTTGGTGACGTACTCGCTGATGGCGGCGGCGCGTTCCGGCCCGCACGGCTGCCGGCCCGCGGCGATCTCGGCGGTGACGTCGGCGAGGCGCCGGGAGTCGGCCCGCATCGCCCGGTGCGTGATGCGGAAGCCCAGCAGGTTGGGGGTGTCGGACATCGGGGGACCCTTCATGAGCGGGAACGGCGGTATGTCGCGCTCACTGTGCGGCCGGGCACTTGGGGTCGGTTAAGACCCTACTTAAGGCCGATTCCCATGGGACGGGAGATAGGCGTGGGGAGAACCCGCTAGTTTGGTCCGTCATGGACAGCCGATGGGTGGGACCGGACGGTTACGAGATCGTTCCCGCGTACCGCCACGACCGCCAGGTGCTGCGGGTGCGGCGCCACGGCCGGGTGGTCGCCGACTGCCTGTCGGTCGAGGAGGTCGCCCGGTATGTCGACCTCGCCGACCTGTGCGAGGTGATTCCGCTGCCCGTCCGGGCCGGCGACGCCCGTACGGCCGTCAGATAGCCAGGTCACAGGCGTAACAGTCGCGGGCCCTGGGCACTCACAGTGCCGAGGGGGAATCGATGCGCCTGCCTGCCCTGCCCGCCCGTCTGCCCGCCCGTCTGCCCGCCGGTCTGCTCGTCACCGTGAGCGCACTCGCCGCCGTACTGGGCGGCTGCGGGTCGGCGCCCGCGGATCCCGCGGCCGAGACGCCGGTGTACGTGCTCAACTTCCGGGACGCCGAGCGGGGCAGGCCCGACCAGCGGCCGGCGAACCTCGTGCTCTCGGAGTTCAGCGCGATGAGCGCGGTCACCTGGCGGACCTGGGGACCGACCCGGGCGACCGGTGCGGGCAAACTCAGCGGCACCTGGTGCCTGCCCGAGTGCGCGGACGCGCCGTACGACGCCACGGTGACGTTGAGCAGCGTGATCCCGGTCAAGGGCAAGGGCTACTTCAGCCGCTACGCGGTCACGGCCGACGTGCCCGCCCGGCATCGGCCCGAGGCCGACCTGTCCGGAGTCCTGCCGACGCCCTGAGGCGGCCCGCCACGCGGGTGATTCGAATTCGCGTAGGCCGCCGTGGCCGTGTATGGTTACACCTGTCCGCAACGCGAGAGCGGCCGGCGGACCCGCCCCTATAGCTCAGTCGGCAGAGCGTCTCCATGGTAAGGAGAAGGTCAACGGTTCGATTCCGTTTGGGGGCTCTAGTCGAGAAGTCCTATCCAAGCAGTGTTTCTGACTGATGCTGCCGGGTGGGGCTTTCGGCTTGGTGGGGATGTCTCATTCCCATGGGAAGACCGACCTCGATCATGGCTGATCCCGATGCGCGAATAGCCGTACAGGTCGGGTATCCTTGCGTGGCCGGATCCGATTTCCGGCCAAGGCGGAGTAGCTCAGTCAGGCAGAGCAAGCGGCTCATAATCGCTGTGTCGCCGGTTCAAGTCCGGCCTCCGCTACTACCCTCCCGGGTCATCTGCACAAGACGGCCCCGGCGTGGGTTGTCCAGTAGTCCCGAACGCAGAAAGGCACTCCCACGTGGCTGCCACAGACGTTAGGCCGAAGATCACGCTGGCCTGCCAGGAGTGCAAGCACCGCAACTACATCACGCGGAAGAACCGGCGCAACGACCCGGATCGGCTTGAGCTGAAGAAGTACTGCCCCAACTGCAAGACGCACCGGGCGCACCGCGAGACCCGCTAGTTCCGGTACGCGGCGCGGTCCGCGCAGGCACCACTTCGGAACCCCATCGCACTTCCGACACCGGCGTTCCCCGCGGGGACGCCGGTTTGTCGTGTCCGGGTTCTGTTACGGTACGGCCTACCCGCTCAGCAGAAGGAGCCCCGGCCCGATGGCTTTGAACCGTGATTTCGTCGGGCGGACGTACGCGTCGTCCGCGCCCTACGAGGTCAGCCGCGTGAAGATCAGCGAGTTCGCCACCGCGATCGGCGACTCCAACCCGATCTACCACGACAGGCAGGCCGCCGTGGCGGCCGGGCATCCGGACGTCGTCGCGCCGCCCACGTTCCCCATCGTGTTCAGCCTTCTCGGTACCGGTGAGGCGCTCGCCGACCCCGAGCTCGGGCTCGACTTCTCCATGGTCGTGCACGGCGAGCAGCGGTTCGAGTACGAGAGGCCCATCCACGCGGGCGACGAGCTGGTGTGCGCCTCGACCATCGCGGAGATCCGCAGCGTCGGGCGCAACGAGTTCCTGACCCTGCGCAGCGACGTCTCCACCACCTCCGGCGAGCTGGTCTGCCGGACCTACAACGTCATCGTGGAGCGGGGAGGGGCGGCCTGACATGGCGGCGACGGTGAAGTACGACGAGGTGGAGGCCGGCCAGCAGATCCCGGCCGTCGAGTACATGGTCCGCCGGGTGGACCTGGTCAGGTACGCCGGCGCCTCCGGCGACTTCAACCCCATCCACTGGAACGAGCGGTACGCGAAGGCGGTCGGCCTGCCCGACGTCATCGCGCACGGCATGTACACGATGGCGCAGGGCGGCCGGTTCGTGACGGACTGGGCCGGCGACCCCGGCGCGGTGGTGGAGTACGGCGTCCGCTTCTCGTCCATGGTCGTGGTGCCGGACGACGACAACGGCGCGACGATCACGATCAGCGGGATCGTCGAGGAGAAGCGCGAGGACAAGCGTGTCGTCGTCGCGCTGACCGCGAAGTCCGGCGACTCCCGGGTCCTGTCCAAGGCCCGCGCGGTGGTTCAGCTCTCCTGACCGTGCCCCTCCGGGCCGGTCCGATTGGCCGCGGCGGTGCTGGGTAGCGGTCGGATCGTGAGCGATCGAGACAACCCAGATCGAGACAACCCAGATCGAGACAACGCAGATCGAGACAACGCAGATCGAGACAACGCAGATCGAGACAACGCAGCGGAACGCACCGGTGACGTCGCAGGCGTCGCCGCACAGACCCAGGACCCCGGCAAGGCCGGCGACGCCCACGGCGGCGCGATGCCGCGGCCGCGGGCGGAGAACGCCAGGCAGGCCGCCGAGGCCACCGGCCCCGAAGAGATCGACGAGGTCGAGCGGGACGTCGCGCCCGGCGGGACGATCGAGACCGCGCTGACCCCTTCGGGAGAGGCGTCGATGGTCGCCTCCCAGCTCCTGTGGGACGGCAGCTCGGCCACGTCGAGGATCGACGAGTCGATAGCCGAGGCGGAGCGCGAGGACCGCGGATAGCTATCCTGTTCGTCGGACGTTCCGCGTGCGAGGAGACCGATGGCTGACCGGTTGGCAGGGGTGCCGCTCGCCCCGTACACCACGCTGCGGACGGGCGGGCCGGCCCGGGCGTTCACGCAGGCGGAGACGCAGGACGAGCTGATCGCGGCCGTGGCCGAGGCCGACCGCGATGGCGAGCCCGTGCTGGTGCTCGGCGGCGGCAGCAACCTCGTGGTGTCCGACGACGGGTTCGACGGGCTCGTGGTGCGCGTCGCCACCCGGGGCGTCGAGGTGACCCCCGACGACGGACGGGTGCGGGTGACCGTGCAGGCGGGGGAGGACTGGGACGCCCTGGTCGCCCGGTGCGTGGCCGAGGGCTGGTCGGGGGTCGAATGCCTGTCGGGCGTCCCCGGGCTGGTGGGATCCACCCCCATCCAGAACGTCGGCGCGTACGGCCAGGACGTCTCGCAGACCGTCACCGGCGTCCGCGTGTACGACCGGGTCACCGGCGAGGTGCGGGACCTCACGGCGGCCGAGTGCGGTTTCGCCTACCGGGACAGCGCGTTCAAGCACGACCCCGGCAGGCACGTGGTGCTGGCCGTCACCTACGCCCTGGAGCACTCGCCGCTGTCGGGGCCCGTGGCGTACCGGGAGCTGGCCGTACGCCTCGGCGTGGAGCTCGGTGAGCGGGTGCCGCTGTCCGACGCGCGCGAGGCGGTGCTGGGGCTGCGACGGGGCAAGGGCATGGTCCTCGACCCCGGCGACCCGGACACGCGCAGCGCCGGGTCCTTCTTCACCAACCCCGTGCTCGGCCCGGACGAGGCGGCGGCCCTGGGACTGCGGGCCCCCGGCCACCCGCGCTGGGACATGCCCGACGGCATGGTCAAGGTCCCGGCGGCATGGCTTATCGAGAACGCCGGCTTCCCCAAGGGCTACGAGAAGGGGCGGGCCCGCATCTCGACCAAGCACACGCTGGCCCTCACCAACCCGACCGGTGAGGCCGGCGCGGACGAACTGCTGGCGCTGGCCCGCGAGGTGCGCGACGGCGTGCACGAGAAGTTCGGAGTGTGGCTCGTCAACGAGCCCGTGCTGGTGGGAGTGAGTCTTTAGCCCGGGTTAGACTGGGGCAACACCGAAGGGGAGTAGTCCGAAATCCACTGATCGACACACTGGCGGTTCGTCCGCCCGGTCGTGGAGCCCTCGTGGCGGACGAGACCTTCGGCCCGACAGTCATGACCGCATGCTGCCGGGCCGAAGTCGTGCCCGAACTCCCCGGGTGTCGTACGCCGGCCCGGTCGCAAATCCCCCTGAAAGGGACGAAAGGCGACCCGTGTACGCCCTCTGGATCTCCCTCGTCGTCATCTTCGTAGCCGAGCTGGGCGACAAGAGCCAGCTCATGGCCCTGACCTTCGCGACCCGGTTCAAGACGGGGCCGGTGCTGGCCGGCATCACCGCCGCGACCGCGCTCGTCCATCTCTTCAGCGTCGGCCTCGGCCGGCTGGTCGGCGACGCCCTCCCCACCACCGCCATCTCGATCATCGCCGGTATCGCGTTCCTCGCCTTCGCCGCCTGGACGCTGCGCGGCGACGAACTCACCGAGGAGGAGAAGGGCAAGGCGGCCAAGACCACCCGCAACGCGTTCATCGCCGTCGCCGTGGCGTTCTTCCTCAGCGAACTGGGCGACAAGACCATGCTCGCCACGATCACGCTGGCCACCCAGCACGGCTGGTTCGGCACGTGGGTCGGCTCCACCGTGGGCATGGTCGCCGCCGACGCGCTGGCCATCCTGGTCGGCAGGTTCCTCGGCACCCGGCTGCCCGAGAAATGGATCAAGTATGGCGCGGCCGCCGCGTTCGCCGTCTTCGGCGTGCTGCTGCTGATCGAGCCCCTGTTCGCCTGACCGAGGAGCGCCTGACCGAGGATCGCCAGACCGAGGATCGCCTAATCGAGAAGAGACAGGCGGTGGGCCGCGGCGGCGGCCTCGCCCCGGGTCGACACCCCCAGCTTGGGCAGGATGTTCGACACGTGCACGCTGACGGTCTTGGCCGAGATGAACAGCTCGGCCGCGATGTCCCTGTTGCTGCGCCCGGCCGCCACCAGGCGCAGCACCTCCAGTTCGCGCGGGGTCAGGTCGGCCTGCCGCGCGGGTTCCGGCGGTGTGGGACCGGACGGCGTGGCACGGGAGAGGGGGGCGCCGACGCGGCGGGCCAGCGTCTCGATCTGCGTGACCAGCGGGGTGGCACGCAACTCGGCCGCGAGCGGGGATGCCTCGCGCAGGCGCGCCGAGGCCCCGTCGCGGTCGCCGCTCGCGGCGGCGGCCATCGCCGCGTGCAGCAGCGCCTTGGCCCGCACGTACGGACGGCCCAGCCGCCGCCACGCCTCGGCCGCGGCGTCGAACTCGCCCCGGTACACCAGCCCGAACGCCTCGTCCACCGGCCCGTCGCCCAGGTTCTCGGCGAGACGGTCGCCCATGGCGCGTACGCGCTCGACCTGCTCGGGGGCGACCGGCGCCGCGGCGTCGCAGACGTAGCGGACCGATGCGAGCAGCCGGCCGGCGAGCATCGCCTTGCCCGACCGCGGCGGGTCGTCCAGCGCCGTCTCCAGTACGGCCAGGGCCTGCAGCGGCTCGCCGCGCAGCAGGTGCCACGCGACGACCAGGCGGGTGTTGTTCGTCCACTCCTGCGTCTGCTCGTCCAGATGCGGGGAGAACGCCCCGACCTCGGCGAGGATGTCCTGCGCCAGGTCCTCCTCGCCGCGCGCGATCGCGATGTCCGCGCGAACCCGCAGCATGTGCCACCGGTTGCGCAGGGTCGGCCCCATCGTCATCGACCGTTCGATGATCTCGATCGCCTCGTCCCACCGGCCGAGGGACTCCAGCGCCTCCGCACGGTTGTTGGCGATGAACGTGCCCTGGTGGCGGAACCTGCCGAATCGCCGGGCGAGCTTCTCGCCCTCGAGCGCGAGCCGCACCGCCTCCTCCGAGCGGCCGAGGTTGTCGAGGGCGTCGACGTTGTTCGCCAGGGCGCGCAGGGTGATGCGGGGTGAGTCGAGCCGGGTGCCGATGGCCAGGGCGCGCTCGTTCATCGCGAACGCCGTCTCCAGGTCGCCGTTGATCGAGTGTCCGAGCGCGAGGTTCATCAGGAGGTCGGCCTCCTGGACCTCGTCGCCCTTCTCGCGGGCGGTGCGCAGAGCCTCCTCGGTGAGCGCGGTGCCCTCGGCGATCTCGTCGGAATTGATCAGCACCGTGCCCAGCCGGGTCAGCACGAGCGTGCGGATGTCGCCGGGCCGCGGGACCAGGCGTTCGGCGCGCCGCAGCTCCTCCAGCCCGCTGGTCTTGCCCTTCTGGATCTTGATGTTCGCCAGCCGGACCAGCAGCTCGGCCACCCGTTCCGGGGCGGTCCGCTCGTCCAGCTCCGCCAGGGCGCCGCGCACGTACTTGGTGCCCTGCTCCATGTCGCCGCCGACGTACGCCGCCTCCGAGGCCCGCTCGAGCACGGTGCAGTGGTCGTGCCCGATGCGCTCGGCGGCGTCGGGGACCTTGTCCCACAGGGTCAGCACGCGGTCGAGCAGCTGGATCTGCTCGGTGTAGGCGAACGACTTGGCCGCCTTCTCCGCCGCCTCCCAGGCCGAGATCAGCGCCCACAGGTCGTCGCGGGCGGAGTACCAGTGGTGGGCGATCTCGATGGCCGCCCGGCCCGGGGGCACGAGGGTGCGGTCGCGGTCGATCTCCTCGGCGTACCGCGCGTGCATCCGCGCGTGCTCGCCGGGCAGCAGCTCGTCGTGGACCGCCTCGCGGATCAGGGCGTGCCGGAACGCGTACGCCCCGCCGTCGGCCACCTGCAGCACGTTGGCGGCGATGGCCGGCCGCAGCGCGTTCTCCAGGTCCACGTCGGACAGCCCGCCGACCGCCGCGAGCAGGTCGTGCCCGACGCGTACGCCCCCGGCCGCGGCGATCCGCAGCACCCGCTGGGTCTCCTCGGGCAGCCGCTCGACCGAGCCGATGATCAGGTCGTGCAGCGAGTCGGGGAACGAGCACTCGTCGCCGCAGTCGAGCAGCGCCTCCACGAACAGCGGGATGCCGCCGCTGCGCTCGAAGACCCGGTCCACCTTGGCGAACTCGGGGGTCACCCCGAGGATGCCGGCCATCTGCTCGGCGACCTCGTCCTGGGTGAAGCGGGGCAGTTCCACCCGGACCACGCCGTCGACCCGCCCCAGCTCGGCCAGCACCGGCCGCAGGGGATGGGTGCGGTGCAACTCGTCGGAGCGGTACGTCATGACCATCAGGACGGGAGCCGACCTGAGGTTGCGGCTGAGGAAGGCGATGAGGTCGCGGCTGGAGCGGTCGGCCCAGTGGACGTCCTCGATGACGAGCACCACCGGCCGCCGCTCGGCGAGGCGTTCCAGCAGGGCGAGGATCAGCTCGAACAGCCGGGCGCGGGCCGACTCGGTCTCCCCTTCGCCGCTCGGCTCGCCGAACTCGGGCAGCAGCCTCGCCAGGTCCCGGGCGGCGCCGTCGGGCAGCAGGGCGGCGACCTCGGCCGCCCCGCACTCCCGGACGAGCTGCCGCAGCGCGGCGGTGAACGGCGCGTACGCCAGGCCCTCGGCGGACAGTTCCACGCAGCCCCCGACGAGCACGTGGGCGCCGTCCTGCGCGGCCTGCTCGGCGAACCGGACCGCGAGGCGGGTCTTCCCCACGCCCGCCTCGCCGCCGATGAGCACCGCCGCGGTGGCCTGCTTGCGGGCCTGGTCGTAGGCCTCGCCCAGGGTCTCCAACTCCGCGCCCCGCCCGACGAAAACGGGGCTCACCGCCCGGCGTGTCATGTCGTCAAGCATGTCATGACCCTTTGCGTCGCTTCGCCTGGTTTTACGGTCAGATCTGACTGACTGGCGGGGCTCACGACGGCTCAAGGGGGCGCAAAGGCCCGGCCGGGAGGGAGGGTCCGGCCGGGCCTTCGTACGCGTCTCATGAGGTGCGGAGCTTGCCGAAGGCCGCACGCAGCCGGCGCTGGCCGGAGCGCTGCCGGCTCTTCAGCGCCGCCTGCGCCTCGCGGGCGCGCCGGTGACCGGCGGCCTCCTCCTGAAGCTCGGCCGCCCGGTTGATCATTACCTGGTAGTGCAGTTCCGGACCCATCGCTGCGTCTCCTTGTTCGGGTCTCTTTCCGTACTCCTCAAGGTTCGGTCTAAGGCGTGGTGCGGCACATCGGGCGGATGCCCTATCTCTGGCGATCTCTGGCATGGGCCTGCGGCGTAGGACTTCTAAGGCGGCTAAGGCGATGCCTTAGGAGCGGCGTAGTCCCCGGGTTTGGAATCAATCCGAGTGGTCGGGGATGCTGGTTCCGTGCCAACTATGACTACTCCGCTCGCGGAGGTCGCCTCCTCACCCTCGACGTTGCGGGCGTTCCTGCACGGCCTTCCCGGGGTCGACCGGGTCGGTGCGGACGCCCGGGCCGCGATGCTGGGCACGCGATCCATCAAGACCACCGCCAAGAAGCAGGCCATCGACATGGCCATCGGGATGGTCGACCTCACCACGCTCGAAGGCGCGGACACCCCCGGCAAGGTCAGGGCGATGTGCGCCAAGGCGGTGCGGCCCGACCCCGCCGACTCCTCCGTGCCGCCCGTCGCCGCGGTCTGCGTGTATCCCGACCTGGTCGCGACCGCCGTCGAGGCGCTGGCCGGGTCGGGGGTGAAGGTGGCGTCCGTCGCCACGTCGTTCCCCAGCGGCCGGTCCTCGCTGGAGGTGAAGGTCGCCGAGACCCGCCTCGCCGTGGCCGCCGGAGCCGCAGAGATCGACATGGTCATCGACCGAGGCGCGTTCCTCGCCGGCGACTACCTCAAGGTGTACGAGGAGATCGTCGCCACCAAGGAAGCCTGTGCCGACGCGCATCTGAAGGTGATCCTGGAGACCGGCGAGCTCGCGACGTACGACAACGTGCGGCGGGCCTCCTGGCTGGCGATGATCGCCGGAGCGGACTTCATCAAGACCTCGACCGGCAAGGTGTCGCCGGCCGCGACCCTCCCGGTGACGCTCGTCATGCTGGAGGCCGTGCGCGACTTCCTGACCGCGACCGGCCGCAAGGTGGGCGTGAAGCCCGCGGGCGGCATCCGCACCACCAAGGACGCGATCAAATACCTGGTGCTGGTCAACGAGACCGCCGGGCCGGACTGGCTGGACCCCGACTGGTTCCGCCTCGGCGCCTCCTCGCTGCTGAACGACCTGCTCATGCAGCGGCAGAAGATGGCCACCGGCCGGTACGCCGGTCCCGACTACTTCACGCTGGACTGAGGGCTGGACTGAGGCATGTTCGAATACGCACCCGCGCCCGAGTCGCGGGACATCGTCGACATCCGGCCGTCGTACGGCCTGTTCATCAACGGCGAGTGGGTCGAGCCGCAGGGCGAGGAGCGCCACAAGACCGTCAACCCGGCCACCGAGGAGGTGCTCGCGGAGGTCGCGTGGGCGGGGGAGGCCGACGTCGACCGCGCGGTCCAGGCCGCCGCCAAGGCGTTCCCGGTGTGGTCGGCCATGCCGGGCGCGGAGCGGGCCAAGTACCTGTTCCGGATCGCCCGGATCATCCAGGAGCGGGCGCGTGAGCTGGCCGTCCTGGAGACGCTCGACAACGGCAAGCCGATCCGGGAGTCCCGCGACGTGGACCTCCCGCTGGTCGCGGCCCACTTCTTCTACTACGCGGGCTGGGCCGACAAGCTGTCGTACGCCGGGTTCGGCCCCGATCCCCGGCCGCTGGGCGTGGCCGGACAGGTCATCCCGTGGAACTTCCCGCTGCTCATGCTGGCGTGGAAGATCGCACCCGCCCTGGCCTGCGGCAACACGGTCGTGCTCAAGCCGGCCGAGACCACGCCGCTGACCGCGCTGGCGTTCGCCGACATCTGCCGCCAGGCCGACCTGCCGCCGGGGGTCGTCAACATCGTCACCGGCGCGGGTGAGACGGGCGCCGCGCTCGTCGACCACCCCGGCGTGGACAAGGTCGCCTTCACCGGCTCGACGGAGGTCGGCCGCCTCATCGCCAGGAGCCTCGCGGGCACCCGCAAGAAGCTCACGCTGGAGCTCGGCGGCAAGGCCGCCAACATCGTGTTCGAGGACGCGCCGCTCGACCAGGCCGTCGAGGGCATCGTCAACGGGATCTTCTTCAACCAGGGCCACGTGTGCTGCGCCGGATCCCGGCTGCTGGTGCAGGAGTCGGTCGCGGCCGACCTGCTGGAGGCGCTCAAGCGGCGCCTCGGCACGCTGCGGCTCGGCGACCCGCTGGACAAGAACACCGACATCGGCGCGATCAACTCGGCCGAGCAGCTCGCCAAGATCCGCGAGCTGTCGGAGGCCGGGGAGGCCGAGGGGGCCGAACGGTGGTCGCCCGCCTGCCCGATCCCCGACCGCGGCTACTGGTTCCCGCCCACCCTCTTCACCGGCGTGGCCCAGTCGCACCGCATCGCCCGGGAGGAGATCTTCGGGCCGGTGCTGTCGGTGCTGACCTTCCGCACCCCCGCCGAGGCGGTGGAGAAGGCCAACAACACCCCGTACGGGCTGTCGGCGGGCGTGTGGACCGAGAAGGGCTCGCGCATGCTGTGGATGGCGTCCCGGCTGCGGGCCGGCGTCGTCTGGTCCAACACGTTCAACCGGTTCGACCCCACTTCGCCGTTCGGCGGCTACAAGGAGTCGGGCTACGGCCGCGAGGGCGGGCGGCACGGTCTGGAGGCCTACCTTGCGGTGTGATCATCCGACCGGCCGCCCGTCCTGCAGGTGCGACTCCGGGCGTCGCCGCCGTCTCGTCCGCCGCGTCCGCGCGGGGGCGGGCGAGGGCTTCTCCCGGGGCCGCCGCTCCGGCCGCTTCGCCGTACGGCACGGCTGGTTCGCCCACCGCGGCGGCGTGTGCCGGTGCGGCCAGACCTACCAGCCGGCCCGTCCACTGGAGATTGGAAGTTTCGATGAGTGAGCGGCTGGCCGTGCGCAAGACGTACAAGCTGTTCATCGGGGGCGCGTTCCCGCGTTCGGAGAGCGGAAGGTCGTATGTGGTGACCTCCTCCAAGGGCGACTTCCTCGCCAACGCGGCCAGGGCCTCGCGCAAGGACGCCAGGGACGCGGTCGCGGCCGCGCGGAAGGCGTTCCCCGGCTGGTCGGGCGCCACGGCGTACAACAGGGGCCAGATCCTGTACCGGATCGCCGAGATGCTGGAGGGCCGCCGCGCGCAGTTCGTCGCGGAGATCACCGCCATGGGCGGCGTGGGGGTCAAGCAGGCCGGCGAGATGGTGGACGCGACGGTCGACCGGCTGGTCTGGTACGCGGGCTGGTCCGACAAGATCGGCGCGGTGCTCGGGTCGGCCAACCCGGTGGCCGGGCCGTACTTCAACCTGTCGAGCCCGGAGCCGACGGGCGTGGTGGCCGTGGTCGCTCCGCAGGCGGGACCGCTGCTCGGGCTGGTCAGCGTGATCGCGCCGGTGATCGTGACGGGCAACACCTGCGTGGTGATCGCCTCCGAGCGGGCGCCGCTGCCGGCGATCACGCTGGCCGAGGTGCTGGCGACCTCCGACCTGCCGGGCGGGGTGGTGAACATCCTCACCGGCTCGGCCGCCGAGATCGCTCCCTGGCTGGCGGGCCACATGGACGTCAACGGCATCGACCTGACGGGCGCCGACGCCGAGTCGGCCGTCACGTGTGAGGAACTGGCCGCGGAGAACCTCAAGCGGGTGCTCCGGCCGCCGGCCGGTCCCGTGGACTGGCTCGCGGACCCCGGCATCGGGCGGATGACGACGTTCCTGGAGACCAAGACCGTCTGGCATCCGATCGGGATCTAGCTCTTCCCCAGGGCCAGGAGGAGTTCGGCGTTCGAGCCCGTGTTCTTCAGCGTGGTGAGGAACCGATCGAACGACTCCTGGTCCTGCAGGGCCCGCCGCAGCCGCCAGATCGGAGGCTGCTCGGCGGGGTGGAGCAGCAGTTCCTCGCGGCGGGTGCCGGAGGCGACGACGTCGACGGCGGGGAAGACGCGGCGGTCGGCCAGGTTCCGGCTCAGCTTCAGCTCCATGTTGCCGGTGCTCTTGAACTCCTCGAAGACGATGTCGTCCATCTTCGAGCCCGTCTCGACCAGCGCGGTGGCGAGGATCGTGAGGGAGCCGCCGCCCTCGATGTTGCGCGCGGCGCCGAGGACCGCCTTGGGCTGGTGCAGGGCCCGGGCGTCCATGCCGCCCGTGAGCACGCGCCCGCCGCTCGGCGCGGCCATGTTGTACGCCCGGCCGAGCCGGGTGATCGAGTCCATGAGCACGACCACGTCACGGCCCGTCTCCACCATCCGCTTGGCCCGCTCGACGGCGAGCTCGGCCGCGGTGATGTGGTCCTGCGGCGCCCGGTCGAAGGTCGAGGCGATCACCTCGGCCCGGACCGACTCGCGCATGTCGGTGACCTCCTCGGGCCGTTCGTCCACCAGGACGACCATGAGGTGGCATTCGGGGTGGTTGATCGCGATCGCGTTCGCGACGGCCTTGAGCAGCGTGGTCTTGCCGGCCTTCGGCGGGGCGACGATGAGGCCGCGCTGGCCCTTGCCGACCGGGGCGAACAGGTCGATGACGCGCGTGGCCAGGACGTTTCGCGCCGTCTCCAGGCGCAGCCGCTCGTCGGGGTGGATCGGCACGAGGTCGGCGAAGTCCGGCCGCGCCGCGCCCACCGGCCCGCCGTTGACGGTCGTGACGGAGGTGAGCGTGCCGTTCTGGGCGATGCCGCGGACGTGGTCGCCGCGGCGCAGGTCGAGCGCGTCCGCGAGGGCGGCCGGGACGGTCACGTCCTTCGGGCCGGGCAGGTAGCCGTTGGTACGGATCACCGTGTTCCGGCCGGCCCGGTCGAGCAGGCCGGTCACCTCGGTGGTCCGGGTGTTCTTCGTACGGGCCGACGCGGCGCGGGAGACGCTGCGCGGCTTGGGAACGCTGAGAGTGGTGGTGGTCATGGGACTCCTAGGGCTGGGAAATGTCTGGGGGAGTTCGCGCGTGGCGCGTCATCCGGGCGGAGCGAAGCGTGGGGCTCCCGGCGCGGCGTCTCGTCTAGATGGACGATGACGGTCGACCAGGCGGTTGACCAGGCACATGCTGGGCGCGTATGGGCTCGAGATGGAGCCAGAACCATACGGCTGTTCCTCGACTATAACAGTCTCACCTGTCGCGGCGATTCCTCGAGATCTATCGGGACTGCAGGGCGTCGAGCGCCACGGCCATGGCGATGACCAGGCGGCGGTCGATGCGCGGATCCCGGATCTCGATGGCGTACCGGTCGCGCAACCCCCACCTGCGGTCGACGGAGAACGCGATCGAGGCGCCGATGCTGAAGTCGAAGTGGTACGGCAGCCACTCCAGCGAGTCGGAGAACCGGCGCAGCAGGGCGACCGCCAGGTTCCGCTCCTGGCCCGTCAGCGTCGGCAGCCCCGGCTGCTGGACATGCCAGGTCGAGCGGAGCAGGGACCGGCCGAAGTCCTTGCGGAACATGCCGATCGACGCCCCGCTGTCGTCGACGACGTCGTACTCGCCGGCGAGGTCGAGGACCTTGCGCGCCTTGAAACCGGCGAGCGTCGCCTGCCGGGACTCGTCGGTGTAGAGGGTCACCTGCTCCTTGAGGGCCATCCGCTTCTGCTCGGCGAACGCCACGGCCTCGCCCTCGGAACCGTCGGGGAGAGCCACATGGACGACGTACCTGTTCACCATCATGGTGATCTTCTGGCGCAGGTACAGGCGGCTCTGCGCCTGCAAGGTCGCTATATCCATATGAGTCTCCAAAGACGGTCTGTTGCCTCCCTATATGCCCTCTTCCGGGAGAAGATCACCAGTCGGGATACCCCTGAATCAACGACGTAGGGGGATCAGGGTTTTCTCAGGGTTCCTCGCGGAACGTGTCTTCAGGAAGGCCCGTTGAACCGGATGACGAAAGGAGCCGATCGATGTACCGATCGAGACAGCACAAGATCATCGCTGGCGTCTGCGGGGGGATCGCGGACCGGTACGGCATGTCGCCGACGGTCGTACGCCTGCTGTTCCTGCTGTCGTGCATCTTGCCGGGCCCGCAGTTCGTGGCCTACATCATCATGTGGGTGCTCTTCCCCAAGGCCCCGGCCCCCACGTCGGCGGGCCACGACTACTCGTACGGGCGCAGGTAGTCGGCTGCGCCGCACGGCGCGGCCGCGTTTATGCTCACATCGGAAGAGGTGAGCGATGATGCGGCAACGGCCCCTGACGCTGATCCAGGACGAGCTGGTCGACTACGAGAAGGCCATGGAGCGGATGGCCGCGCTGGTCGAGGAACGGCAGGACGACGCGCGGCCCGACACGTTGTGGCTGCTCAGCCACCCGCCGGTCTTCACGGTCGGCAAGCGGACGCTGGAGACCCACCTGCCCGACCCGTCGGCCGGCATCCCCGTGGTGCCGACCGGCCGCGGCGGGCAGCTCACCTATCACGGCCCCGGGCAGCTGGTGGGCTATCTCATCGTGAAGCTGCGGGACGGCGAGGGCGTGGTCGACTACATCCGCGAGGTGGAGCTGCGGCTGGTCGAGGCGCTGGCCCGGATCGGCGTCCCGGCCGAGCGCCGCGACACCCCGCCCGGGTCGGAGCTGCTGACCGGCGTCTGGACGCGGGACACCGGGCGGAAGATCGTCTCGATCGGCATGCGGTCGAGCCGGTCGGTCACCAGCCACGGCTTCGCGCTCAACGTGGACGGCGACCTCACGCCGTGGAACCTCGCGATCCCCTGCGGCATGCCCGACGTGGAGATGACCTCGATCGCCCGCGAGCTCGGACGGGCCTCCATGGAGGAGACCCGCCCGGTCGTCGCGGAGGCGTTCGAGGCCTCCTGACGCCGGCGGTCACAGGGCCCGGGCCGCGCTCTCCAGGCCGCGGGTCACCCGGTCCCGCCAGTCGTCGCGGAACATCGGCTGTGCCCGTTCCCGCACCACCCACAGCGTGAGCTGGAGGCGCCGCAACGCCGTGAAGACCCCGATCGCGTCCTCGTGACTCGCGGGCAGCGGCCGTACGGCGCGGTATCCCGCGAGCAGGGCGGCACGCAGATCCGCGGCGTGCGGCAGGTGGGCGAGTTCGCTTGCGGTCACGGCCAGGTCGTAGACGAAGTGGCCGTACCCGCAGTCGTCGAAGTCGATGGCGCGGACCTCGCCGCGGTGGAAGAGATAGTTCTCCTGGTGCAGGTCGCCGTGGATCAGCCCGTAGGCGTCCGGCCCGTGGCCCAGGGCGTCCCGGACGCGCCGCACGCGCTCCGTCACCGTCCGCACGATCTCGGCGCCCGCCGCCGAATGCACCCGCTCCACCAGCTTTGCCGCCTGCTCGGCCTCCTCCTGTGGCGGGGTCGCGGCGCGACGGCCCGGCTCGGTGACGGCGTCGACGCGTCCCCGGGTGAAGCCGGCCGGCGCCGTCCACCGCGCGCTGTGCAGGTGCAGGTGAGCGGTGAACGCGCCGACCCGGCGCAGGTGCGCGGTGGTGAGCGTGGTGTCCAGGAACCGGCCGTCCACCCAGTGGTACAGCACGCAGCTGCGCGCCGCCGGCACCTCCGCGTGCTCGGCCACGGTCAGCAGGTCACCCGTACGGGTGGGCACCGGCTCGGGGACGGCCAGCGTGGTGTCGCGGCGCAGGGCCCGCAGCCACAGGGCCTCCGACCTGACCATCTCCGGGCTCGGGCCGTCGGGGCGCTGGACGCGGAGCACATAACGCCGGCCGTCCGCGCCGTTCACGCGGAAGGTGGTGTTGAAGCCCTTCGCCATCGCGGTCAGGCGGGCCACCGGCACGTCGTAGGCCGTCAGGGCCGAGCGGGCGAGCGCGGCCAGGCGGCGCCTGCGCCGAGTGTCGTCGATCATGAGGCGAGCGTACGGCCCGCCGGGGCGGGCGGGCCGTACACGCGGAGATCAGGTCACGGGCTCGGGCCGGCCGACGTCGTCGCCGATGTCGTCGACGGTCCGGCGGGGGCCGGTGAACCAGTGCTTGGCGGACAGGTGCCACCACAGGGCGATGCCGATGAGCACGGCGCCGACCGCGATGGGGGCGTAGTTCACGGAGGTCCAGGTGAAGTCCGCGTTGCCCGGCACGCCCGCAGGGGCGATGGGCAGGACGAAGTAGACCGAGATGATCGCGATCTCGATCACGGCGATCCAGGACAGCGCCTTGTACTTGCGGCCCAGAGTCCACGGCCCCGGCTGGAAGGAGTCCCCGGCACGCAGGCGCAGCCAGATCGGGATGAGGAACGCGAGATAGAGCCCGATCACCGCGATGGACACCACGGCGAGGAACGCGACGGGGGTCGTCGTGCCCTCGGGCGCGTAGAGCGCGGGCAGCGTGATCAGCAGCGCGACCCCGCAGCCGGCGATGATCGCGTTGACCGGCGTGCGGTTGCGGTCCACCTTCGACCACAGCCTCCAGCCCGGCACCGCGCCGTCCCGGGAGAACGCGTACGTCATCCGCGACATCGAGGTCACGCAGCTCATGCCGCAGAAGAACTGCCCGATCGTGGAGATCCCGAAGACGACGGTGGCGAGCGTGGACGACAGCGACGAGGTGAAGATGGCTCCGACGAAGCCGCCCTCGGCGTTGACGGCGTCCACGTTCGTGGCCGCGAACAGGAACGCCAGCAGCAGGATCCAGCCGCCGATCGCGGAGTAGAAGATCGACTGCCACAGGCCCTTGGCCGCCGTGCGGGCCGCGCCGTGGGTCTCCTCCGACACGTGCGCGCAGGCGTCGAATCCGGTGATCGTGTACTGCGTGAGCAGGAAGCCCAGTGGCAGCACGTACAGCCAGAACGCCGGGCCCGAGTCGCCGTCGCCGAAACCGGAGTTGTTGAACGTCTCGAACAGGAAGCCCACGCTCTGGTGCTCCGTCGGACCGAAGATCAGGATCAGCACGACGGCCGCGGCGCCGAACACGTGCCACCACACCGAGACGTTCTGCAGCAGCGAGATCAGCCGGTGACTGAAAATGTTGATCAGCGCGTGCAGCACCAGGACCACGGCGAACAGCAGGAAGGTCTGGTGCAGCGCGCTGCCGTTCGCCCAGGAGTCGCTGAAGCGCCCGATCGTGATGTTCAGGAACGTCGCGCAGCCGTAGTCGACGGACGCGGTCACCGCGATCAGCCCGATCAGGTTCAGCCAGCCCGTGAACCAGCCGTGCACGGGCCGGCCCAGCTTGGCGGCCCACCAGTAGATGCCGCCCGCCGTGGGGAACGCGGAGACCAGCTCCGCCATGCAGAAGCCGATGATCAGGATGAACGCCGAGATCAGCGGCCAGCCGACGGAGATCGCCAGCGGTCCGCCGTTGTTCCACGCCTGGCCGAAGGTCGTGAAGCAGCCGGCGAGGATCGAGATGATGGAGAAGGAGATGGCGAAGTTGGAGAACCCGCTCCAGGTGCGGGCCAGTTCCTGCTTGTAGCCGAGTTCCGCTAGTCGTTTGGCGTCGTCGTCGAGGGCTTGCGCCATGAGGCCTCCTCTAACCGGCTCTAACTGGTGCGGGGTATCCAGCCGCCGGTCTTGTCGTCTGCGACGGGATCTGGCATGCCCGGCTCCTTTTGGTCTACCTTCAGACCATTGATCCGATTTTCTGGGTCGCGTGTTACACGGCAGTACCGATGACGCAACTTCCAAAAGGCTCTTGTATCAAGCCCGGCCCGGGGTGACGGGCTTGGTGCGGGCCGGGTGGGCCGGGTGGTAGGTGAAGGCCCAGCGGTCTGTGCCGATCTTGTGGCGGGTGTAGCGGTCGCGGTTGTGAAACTGGTCACCAGCCGGCCCGCCCCGGCCACGGTCATCCCGCCCGTGGTGCGCAGCCAGCTACGGGTGGAGGCATGACCGTGCCGCCTGGCCTGCCCCGCCCGATGCACCCGCGCCACCCGATCCGCAAGAGCAGACGTGATCCGATCCCGGGCGTACATCAGGTCCTCGGCCTCGGCCAGGCAGATGTCCGCATCGTCGGGAACCGGCGCCAGCGCCAACGACTGCGCCGACTCCCGCACCGAGGCCACCAGCACCCACGACGACCGGCCCCGGCCATCGGCGGTCCCACTGCCGGCGGGCGGGTCGTGCGGTCGCCGTCTACTACAGAAGGCTCTGACCGGACTCCCGCGGAGGGTTCGTGGTTGTCACGGAGGAAGTTCGCCGCGGGTGGGCAGGCCCTGCCAGGAGCTGTGGCTGGCGACCGCGAAGGCGGCCACCGAGATGCCGCGCTTGAGGCGGTCCGCCGGGTGCAGGCCGTCGAGGATCGCGCTGAGGTAGCCCGCGACGAACGCGCCGCCGACCTCGGCGGGATCGACTGAGGTCACGGGGGCGGCCTGGGTGTCGTAGCGCAGGCCCTCGACGGTGGCGCTGGCTCCCTTGGCGCCCCGGGTCACGACCAGTTCGGGCGTGGACGCGAGCACGGGCTCCACGAGCATGAGCTCGTCCTGGGTCGCGAACAGCACGTCGGCCGAGGCGGCGAGTTCGGTGAGCCCCTGCCGGGCCTCCTCCGCGCTCTCCCAGAGGTTCGCACGGTGGTTGACGTCCACGGAGACGAGCACCCCGGCGTCCCTGGCGAGCTTGACGGCGTGGTGGACGGCGCTCCACGCGAGGCCGCTCAGGCCGAGGGTGACGCCCGTGACGTGCAGGATCCGCGCCGACTGCACCGCCTCGCCGGGTACGTCGCCGGTCGACAGGTGGGACCCGGCCGAGCCCTCCCGGTAATGGACGGCGTGCGACGAGCGCCCGATGCGCCGCTGGCGCAGGATCAGCCCGGTCGCCGCCGTCTCGTCCACCCGTACGTGGGAGACGTCCACGCCCTCGCCGCGCAGGACGGTCAGCGTGCGGGTGCCGAGTTCGTCGGCGCTGACCCGGCCCAGCCAGCTCACCGTGTGGCCGAGCCGGGCCAGGCCGACCGCCGTCGTCAGCTCGGGCCCCTCCACGTCGAGCCGGATGGTCGTGTCATGCCGCAGCCGGTCGCCGGAGACGACGCCCAATGCCTCTCCGAGCGTGAAAACCTCGGTCATGCCGTGAGTCCGCGGAATTGCACCCGGAAAGCATGACAGACCCTGATCCGCCGGGGAAAGCCCTCGCTCAGGCGCCGAACGCGTCCACGGCGGCCTGGCAGAAGGCCTTCAGGTCGTCCGGCTTCCGGCTGGTCACCAGCGTGTTCGGGCCGCCCGTGCAGACCATGACCTCCTGGTCCACCCAGGTCGCCCCCGCGTTGCGCAGGTCGGTCCGCAGGCTGGGCCACGAGGTCAGCGTGCGCCCGCGCACCACGTCGGCCTCCACGAGGGTCCACGGCGCGTGGCAGATCGCCGCGACCGGCTTGCCCGCGTCGAAGAACTCCTTCACGAACCGCACGGCCTCCGGCCGCATCCGCAGAAAGTCCGGGTTGGCGACCCCGCCGGGGAGGACCAGCCCGTCGAATTCGGCCGCGGAGACCTCTCCCGCCACGGCGTCCACCGGGAAGGTGCCGGCCTTGTCGAGGTGGTTGAACGCCTGGATCTCCCCGCGTTCCACCGAGACCAGCCTCGGCGTGCCACCCGCCTGCTCGACGGCCTTCCACGGCTCGGTGAGCTCGACCTGCTCGACCCCCTCGGGGGCGACGAGGAATGCGATCGTCTTGCCCTGGATCATCGTTGCTCCCCTCTTTTGCTCGTTCTTGACGTCGCGTGCCCGGACGGGTGCGATCTATGCCGTCCGCTGGGTAGGGGACCGGCATGCCCGTGCTCGTGGGGACCTCCGGCTGGCAGTACGCCGACTGGCGCGACCTCGTCTACGGGGGCGTGCCCCAGAGGCTGTGGCTGGAGAGCTACGGCGAGATCTTCGCCACCGTCGAGAACAACAACGCCTTCTACCGGCTGCCGAAGCGGGAGACGTTCGAGGCGTGGCGGGAGCGTACGCCGCCCGACTTCGTCATGGCGGTCAAGGCCAGCCGCTTCCTCACGCACATCAAGCGGCTCAAGGACCCGGAGGAGCCGGTCGAGCGGCTGATGGGCGTGGCCGAAGGGCTCGGCCCGAAGCTGGGCCCCATCCTGCTGCAACTGCCGCCGACCCTGCAGGTGGACGCCGGCCGGCTGCGGGCCTGCCTGGCCCGGTTCCCGCGGTCCGTACGGGTCGCGGTCGAGCCTCGGCACGCCTCGTGGTGGACCGACGAGATCCGCGCCCTGCTGACGGAGTTCGGGGCGGCGTTGTGCTGGGCCGACCGTCTCGGCCGGCCGGCCGGACCCCTGTGGCGTACGGCCGACTGGGTCTACCTCCGCTTCCACGAAGGACGGGCCGAGCCCTGGCCCAGCTACGGCTCGCATGCGTTGCGCAGCTGGGTGGACCGCCTGGGCGAGGCGCCGGACGCCTACGTGTACTTCAACAACGATCCCGGCGGCGCCGCCGTTCGCAACGCGATCACCTTTGCGGAGCTGGCCCGCGCGCAGGGGCGGGACGTGAGCAGGGCGCGGCTTCCCGAGCGGTCCCCCGAGCCCGTCCGGCCATGACCGGACGGGCGAGTGTCACCCCCGGCATCACGGATCAGACGCGGCGCTCGTCGGCCGCGTGACGCCCGCCCGCCACCAGCTGGTCGGGGGACGACTGCTGCGCGGGCACCGACACGCGGTTGTGCGGCGCGGTGGGACGCTCGGCGCGCTCGGCCCGGTCGTCGACGCCGTCGCGGTCCCGGTCGACCTTCGGCCGCTCAGCCGTCGTGTCGGCCGTCGTGTCAGCCGTCGTGGAGGCCGTCGAAGTCGTCTCCAGGCGGCGCTCCAGGTCGCGCTTCTCGGCCTCCAGACGGGACACGCGGTCCCGCTCCGCCAGGCGCGCCTCACGCAGCCGGCGGCGCTTGACTGCGGACCGGCGCATGCCGCCGGTGATGAGCAGCAGGCCGGCGACGAAGACGGCGGCGGTCACGACACCGGCGATGAACAGCTCGAACGGGCTGAGGTTGAACGTGCGGTCCAGGACCGTGATCGGCATGGTGTTCGCGGTGTCGTTGACCGACACCTCGATCACAGCCGCCGCCGCGATCAGGACCAGAAGCAGGCCCAGTAAGACCATCTGCCCTCACTCCCAGTGCGGTTGCGATTGGTGGACGTCCTCCGACTGCCCAGGAGAGCCGGGATCATGTGCCGCGGGTCACAGCACTGCCAAGGCAAAGAATGCGCGTTAACACTCTGGTTACAAACGGGCAAAAGTCACGAAATCCCGAAACGGCACTGTTGGGCGTGGCGGACGAACGCCAGGCCGCCTCGTTCGAAGGGATCGACGTGACCTACAAGGCCGAGTACATCTGGATCGACGGCACGGAGCCGACCGCGAAGCTCCGCTCGAAGACCAAGGTCCTTGCCGACGGCGCCGAGCCGCCGCTGTGGGGCTTCGACGGGTCCAGCACCAACCAGGCCACCGGTCACGCCTCCGACCTGGTGCTCAGGCCGGTGTTCACCTGCCCCGACCCGATCCGGGGCGGCGACAACGTCCTGGTCCTGTGCGAGGTCCTGCACACCGACATGACGCCGCACGCCTCCAACACCCGCTCCCCGCTCGCGGAGGTGGCCGAGCGCTTCGCCGACCAGGAGTCGTGGTTCGGCATCGAGCAGGAGTACACCTTCTTCAAGGACAGCCGCCCGCTCGGCTTCCCGCTGGGCGGCTTCCCCGCTCCGCAGGGCGGCTACTACTGCGGTGTCGGCGCCGACGAGGTCTTCGGCCGTGACATCGTCGAGCTGCACCTCGACCGCTGCCTGGCCGCCGGCCTGAAGATCTCCGGCATCAACGCCGAGGTCATGCCCGGCCAGTGGGAGTTCCAGGTTGGCCCCGCCGGGCCGCTGGAGGTCTCCGACCACATGTGGATCGCCCGCTGGCTGCTCTACCGCACCGCCGAGGAGTTCGACGTGGCCGCCACGCTCGACCCCAAGCCGGTGAAGGGCGACTGGAACGGCGCCGGCGCGCACACCAACTTCTCCACCAAGGCGATGCGTGAGGGCTACGACCCGATCATCACCGCCTGCGAGGCCCTGGGCGACAACGCCATGGAGCACGTCAAGAACTACGGCCACGGCATCGAGGACCGCCTCACCGGCCACCACGAGACCGCCCGGTGGGACAAGTTCAGCTACGGCGTCTCCGACCGCGGCGCCTCCGTCCGCATCCCGTGGCAGGTCGAGGTGGACAAGAAGGGCTACATCGAGGACCGGCGCCCCAACGCCAACGTCGACCCCTACGTCGTCACCCGCCTGATCGTCGACACCTGCTGCACGGCTCTGGAGAAGGCCGGCCAGGTCTGACGGTTCCCCCGTCCTCGTACGGCTCCCGCGTCCGGCGCGGGAGCCGTACGCGTATGTCGGGCATGTACGGTGGCCGTCGTGCCGCACCAGCCAGAACCCCTCGTCATCGGCCACCGGGGCGCCAGCGCCCTGCGGCCCGAGCACACGATGCCGTCCTACGAGACGGCGATCGCGCTCGGGGCCGACTACATCGAGCCCGACCTGGTCTCCACGCGCGACCACGTCCTGGTGGCCCGCCACGAGAACGAGATCTCGGGGACCACGGACGTGGCGGACCACCCCGAGTTCGCCGCCCGCCGTACCACCAAGACCATCGACGGCGTGACGGTCACCGGCTGGTTCACCGAGGACTTCACGCTGGCCGAGCTGCGCACCCTGCGGGCCACCGAGCGCATCCCGGACCTGCGCCCGGGCAACGCCGCCTTCGACGGGCTGGCCCCGATCCCCACGTTCGACGAGGTCGTCGAGCTGGCCGTACGGCACGGCGTGGGCGTCTACCCCGAGACCAAGCATCCCTCCTACTTCGACTCCATCGGCCTGTCGCTGGAGGAGCCGCTGCTCGACGTGCTGGGCCGGCACGGCCGGCGCGACCGGCACGACCCGGTCTTCATCCAGTCGTTCGAGGCGGCCAACCTGCGCGAGCTGCGCGAAACGACCCGGCTGCCGCTGATTCAGTTGATCGGCGGCTCGGGCGCGGCGTACGACCGGATGGTCACGCCCGCCGGGCTCGAGGAGATCGCGACGTACGCGGACGGCATCGGCGTGGCGACCTCGCGGGTCGTGCCCACCGGTTCCGGCGGCCGCCTCCTCGCCCCCACGACACTGGTGCGGGACGCCCACAGGGTGGGGCTGGACGTGCACGTGTGGACCGTCCGCGACGAGAACGCCCAGCTCCCGGCCGACTTCCGGCGCGGCGATCCGGACGGCCCGGCGTACGCGCGGGCGACGGGAGACGTGATGGGCTGGCTGGCGATGCTCTACGACCTCGGCGTGGACGGCGTCTTCGCCGACAACCCCGGCACGGCCCGTGCGGTGCTCGCGGGGCGTTCCCGGCGGATCGCCGCAAGTTGACAATGATTTTCATTTGCGGGACATTTGGGTCGTGTTCTCGCCGCTTGCCCGTACGCTGTCGTCCGCCGCGCTGGTCGTGCTGTTCGCAGCCGCGTGCGGCGGCGCGCAGAAGCCTTCCGATTCCTCCGACCCGGCCCTGGAGACGGCCCGGCCGTTGAAGGTGGTGGCGACCACCACGCAGGTCGCCGACTTCGCCCGCAACGTCGGCGGCGACCGGGTCACGGTCCATCAGTTGCTGAAGCCGAACGTCGATCCCCACGACTACGAGCCGTCCCCGGCCGACATGCGGGCCATCGGTGAGGCCGACGTGCTCGTCAAGAACGGCGTGGGCCTGGAGAAGTGGCTGGACGAGACGATCTCGGCCGCCGGGTTCGACGGGACCGTCGTCGACGCCTCCCAGAACGTCCAGATCCGCATGGGCTCCGAGGAGGGGCACGAGGAGGGGCACGGGGAGGAGGGACACGATCACGACGAGTCCGAGGGCGACCCGCACATCTGGCACAACCCGCTCAACGTCAAGACGATGGTCGCCACGATCGAGAAGGCCTTCGCCGCCGCCGACCCGCGCGACGCGGCGGCCTACCAGGCCAACCGGACGGCGTACGACGCGAAGCTGGACGCGCTCGACGCCGACATCGCGAGGAAGATCGAGTCCGTGCCCGCCGCCCGGCGCAAGATCGTGACCAACCACGACGCCTTCGGCTACTACCTCGACCGTTACAAGCTGACGTTCGTCGGATCGATCATCCCGAGCTTCGACACCTCCGCCGAGCTGTCCGCCAAGCAGGTGTCCGACCTCGTCGCCGAGATCAGGTCGACCGGAGTGGCGGCCATCTTCTCGGAGGCGTCGCTGCCGCCCAAGACGGCCGAGGCGATCGGCCGCGAGGCCGGGGTGACGGTCGTGGCCGGAGAAGACGCGTTGTACGGCGACTCGCTCGGCCCCGAAGGCTCGGCCGGTGCGACCTACCTCCAGATGGAGGAGCACAATACCGACACCATCGTCAACGCGTTGAGGGGGACCGCCGCATGAGCGAGCGCACGCCCACCCTGGTGCTCGACCGGGCGAGCGTGGCCTACGGCGACGTCCCGGTCCTCGAGGAACTGCACGGCGTCGTCCACGAGGGCGAGGCCGTGGCGCTGATCGGCCCGAACGGCGCGGGCAAGTCGACGCTGATCAGGGCGCTGCTCGGCCTGGTGCCGGTGGTGCGCGGCCGGATCGAGGTGCTGGGCAGGCCCCCGGCGCAGGCCCGCCGCGACGTCGCCTACGTGCCGCAGGCCGACACGCTCGATCCCGACTTCCCGGTGTCGGTCGAGCAGGTGGTGATGATGGGCCGCTACCGGCGGATCGGCTGGCTGCGCCGCCCCTCCGCCGCCGACCGGGCCGAGACCGCCGAGGCCCTGGAACGGGTCGGGCTGGCCCACCGCGCACGGGAGCGGTTCGGCACGCTGTCGGGCGGGCAGCGCCAGCGGGTGCTGCTGGCCCGCGCCATCGCCGCCAAGCCCCGGATGCTGCTGCTCGACGAGCCGTTCAACGGCGTGGACGCGGTCAGCCAGCACGCGCTGCTCGAGGCGATCGGCTCGCTGAAGGAGCAGGGCGCCTCCGTCGTCGTCAGCACCCACGACCTCGCCATCGCGCATCTGGCCTGCGACGAGGTGTGCCTGCTCAACCGGCACCAGTTCGGCTTCGGCCCGACCGGCGACGTGCTGACGCCCGAGCGGCTGCGCGCGACGTACGGCGGGCACGCGCTCGAACTGCGCGGCGACCGGGTGATCGTGACCCAGACATGATGTTCTTCGAGCCGTTCCAGTTGCCCTTCATGGCGCGGGCGCTGGTCGAACTGGTCCTCCTCGGCGCGCTCGCGGGCACGGTCGGCGTGCTGGTGCTGCTGCGCCGGCTCGCCTTCGTCAGCGACACCCTGACGCACACCGTCTTCCCCGGCGTGGTCATCGGCCACCTCATGGCCGGGGACGGCGGCATCTTCTGGGGGGCGCTGGCCGCCGGGGTCCTCACGGCCGTCCTGCTCACGCTGCTGACGCACCGCCGCCGCGTGAGCGAGGACGCCGCGCTCGCCATGCTGTTGACCACGTTGTTCGCCGTCGGCGTCGTGGTGGTCTCGCGGCAGACGGGCTTCACCTCCGACCTCACGGCGTTCCTGTTCGGACGGGTGCTGACGGTCACCGAGGAGCAACTCGCCCAGACCGCCGTCGTGACGGTCGTGGTCGTGGCGTTGCTGGCGGTGCTGCGGCGCCCGCTCCTGCTGCGGGCCTTCGACCCCGAGGGCGCCCGCGCGGCCGGCGTACGCGTGGGCCTGCTCGACCTCGTGCTGAACATCGCGGTCGCGCTGGTCGTCGTGGCCGCGGTGAAGGCGGTCGGCACGATCCTCGTGATCGCGCTGCTCATCGTGCCGGCCGCGGCGGCCCGGTGCCTGTCGGACCGGCTCGCCGTCATCGTGCCGCTGGCCTGCCTCGTCGGCGCGGCCGGCGGATGGCTCGGGCTCGTCGTGAGCTACGAGGCGTCGGTGGAGCACGGAGTGCGGCTCGCCTCCGGCGCGACCGTGGTGCTCGTCCTGGTCGCGTTGTACGGCCTGGCCCACGCCGCCGGGGCCGTACGCAGGAAGGCGGGCCTGAGCCGCGCCCGCCGCCGCGCGGTGGTGGAGAGTGCCGCATGAGCTGGCTTGACTCCACCGTGCACCGGGCCCTGGTCGAGGCCGTCCTGGTCGGCGTGCTCGGCGGGGTGGTCGGGGTGTTCGTGGTCGCGCGGCGGCTGCCGTTCTTCACGATGGCCCTCACGCACGCGACGTTCCCCGGCATCGTGATCGCCGCCCTGCTCGGGGTGAACCTCTATCTCGGCGGCGGGCTGTTCGGGCTGCTGGTGGTCGCCGCGGTCCTCCTGTTCGGCCGGGGCCGCGGGCAGGACTTCGGCACGGCCACCGGAATCGCGCTGTCGGGCGGCTTCGCGCTCGGGGTGGTGCTGGTGTCGGCGCAGGACGGCTTCACCAAGGACCTGGCGGCCTACACCGTGGGCGACGTCCTGGCCGTGGGCACGGGCGACCTGGTGGCGACCGCCGCCGTCACCGTGGGGGTGCTGCTCCTGCTCGCCTTGGTGGGCAAGGAACTGCTGCTCGCGGCGTTCGACCCGGTGGGGGCGGCGGCGCTCGGGCTGCCCACCCTGCTGCTGGACTTCGCCCTGCTCGCGGTCGTCGAGGTGACCGTCGTCGCCACCGTGCCCGCGCTGGGGACGATCCTCGCCGTGGCGCTGATCGTGGGCCCGGCCGCGACCGCCCGCCTGCTCACCGACAGGCTCGCGCCGCTGTTCCCGCTCGCCGCGGCGATCGGGGTCGCCTGCGCGCTCGCGGGCGTGTGGGTCTCCACGCGGTGGAACGTCGCGACCGGTGCCTCCATCGCCCTGTTCGTGGGCCTGGTGTTCGGGACGGTCTTCCTCGGGACCGCCGTACGCGGCCGGGTCAGGCGGGCCGCGGCGAGGAGAGTGGCCGTCAGGGCTTGAGCAGGACCTTGATCGCGCCGTCCTCCTTCTTCTGGAAGATCTCGTAGCCGTGCGGCGCCTGCTCGAGCGGCAGGCGGTGGGTCGCCAGGTCCCCGACCCCCAGGGGGTCGCCGTCGCCGGTCAGGAGCGGCATGAGGTCGCCGATCCACCGCTTGACGTGGGCCTGGCCCATCCGGAGCGCGATGCCCTTGTCGAACATCTGCAGCATGGGCATGGGGTCGGTCATCCCGCCGTAGACGCCGCTGATCGAGATCGTGCCGCCGCGGCGCACGGTCTCGATGGCGTCCTGCAGGGCGGCGAGCCGGTCGAGGCCGGCGCGGGTCATCATGGCGGCGGCGGCCTTGTCGGGCAGCATCCCGGTGACCGTCTGGGCGAACTTGCCGACGGTGTAGCCGTGCGCCTCCATGCCCACGGCGTCGATGACCGAGTCGGTGCCCCGGCCTCCGGTCATCGAGCGGACCGCCTCGGGCACGTCGTCGGTCTCGTTGCCGTCGATCACCTCGATGCCGTGCCTGCGGGCCATCTCCAGGCGCTCGGGGACGATGTCCACGCCGATGACCCGGTAGCCGCGGTGGCGCGCGATGCGGGCCGACATCTGCCCGATCGGGCCGAGGCCGAAGACGGTGACGCTGCCGCCGTCGGGCACCTCGGCCCACTCGACGGCCTGCCAGGAGGTGGGCAGCACGTCGGAGAGGTAGACGAACCTCTCGTCCGGCGGCCCGTCCGGCACCTTGATCGGCCCGAACTGCGCCTGCGGGACGCGCAGGTACTCCGCCTGGCCGCCGGGCACCTCGCCGTACAGCTTGGTGTAGCCGAACAGGGCGGCGCCCGTGTCGTACTCGCGGACCTGGGTGGTCTCACACTGGGCGTACAACTCGCGGTCGCACATGTAGCAGTGGCCGCACGAGATGTTGAACGGGATCACCACACGGTCGCCGGGCTTGATGTGGGTGACCTCCGCGCCGACCTCCTCGACGATGCCCATCGGCTCGTGGCCCAGGATGTCGCCCTCGCCGATGAACGGGCCGAG
Source organism: Microbispora sp. ZYX-F-249 (assembly GCF_039649665.1). NCBI lineage: Bacteria > Bacillati > Actinomycetota > Actinomycetes > Streptosporangiales > Streptosporangiaceae > Microbispora > Microbispora maris. The sequence goes on along the minus strand of NZ_JBDJAW010000004.1, from coordinate 61,136 downwards.
CACCTCGTACAGGTGCAGGTCGGATCCACAGATCGCGGTCGTGGTGACTCGGATGATCGCGTCGGTGGGTTCCTTGATGGCCGGGTCCGGGACCTCGTCCACCCGTACGTCGCGCTTGCCGTGCCAGGTAACTGCCTTCATGGTTCCCCTCCAGAAAAGGGCCGGGGTGTCGCGATCGTTCCCGTATGCCCTACTTCTGGCGGGAGAAACGGCCCTTTCCGGGTCAGAGGTGCAGCACGCTGCCCTGCTCGTCCACGTGATCGGCGCCGTCGTCGTCGAACCAGACCCCGCCCGTCGCGAGGTAGCGGAACCGGTGCGCGCCGGGCGGAAGGATCACCGACACGGTGCGGGTGCCGTTCCTGCGCCGCAGCAGTTCGTGGCGGCCGGGCAGCCAGTCGTTGAAGTCGCCGACCACGCTGACCGTCCCCGTGGGGTCGTCGACGGGCAGGGTGAAAGTGACTCGGGTCTTCTGCCCGAACAGCCGAGTGCGCTTGAGCATGCCGCCTAGCCTGGCGTACGGCACCTAAAGGAAGAAACCAGTACACGCAGGACGTAACACAATATTCACGGCCTTTTCAGTGCGCGTGTCCGACCCCGCAGAGGAACCAGGTGGGCAGGTGCCGCCGGGCCTGCCGGGCGAGCAGGTTCTCGTCGTCGGGCCGCCAGTCGTCCAGCGGGACCAGGCCCGGCTCGACGAGGCGGAAGCCGTCGAACAGCTCGAGGATCTGCTCGCGGCTGCGCAGGGTGACGCCGCTGCTGGCCTGCCGGTAGACGGCCGCCCCGTCGTGCGCGTCGCCGGACCGCTCCTCGTCGGTGACGTGGGACAGCACGAGGTGGCTTCCGGGGGCGACGGACTCCCGGAGCCGGGCCACCAGCTCGGCCGGCTTGTCGTCGTCGGTGAGGAAGTGCAGCACGGCCACGAGCAGGATCGCGACCGGCTCGGCGGGGTCGATCAGCGACCGCAGCTCCGGGTGGGCCAGGATCTCCTCGGGCCGCCGCAGGTCCCCCTGCACGGTCACGGTGCTGGCCGCGGTGCCCGACAGCAGGGCCCGGGAGTGTGCGAGCACCACCGGGTCGTTGTCCACGTACGCGACCCGGACGCCGGGGTCCATCTCGTGCGCCACCTCGTGCACGCTGCCCTCGGCCGGCAGTCCGGTGCCGATGTCCACGAACTGCCGGATCCCGGCCTCGGCCACCAGGTGGCGGACGGCCCGGCGCATGAAGGCCCGGTTGCGGCGGGCCAGCGCACGGGCCTCGGGCGCGACCCGCAGAACCTGCTCCGCGGCCTCCCGGTCGGCGGCGAAGTTGTCCTTGCCGCCCAGGAAGTAGTTGTACATGCGCGCGGGGTTGGGGACGCGCGAATCGATACCCGGTGGTGGCGGCGCGTCATCGGCCACGCAACTTCTCCTCACTCATGGAAGTAAAGAGGACGTGCTGCGAGCATAAGGGCCGGCCGGGAGAAACCCAGCGAAGAACGCCATAACTCTGTGACTCCATCTATCGGCTCACAAGGGACCTAGGACCATCGCCCGATGTGGAGGCACGGCCCGGAAACCTATAACGGGCATATGTACGCCATCAGATTGCACGTTTTCGGTCCCGCCGAGAATCTCGTCTACGAGGAGGTCGAGGACCCCGAGCCCGGGCCGGGCCAGGTCCGCGTCGCCGTACGGGCGGCCGGGGTGCACCTGGTCGACACCACGTTGCGCGCCGGGAAGTACGCGGGCGGCCCGATCCCCGTCCCCGACCTGCCCACGATCCCCGGCCGGGAGGTCGCCGGGGTCGTCGACGCGGTCGGCCCCGAGGTCGATCCCGGTCTGGTCGGCAGGCGGGTGGTGACCCATCTCGGCATGGCCCCCGGCGGCTACGCCGAGCTGGCCGTACGGGACGCGACGGCGATCCACGAGATCCCGGACGGCCTCGGGTACGGCGAGGCGGTGGCGATGATCGGCACGGGCCGGACCACGATGGGCATCCTCGACGTCGCGGAGATCCGGGCGGACGACGTCGCCCTGGTGACGGCGGCGGCCGGCGGCGTGGGCAACCTGCTCGTGCAGGCGGCGGTGCGGGCCGGCGCCACGGTCGTCGGGCTCGCCGGCGGCGAGGAGAAGACTCGCCGGGTGCTCGCGCTGGGCGCGCACCACGCGGTGGACTACACCGCGCCCGGCTGGCCCGACCAGGTGCGGGCGCTCCTCGGCGACCGGGAGGTCACGCTGGCGCTCGACGGCGTCGGCGGGGACCTCGGGCGCACGACCCTGGAGTTGCTCGGCGTCGGCGGCAGGATCGTGCTGTTCGGCTGGGCGGACGCGCAGGGCGGCCCGACCGCGCTGACCACGGAGGACCTGTACGCGCGGGGCATCACGGCGGCGGTGGCGGTCGGCCCCCGGGTGCTGAAGCGGCCGGGCGGCCTGCGGGGCCTGGAGGAGCGGGCGCTGGCGGCCGCGGGGTCGGGCGCGCTGGTCCCGCTGGTGCAGAGCTTCCCGCTCAAGGACGCCGCCGCCGCGCACGCCGCGCTGGAGAACCGCGCGACCACGGGCAAGGTCGTCCTCGTGCCCTGACCCCGTCAGGCCACCAGGACGGGGTGGGGGAGCACGGAGTTGTGGCAGTAGCCGAGGTCGTTCCAGGGGGTGGCGTCCGGCTGGGAGCGGCCGTGCTCGTCGGTGGCCCGCACCCGCACGACGTGCGCGCCGGGGGCGGGATCCCAGGGGAACCGCCAGCGGGTCCAGACGCCGGGGAGGTCCGGACCGTCGAGGGCGGCCGGCAGCCAGGGACCGTCGTCGATCCGGTAGGCGACGGCCGCGACGCGGTCCTCCCCGGCGTAGGCGCGGCCGCGGATCGTCTGCGGGCCGGGGCTCAGGCGCGCGGGCCAGGGCAGCTCGACCAGGCTCGCGACCGGTGTGGAGGTGATCGGCACGGCCTCCCGGCCGGGCGCGACGATCACGTAGTCCTCGGTGTTCCACGGCGCGCGCAGCGGCCGGTCGGACACCTCGATGCGGCCCACCCACTTGATGCTCGCCGCGCCGAGCCAGCCGGAGACGATCACGCGGGCGGGGAAGCCGTGGTCGGGCGGCAGGATCTCGCCGTTCATGGCGAGCGCGAGCAGGGTGTCGGACGCCAGGGCCTTGGCGAGGGGCATCGGGCGGCGTCCGCGCGCCCCGTCGAGCCCCTCGGGCATGACCTCGACGGCGGCGTCCGTGAGGCCGGCGGGTTCGAGCAGGTCGCGCAGCGGGATTCCGGTCCATTCGGCGGTGCCGATCGCGCCGCGGCCCCACTGCACCCCGCCGAAGCGGTGGCCGTGCTCGGCGCCTAGGAGGGCGCGCCGGTTGCCCGCGCACTCGAGGGTCCGGACGACGGACACGAGGGGGAAGCGGCGCCACAGGTCGTCGTAGGTGTAGCGGACGGTCCGGCGTACGCCGCCGCCCTCGACGCGCAGCGCCCAGGTCCGCGCGTCGAGACAGGGGGTCGGGGCGTGGTTGCGGACGAAGAACCGGTCGGTGGGAGTGAGCAGGCCGGGCAGGCGGTCGGGCCGGGTGCCGTAGTCGAGGCCGGTGCCCGCGTCCTCCATGAGGTCGGCGGTCGTCGGCTTCACCACCGCCGCGCGGATGCCGGAGGTCGTACGCATCGGCCCTTCCCTTCCGGGCCGGCGCGGTGACGAACCCGTCAGCCCAGGTCGTGGCTCGCTCTCCGGGCCTGCCGCTGGGCCCAGGACGCGAGACGCGACCAGCGCCGGGCCGCGACCAGGCGGCTGGCGACGCGCGCGTTGTCGGCCTCGCGGTGCAGCTCGGTGATGCGCTCGGTGGCCAGGGAGTAGTCGTAGAACATCATTGCCGTCCCGGTCGTCGTTGTAACTGTCCTAATTGGCTTAGTCAGTTACAAAGGTACGGCAAAGAGGAGTAACTGGTCAAGTTGCCTTGGACAGTTACGGTGTCGCGGCCCGCCGCATGTCGTACGCCCGGATCACGGTGTCGAGCAGGCCGGGGAAGAGGGCGTCGAGGTCGTCGCGGCGCAGGGAGCTCATCTTCGCGGTGCCCCGGTAGACCTGCCTGATCACGCCCGCCTCGCGGAGCACTCGGAAGTGGTGGGTGCTCGTCGACTTGCTGACCGCGAGGTCGATCGCCGAACAGGACGACTCGCCGCTGCCGGCGAGGTAGCACACCACCTGGAGGCGTACGGGATCGGACAGCGCGTGCAGCACGTTCTCGAGCCGGATCTCGGATCGGTCCGGATGGTCGAGCGTCCGAGGAGTCATCGGAGCCTCCTTTGTACGAAGGTCTTCGTAGTTTGACAGATGCCGTACTACGAGAGCTATCGTACAAGAGTCCCGACGACGAGAGGAGCACGGCGTGAGCGCGTTGTTCGAGCCCCTGACCCTGCGGAACCTGACCATCCCCAACCGCGTCTGGATGTCGCCGATGTGCCAGTACAGCGCGGCGGTGGAAGGGCCGGAGCAGGGCGTCCCGACCGACTGGCATCTGACCCATCTCGGCTCCCGCGCGGTGGGCGGGGCCGGGCTGATCGTGGTCGAGGCCACCGCCGTGTCCCCCGAAGGCCGGATCAGCCCCGCCGACCTCGGGCTGTGGAACGAGCGCCAGCAGGAGCGGTTCGGCCGCATCGCCCGGTTCCTCGCCGATCAGGGCGCGGTGCCCGGCATCCAGCTCGCGCACGCGGGGCGCAAGGCGTCCACCGACCGCCCCTGGCGGGGCGGCGCGCCGGTCGGCCCCGAGGACCACGGCTGGCGGCCGGTCGCGCCCAGCCCGATCCCGTTCGCCGAGGGCCACCCGGTGCCCGACGAGCTGAGCGAGGCCGGCATCCGGCGGCTGGTGGAGAGCTTCGCGGCGGCCGCGCGCCGCGCGCTCGCGGCCGGCTTCAAGGTGGTGGACATCCACGGCGCCCACGGCTACCTGATCCACGAGTTCCTGTCGCCGTTCAGCAACCATCGCACCGACGCGTACGGCGGCGGCTTCGAGAACCGGGCTCGCTTCGCCCTGGAGGTGGTCGACGCGGTACGCGCCGAATGGCCGGAGGAGCTGCCGGTGTTCTTCCGGGTCTCGGCCACCGACTGGCTGAGCGAGAACCCCGAGGACCCCCGCGAGGGCTGGACCGCCGACGACACCGTACGGCTGGCCAAGGAGCTGCTCGCCCACGGGGTGGACCTGCTCGACGTCTCGACGGGCGGCAACGCGCCGAAGGCCCGGATCCCCATGGGGCCGGGATACCAGGTGCCGTTCGCGGCCCGGGTGAAGGCGGAGACCGACCTGCCCACGTCGGCCGTCGGCCTCATCACCGAGCCGCGCCAGGCCGAGGAGATCGTCGCCTCCGGGCAGGCCGACGCGGTGATGCTCGGCCGTGAGCTGCTGCGCGACCCGTACTGGCCGCACAACGCGGCGCGCGAGCTGGGGGCGGCCGCGCGCCGGCCCGACCAGTACGGCTGGGCGGTCTGAACGCCCGGACGTGGGTAGGGGTGGCCGTATGGCAGAGATCGGTTTCACCCTTATGTGCGAGCAGACGCCCGCGAAGGAGCTGGTGGAGGACGCGGTCGCGGCCGAACGGACCGGTTTCGACTACGCCGTCATCTCCGACCACTACTTCCCGTGGCTGGAGGAGATGGGCCACTCTCCGTACGCCTGGTCGGTGCTGGGCGCGGTGGCGCAGGCCACCGAACGGCTGCCGCTGATGACGTACGTGACGTGCCCGATCATGCGGTACCACCCGGCCGTGGTGGCGCAGAAGGCGGCCACGATGGGCGTGCTCAGCGACGGCAGGTTCACCCTCGGCGTGGGCGCGGGCGAGAACCTGAACGAGCACGTCGTCGGGCACGGCTGGCCGCCGGTCAACACCCGGCACGAGATGTTCCGCGAGGCCATCGAGGTCATCAAGGAGCTCTTCCAGGGCGGCTACCGCAACTACCGCGGCGAGTACTTCGACCTCGACTCGGCCCGGCTGTTCGACCTGCCCGAGCGGCCGGTGCCCATCGCGGTGGCCGCGTCCGGCGAGCAGTCGGTGGACATCGCGGCCGAGCTCGGCGACGGCCTCGTGTCGACCGACCCGGACAGGTCGCTGGTGGAGAAGTACGCCGCGTCCGGCGGAGAAGGCAAGCCCGTCTACGGCCAGCTCGCCGTCTGCTACGACCCCGACAGGGACGCCGCGATCGAGCGGGCGCACCGCATGTGGCGCTGGGCGGTGACCGGCTGGAAGGTCATGTCGGAGCTGCCCGCGCCGGTCAACTTCGCCGCCGCGACCGAGACCGTACGGCCGCAGGACGTGGCGGAGAAGGTGCCCTGCGGCGCGGACGTGGACGCCGTGGTCGAGGCCGTGCGGCAGTACACCGAGGCCGGCTTCACCCATCTCGCGCTCGTGCAGGTCGGGCGGGAGCGGCAGCGGGAGTTCTTCGAGTGGTCGGAGAAGGAGCTCCTCCCCGCGCTGCGCGACCTGTAGGAAGCCCGCACGGCCGTGAGATGATCGCGCTCGGCTTCGTCGATGGGGAGGAACGAGTGTCCGAGCGCACGCAGAAGGTGACGGTCACGGACGGTGGCGTGGACGGCGGGTTCGACCTGCGCCTGTGGATTCCCGAGCGGGGGAGCGGCCCGGGGCTGCTGCTCATTCCCGAGATCTTCGGCGTGAGCGACTACATCCGGGCCGTCGCCGCCGACCTCGCCGGGCTCGGCTACGTCGTGGGCGTGCCGGACCTCTTCTGGCGGCTGAACCCCGGCTGGGCGGCCGCGCACGACGAGGAGGGGCTGCGCGCCTCGCTGGCGCAGGTGACGGACCTCGACCCCGAAAAGGCCGCGGACGACTGCGCCGCCGCGCTCGGCGCGCTCGCCGCGCGGCCCGAGGTGACGGGCGGGACCGGCGCGCTCGGCTTCTGCCTCGGCGGCTCGCTGGCCTACGCGGTGGCGGCCCGCGGTGACGGAAGCGGCCTGTCGGCCGTGCTGTCCTTCTACGGCTCGGCCGTCCCGGACGCGCCGGAGCTGATGAACGACATCCGCTGCCCGATCCAGTTCCACTTCGGGGGGCGGGACCCCTACATCCCCCGGGACCGGGTGGCGATCGTGGAGGAGGCGGCGGCCGGGCGGCCGGACGTGGAGGTCCACGTGCAGGAGGAGGCCGGTCACGCCTTCCACAACTTCTACGCGCCGATGTTCCACAACCCCGAGGCGGGCCGTACGGCGTGGGCGCTGGCCGTGGACTTCCTGCGCCGTCACCTCCCGGCGGTCTGAGCCTCCCGCGCCTCCCGCTTCCAGGGGAGCGCGGGCAGGCCGCACCGCACGCGCAGGAGCATCCAGAAGACCGGGGCGAGCAGCAGCACGGCGAGCAGCGTCCAGACGGTCTCGGTGTTGCCGACGCCGAACATCTTCAGCGCGGAGGCGAGCAGCACGAACGCGAGGACGCGGCGGATCAGCCCGCCGGGGGCGCGCGAGGAGATCCGCGAGCCGAGGTAGACGCCCGGGATCGACCCGGCCAGCAGCGCGACCGTGACCGACAGCGTGAACTCGCCGAACATCAGATGACCGAGCGCGGCCGACATGACCAGCGGCACGGCCTGGACCAGGTCGGTCCCGACGAGCTGGTTGGCCTTCAACGCGGGATAGAGCGCCAGCAGGGCCACGATGATCAGCGAGCCGGAGCCGACCGAGGTGATGCCGACCACCAGCCCGCCCACGGCCCCGACCAGCGCGGTCGGCAGCGGCCGTACGGTGACGGCGGGCATCTCGGTCGCGGCCGGCTCGCCGGGGGCGGCGGTGCGCCGGCCGGTCTCGGGGGTGCGGCCCTCGGCGCGGTCGCGCATGGCGAGATAGCCGCGTACGGCCAGGCCCGCCGCCGCGATGAGCAGCGCGATGCCGAGGCCCTTCTGGATCACGTTCTGCACGCCCTCGCCGTCGCCGAGCGCGCGGGCGAGGAGCACGCCGCAGAACGCCGCGGGGACCGAGCCGGCGCACAGCCAGGCGACGAGCCGCAGGTTGACCGTCCCCCGGCGCAGGTGCACGAAGCTCCCCACCGGTTTCATCACGGCGGCGGCGACGAGGTCGCTCGAGACGGCGGCGAGAGGCGGCACGCCGAAGAAGGTCACGAGCATGGGCGTCATCAGGGCGCCGCCGCCCATCCCGGTCAGGCCGACGACGACGGCGACCAGGAAGGAGCCGATCGCCATGGTGTAGTCGAAATCCACTCATTTACCCTACCAAACCCATCGGAAATACGGATACCCCCGGGGCGGCGACCGTTGACGCGATGGTCATCGAACGCATACCGTTGCCCGGACTTATCCGGTTAAGTAGGGAGTGACCAGTGGCCGTCCTCGCGGTGGACATCGGCGGCACGAAGTTCGCCGCGGCGGCCGTCGCCCCCGGCGGCGAGATGCTGGCCCGCGCCGAGGTCCCGCTGCGCGGCCCGGCCTCGGCCGGCGAGACGCTGTCGGAGGTCGTGGGCCGGATCACCGAGCGCGTCGCGCCCGCGCGACTGGACGGGATCGGCGTGGGCTCGGCCGGGCCGCTCGACCCCCTCCGGGGCACGGTCAGCCCGGTGAACATCCCCACCTGGCGGGAGTTCCCGCTGGTGGACGCGCTGGGCGAGGTGCTTCCCGGCCGGCCCGTACGGCTCGCGGGCGACGCCCAGTGCATGGCGCTCGGAGAGTGGTGGCGCGGCCTCGGCGAGGACCGCTCGGCGCGGAGCCGGGCCATGCTCGGCATGGTGGTCTCCACCGGCGTCGGCGGGGGCTTCGTCCTCGACGGCGTGCCGTACGTCGGCCCGACCGGCAACGCCGGGCACATCGGGCACATCACGGTCGACCCCGGCGGCGAGCCGTGCCCCTGCGGCGGCGCCGGGTGCGTGGAGACCATCGCGAGCGGGCCCGGCATGGTCCGGTGGGCCGCCGCGAACGGCTGGTCGGGCGCGGACGCGCGGGCGCTGGCCGCCGACGCCCGGGCCGGGCACCCCACCGCCGCACTCGCCTTCCGGCGCGCCGCCGGCGCGCTGGCCACCGCCGTGCTCACGGCGTCCGCCCTGGTCGACCTGGACCACGTCGTCATCGGGGGAGGCGTCGCCGCGGCGGGGCCGATTCTCTTCGACCCGCTCAGGCGGGCGATCGAGAGGAACGCCGGGCTCGGCTTCCTGCGGCGACTGCGGGTGGACCCGACCTCTCTGGGCCGTGACGCCGGGCTGTTCGGCGCCGCCGCCCTCGTCCTGATCCAGGACGTCGGCGTGCCGGGCTGACCGAAATTAGTGCGATATTTCCATCAATGGGGCAAAGGTAGTCTGGAGGATCGAATCGGGAATCGGGGGACGCGGCCATGACGGGGACGCACAGGTGAAAGGGGCCATCGCCCCCGACGTCATAGCGGCGCTGCTCGAGCGCGGCGGCGAGGGCGTCGTGCTGTGCGACGCCGACGGCGTCGTGACGCTGGCCAACCCGGCCGCGGTCCGACTGGTGCCGCGGCTCGAGCCGGGGCTGCCCCTGCCCGCCCTGTTCGGCGCCGTCCAGTCCGCCCCGGAGGAACGGACCCTGACGCACGGCGGCCGGGACATCCGGGTCCGCGCCGAGGAGTTGGGCGGAGGCCGGATCGCCTGGTATCTGACCGCGGAAACGCCCCCGGAACCCCGGCAGACGCAGCGTACGACGTTCCTGCTGGAGGCCGCGCGGCGCCTGTCCGCCTCGCTCAACCCGCACCGGTGCGCCCGGGCCGCGACGGAGCTGGGCACCGACTTCCTGTGCGACGCGGCGGTCGTGCTGCTGCCGCCCACCGCCCGCCGCCGGATGGAGTGGGTGCGCGCCGTCTCCGGCCGCTCCGGCCCGGACGAGGGCGTCGTGCCGGCCGCCGCCGCGGCGGAGGTGCCCGGCCTGACCGACGCGCTCGCGGGCCTGCGGGAGGACGCCGCGGGACGGCAGGACCCGGCCGGCACGCCGGGCTGGCTGCTGCCGGAGGGCTTCGGCCCGGTCGGCCACCTGCTGGTGCTCCCGCTGCCCGGCAACGGCGTGCCGGCCGGAGCGATCGTGCTCGCCCGCCGCGCCGGGCGGCCGCCGTTCGACGAGGACGACCAGGTGATGGTGTGCGATCTCGCGACCCGGGCGGGCGCCGCGATCTCGGCGGCCTCCCTGTTCCGGGAGCAGAGCACGGTCAACGCCATCCTGACCGGCGACCTGCTGCCGCCGGACCTGCCGGAGATCGAGGGCATGCGGCTGGCCGGCCGGCTGCGGGCCTCACAGCAGGCGGGCGCCATCGGCGGCGACTTCTACGACGTCTACCTGCCCGAGGCCGCGCCGGAGAGCGGGATCGTGGAGCGGCCTCCGCTGGTCATCCTGGGCGACGTCTGCGGCAAGGGCGCCCGCGCGGCGGTCCTGGCCGGTCAGGTCCGCCACAGCCTGCGTACGCTGCTGCTGCTGGAAAGCCGTCCCGAACGGCTGCTGGAACTGCTCAACCGGTCGCTGCTCGCGTCCCCGTCGCCGAACTCCTACGTCACGATGATCCTCGCGGCGCTGCGGAGCGCCCCCGGCGATCACGTGCTGGTGGACCTGTCCGTCGCCGGGCACCCGCCGCCGCTGGTCCTGCGCCGGGACGGCACGGTGGAGGAGGTCGCCGTCCGCGGCTCGCTCCTCGGCGCACTGAAGAAGATCAGCCTGTGGCCCGTCACGCTCGACCTGGCGCCCGGCGATGTGTGCCTGCTGTACAGCGACGGGATCACCGAGGCGTTCGGCGGCCCGAGCGGCCGGGAGATGTTCGGCGACGAGCGGCTGAAGCGGGCGCTGGCGACCTGCGCGGGCATGCCGGTCGACGCGCTGGTGGAGCGGCTGGAGCAGCTCAGCACCGAGTGGTTGCGGGGCGGGCAGCAGGACGACCGGGCGCTGCTCGCCGTGAGCGCGGGGAGGGGGACGTCGCGATGACGCCGGACCTGGAGGCCGCCACCGGGCGCTACCTGAAGCTGATCGGCCGGGCCGACGAGTACGGCGCGGTCGACCTGGTCGTGAACCTGATCGACGGGGGCGTCCCCGCCGAGGACGTGCTGCTGAGGGTCATCGCGCCGGGCCAGCGCCGGGTGGGCGAGCTGTGGGCGTCGAACGAGTGGTCGGTGGCGCGCGAGCACGCCGCCACCGCGGTCAGCGAGCGCGCGGTGGCCGCCGTCAGCGGGCACGTCCGGCCCGCGCCGACACGCGGCCGGGTGGCCGTGGCCTGCGCCGACGGCGAGTATCACGCGCTGCCCACCCGCATCATGGCGGAGGTGCTGCGCCTGCGGGGGTGGGACGTCGACTTCCTGGGCGCCAGCGTGCCCGGGCCGCACCTGATCTCTCATCTGCATCAGACGGGACCCGATGTGGTCGCGCTCGGCTGCACGCTGCCGACCCGGCTGCCCCGGGCGCACGCCACCATCGCGGCCTGCCAGGCCGTGGGCATCCCCGTGCTGGCCGGCGGGGCGGGTTTCGGCGCCGACGGCCGCTACGCCCGGCTGCTCGGCGCGGACGCGTGGGCGCCCACGGCCGACGCGGCGGCCGACCGGCTCGCCGCCGGGCTGCCGTCCTTTCCCGCCGCCCATGACGGTGCGGTCCAACTTGGCGACGAGGAGTACGCGTACCTGACCCGGCACCGCGCCGAACTGCTGTCCCGCGTCATGGACACGCTCGGGGAGCACACCGGCGAGGACCTCGGTCACCTCGCCGACTTCCTCATCGCCGCGATCTACGTCCACGACGCTTCGCTGTTCACCGACTTCGTCACCTGGACCTGCCGGGTCCTGGCGGCCCGGAACGTGCCGGCGGAGTCCGTCGTGCTCGGGCTGAACATTTTCCGTGATGTACTGGCGGACTGCCCCCGCGCCCGGGTGCTGCTGACCGAGGGCGTCACCGCGGCACGGTCGTGTTGCGCGGTCCGACGAACAGAGACGAGCGTTTGATGCAGGACACGCCCCCGTTCCAGGTCGAGTCGCTTGTTTCCGAGCCCGGCGCCGTGCGCCTCGTGATGACCGGTGAGCTCGATTTCAGCGCGGCGGACGAGGCGTCCGCCGCGGTGGACAAGGCGCTCGCCGAAGACCTGCGCCTGCTCGAACTCGACCTGTCCGGGCTGAAGTTCATCGACTCCTCGGGCATGGCCGTCATGATGAACGCCTACATGGGGGCGGGGGAGCGCGGGGCCGGCTTCCGGATCGTCGCGCTCACCCCCTATCTGCGCCACCTGATCGAGGTCGTCGCCCTCGACGACGTGCTGGGCCTGCCCGATTGAGATCTCGCCCGGCTGAGACAATGGGCGGGTGAGCAGGCGTGCCGTCGCCGTCCGGGTCGAGGGGATCGTGCAGGGGGTCGGCTTCCGGCCCTTCGTGTACGGCCTCGCCACGCGGCTCGGCCTCGCCGGGGTCGTCGGCAACGACGAGCGCGGTGTCTTCATCGAGGTCGAGGGCGGCAGCGCGCCGGTCGAGCAGTTCCTCGCCGCGCTGGCCGGCGACCCGCCGCCGCTGGCGGTGATCGAGCGGATCAGCACGGGCCCGGCGCCGGTCACCGGCCGCAGGACTTTCGTGATCGCACCCAGCGCGGCCTGCGGGGACCGGCGCGCGCTCGTCTCACCGGACGTGGCGACCTGCGCCGCCTGCCTGCGCGAGCTGACCGACCCCGCCGACCGCAGGCACGGCTACGCCTTCACCAACTGCACCGGCTGCGGGCCGCGTTTCACCATCGTCCGCGACGTGCCGTACGACCGGGCCAACACGACGATGGCCGGCTTCCGGATGTGCGCGGACTGCGCCCGGGAGTACCACGACCCCGCCGACCGGCGCTTCCACGCCCAGCCCGTGTGCTGTCCCGCCTGCGGGCCCCGGCTGCGCTTCGCCGGTCCCGGGAACGCCGGCGACCCACTCGCGCGGGCCGTACGGCTGCTGCGGGCGGGCGGGGTGCTGGCGGTCAAGGGGCTCGGCGGTTACCACCTGGCGGCGCTCGCGGCGGACGAGCCCGCCGTGGCGGCGCTGCGGTCGCGCAAGCACCGCGAGGACAAGCCGTTCGCGGTGATGGCGGGCGACCTGGACGAGGCGCGGCGGCTGTGCGTGGTGGACCCGGCCGAGGAGCGCCTGCTGACCGGGCCCGCCCGCCCCGTCGTGCTGCTGCGGCGCCTGCCCGACGCTCCCGTCGCACCGTCCGTGGCACCGGGCAACCGGTGGCTGGGCGTGCTGCTGCCCTACACCCCGCTGCACCACCTGCTGCTCCGGGCGCTCGGGCAGCCCATCGTGCTGACCAGCGGCAACGTGTCCGACGAGCCGATTGCCTACCGCGACGAGGACGCGCTGGAACGGCTCGGCGGCATCGCCGACGCCTTCCTCACCCACGACCGCCCCATCCACATCCGCACGGACGACTCGGTCGTACGGGTCTTCCGGGGCCGCGACCTGCCGATCAGGCGGTCGCGGGGGTACGTGCCGCGACCGCTGGCGCTCGCCCGGGCGGCCCCCCGGCCCGTGCTCGCCTGCGGCGCCGAGCTGAAGCACACGTTCTGCCTGCTCAAGGGTGACCGCGCGGTCGTCTCCCACCACATCGGCGACCTGGAGAACTACGAGACCCTGCGGTCGTTCACCGAGGGCGTCGATCATTTCCGGCGGCTGTTCGACATCACGCCCGAGGTGGTCGCCCACGACCTGCACCCCGAGTACCTGTCCACGAAGTGGGCCCTCGACCAGGACGCGGACCTGGTCGGCGTGCAGCACCACCACGCCCACATCGCCTCCTGCCTGGCCGACAACGGCGTCGCCGGGCCGGTCGCGGGAGTGGCCTTCGACGGCCTCGGCTACGGCCCGGACGGCACGCTGTGGGGCGGCGAGTTCCTCGTGGCCGACCTGGCGGGGTTCGAACGGGCGGGACACCTGGCGCCGGTGCCGCTGCCCGGGGGCGCGACCGCGATCCGGCAGCCCTGGCGCATGGCGGCGGCCTACCTCGACCTCGCCTACGGCGGGGACGTCCCGGAGGACCTCGACGTCGTACGGCGCAACGCCGAGCGGTGGGCGGCCGTCGTCGCGCTGGCCCGCCGGGGCGGGAACGCGCTTCTCAACCCGCCCGTCACCTCCAGCATGGGCCGCCTGTTCGACGCGGTGGCGGCGGTCGCCGGGGTGCGCGACGTGATCACCTACGAGGGTCAGGCCGCGGTCGAGTTCGAGCAGCTGGCCGACCCCGCGGTGGACGAGGCGTATCCCTGCGCCCTCGCCGCAACGGGCACGCGGTTCACCGTGCCGGGCGTGGCGCTGGTCCGCGCGGCCGCCGAGGACCTGCGCGCGCGTGTCCCGCGCGACGTCGTCGCCGCGCGCTTCCACAACACCGTGGCCCGCGTCGTCGCCGACGGCTGCACCCTCATCAGGCAGGCCCGCGGCCTGTCCACGGTCGCGTTGTCCGGCGGCGTGTTCCAGAACCTGCTGCTGCTCGGCCGGGCCGTGACCCTGCTCGAGGAGCGCGGCTTCACGGTGCTCACCCACCACCGCGTGCCCCCGAACGACGGCGGCGTCAGCCTCGGCCAGGCCGCGGTCGCCGCGGCGCTGGACCGCGCCTGAATCAGCCGCCCTGGTCGCCCGCGGGCAGCGACGGACTCTCCTCGTCGATGGGCCCCTCCGGCGCGATGCCGGTGGAGTCCTCGAGGGTGGAGCGGCCGTGCGGACGGTCGGTCTCGCCCTGCACGCCCACCTGGTCACGGCCGGGCTCCTGCTTCTGCTTGGCGAGCTCCTCGCCGCCCCGGGTGAGCGACTCGCCCGCGGGCACACCCGTCTCCTCCTCGGCGGACGGCTCCCGCCCGGGCCCGGGCCCGCCCGCGGCCTCCGGCCGGAACGCCAGGTCGCCGGCCCGCTTGACCTCGCTGTCCGGTCGCTCGGTCTCGCTCATGATGAAGTCACCTCCCGGTCAGCAGATCCGCGGCAGCGGGTCGCCGACCAGCACGTCGATGATCCGGGTGCCGCCGAAGGCGGTCTTGAGCAGCACCAGGCCCGGTGGGTCGTCCCCGACGCGGCCGACGATCGCGGCGCCCTCGCCGAGCGGATGGCCCCGCAGGGCGGCGAGCGCCGCCCCGGCCGCGTCCCCGTCGACGACCGCGACCATCCGGCCCTCGCAGGCGACGTAGAGGGGGTCGATGCCCAGCAGCTCGCACGCTCCGCGCACGGCGGGCCGTACGGGCACCGCGTCCTCCTCGACCACGACGGCGACACCGGAGGCCCGGGCGATCTCGTTGAGTATCGTCGCGACGCCGCCCCGGGTGGCGTCCCGCAGGCACCGCACGTTCTCGCCGGCGGCGGCCAGGAGGGCGGCGATGAGCCCGTTGAGCGGGGCGGTGTCCGAGGTCACGTCGGCCTCGATGTCGAGCTCGCCCCGGGCCAGCATGATCGTGACGCCGTGCTCGCCGATCGGGCCGGACACGAGGACGGCGTCGCCGGGACGCGCGTGCGCGACCCCGAGACGGGCGTCCCGCTCCAGCAGTCCCACGCCCGCGGTGGTGACGTAGCAGCCGTCGGCCTTGCCGCGCTGCACCACCTTGGTGTCCCCGGTGACGATCGACACCCGCGCCGCCTCGGCCGCCCTCGCCATCGACGCCGTGATCCGCCGCAGGTCCTCGACCGGGAAACCCTCCTCCAGGACGAAGCCGGCGGACAGGTACATCGGCCGGGCCCCGCACACCGACAGGTCGTTGACGGTCCCGTTGACGGCGAGGTCGCCGATGTCGCCGCCGGGGAAGAACAGCGGGGAGACCACGTAGGAGTCGGTGGTGAACGCGAGCCGCGCGCCGCCCGCGCCGAACACCGCGCCGTCCTCCAGCGGCTCGAGCAGCGGGTTGCGGAACGCGTCGAGGAAGACCGCCTCGATCAGGGTCTGGGTCGCCTTGCCGCCCGCGCCATGGGCCATCGTGACGTGCTCCTCGCGCACCCGGGCCTTCCGCTGCCGCGCGCGGTCGATGCGTTCGAGGACCTGCCGCTCACGGGCCGTCTCGGTCACCGCGTCGCCTCCCTCACCCGCTGCCGCGAGAAGCGGCCGAAGTTGTAGTAGGCCGCGCAGGCGCCCTCGGAGGACACCATGCAGGTGCCGATCGGCGTCTCCGGCGTGCACGCCGTGCCGAAGACCTTGCACTCCCACGGCTTGAGGACGCCCTTGAGCACCTCGCCGCACTGGCACGCCTTCGGGTCGGCCACCCGGCCGCCGGGGATCGCGAACAGGCGCTCCGCGTCGTACGCCGCGTACTTTTCCCGCATCCGCAGGGCCGAGTGGGAGATGAACCCGAGGCCGCGCCACTCGAAGTACGGCCGCAGCTCCATCACCTCGTTGATCGCCCGCAGGGCCCTGACGTTGCCCGCCCACGGCACGACCCGGGCGTACTGGTTCTCGACCTCCGAGCGTCCCTCGGCGAGCTGGCGCAGCAGCATGTCGACCGACTGCAGGATGTCCAGCGGCTCGAAGCCCGCCACCACCAGCGGTTTGCCGTACCCGCGGGCGATGAACTCGTACGGCCGGCAGCCGATGATCGTGGACACGTGGCCGGGGCCGATGAAGCCGTCGAGGCGCAGGTCGGGCGAGTCCAGGATGGCCTTGATCGCGGGAATGATCGTCACGTGGTTGCAGAAGACCGAGAAGTTGCGCACGCCCTCGGCCGCCGCCCGCAGGACGGTCATGGCGGTCGACGGCGCGGTGGTCTCGAACCCGATGGCCATGAAGACCACCCGGCGGTCCGGGTCGCGCCGGGCGATCTTCAGGGCGTCCAGCGGTGAGTAGACCATGCGGATGTCGGCGCCCCGGGCGGTGGAGTCGAAGAACGACCCGTGCCCGCCGGGCACCCGCATCATGTCGCCGAACGACGTCATGATCACATCCGGCTGCTCCGCGATGTGGATCGCGTCGTCCACGCGGCCCATCGGGATGACGCAGACCGGGCAGCCGGGGCCGTGCACCAGCGTGATCGTATCGGGCAGGTAGTCCTCCAGCCCGTGCTTGTAGATGGTGTGGGTGTGGCCGCCGCACACCTCCATGAACTTGTACGCCCGGCCCGGTTCGCACAGGCTCGCGATCCTGGCGGACAGCGCCCGCGCCTTGTCCGCGTCGCGGTACTCGTCGACGAAGCGCATGGGTCCCTCACCTCTCTATCGAGGAGTCGCGCAGCGCGGCCAGCTCGTCCTCGTACGCCTGGCCGATGCCTTCGAGGAACTCCAGCGCGGCCCGGGCCTCGGCCTCGTCGATCTTCGACAGCGCGAAGCCGACGTGGATCAGGACCCAGTCGCCGGGCCCCAAGGGCTGGCCGTCGAGCAGGCCGATGTTGACGGCCCGCCGCACCCCGCTCACGTCGACCTTGGCGAGGTCAGTCTGGTCCGGTGGGATCTCCACGATCTCGCCGGGAATGCCCAGGCACATGGGACGCCTCCGCAGTGGTGTCGGGGTCGAGCTGGATGGATTCGAGGACGAGGCTGTCGCCGCCCTCCGTGTCGATGTCGATCCCCCCGCACAGTCCGCAGATCGTCAGCGGATCCGCGCACATCGCGGAGTGGCCGCAGCCCCGGCAGATGAGCCGGGCGGGCTCGATGACCAGGTCGAGCGTCGCTCCTTCGGCGACCGTTCCGGCGGCGGCCAGGCAGAACGCCTGGTCCAGAGCCGCGGGCGCGATGCGCAGCAGGGCGCCGGCCCGCACCCGGGCCCGGCGCACCCGCCTGCCGTCCGCCCGGTGCTCGACGGTCTCCAGCACCGCCTCGGCGATCCCGAACTCGTGCACCGGAATCACATCCTTCTGATCCGCAGATAACGTCGGATGTCGGGCAGCGACTGGACGACCAGGATGGTCATCCCGGCCACCAGCAGCACGAGGACCACGCGTTTCAGCATGGGTCCGCCTCCTTCTCGATTAGTTCGAGCACGAGGACGGCGGCCTCGGGGACGGCGGCGGCGACAGGCGGACTCAGATCCATCCCCGGAGACACGTCGGCGGGTTCGCAGCCGACCAGCAGGACTCTGCCTCCCCGGGGGAGATCGAGGCCGGAGGCCAGCGTGAGCACCGCGTCGGGGGTCATCGCGTGCGCGTCCACGAGGGCCGGAGCCGGTTCCGGGGACGCGGGCTCCAGGACGTACAGCGTGCCGGGAGCCCGCCCCGCCGGGACCGCGTCCACGAGGATCGCGAGGTCGTACCCCGAGGTCAGCTCGTAGGCGAGATGGATGCCCCGGATGCCGAAGTCGCCGACCTCCACGCCGGCGGGAACCCCGGTGGCGGCGAGGTGACGGGCCACCGCCACGCCGAAACCGTCGTCGCCGAGGAAGACGTTGCCCACGCCGGCCACCAGGGTTCTCCTGCCGGTTCTCATGCGGGTTCGACCTCGTCCGGTGCGAAGTAGAGGAAGCGTCCCTGCTCGCGCTGGAGATCGGAGCCGGGATCGTCCTCCAGCGTCACGGCCAGGTGGCGCACCCCGTCCACGTCGAGGAAAACCGCCTCGACCCGGGCGGTCCGCCCGGTCAGGAACATGTCGTGCGCGTCGGCGCGCCGGGCGCCGGGCCGCAGCCGCACCCGGCTCCCCTTGCCGATCCGCACCCCGGACACGGTCACCGCGTCGTCCTCCGGCGCGGTCCTGGCGGGCACCTGCAGGTGACGGATGGCGCCGTGGAGGCGTTCGAGCAGCTCCGGCGGCAGGTCGGCGGCCCGTTCGAGGATCTCTGCGGCGCGCGGGTCGGTGACCCTGGCCTCCCGCCTCTCCTCCTCGGTCAGCGTCTGCGTGCGCAGCGTGAGGAGCTCGTCGATCTCGGTCGAGTCGAACAGGTCGCCGGGGCTCTCCGGGGCGATGGCCGGGTGGTCGTACAGGATGATCGGTGAGGACAGCACGACGTCGCGGCGTCCGGGCTCGCCCACCAGGACCGGCCAGGTGTTCTCGTTGCGGCACTCCCGCGCCGCCGCCTCGGCCCACAGCGGCGGGTCGAGCAGCGAGACGAAGGCGCCTCCGCTCACCCCGATCAGCAGGTGGGTGGCGACCAGCGAGCGGCGCAGGGCCTCCTCACGCGGCGCGTCCGCCCGCTCCCAGTGGGCGGTGTTCGCCACCTCGACCCGCAGGCGCACCAGCCCGTACGGCCCGGGCAGCCGTTCGGCGGAGACCCGCATCTCCGCGTCGAGCGGCTGGTGCTCGCAGACGACCCGGCCCGTCCGCTCGCCGTCCGGCCCGGTGATGGGCTCGATGACCCGCTCGCCGGGCACCCGGACCTCGATCGTGCGCCGCCCGCGTGTCACGTCCGGCAGGGACAGGGTGGTTCTGGCCTCCCGCTCGGCGGCCTCGTCGAAGCTGATGTAGTCGCGCCCGCCGACGGTCAGCCGCGGCACAGGCCAGTAGCCGTCGTCCTCTCGCCGCTCGACCGTCTTGCCCCTGACGTGCAGGAACCGCAGGCGCACGTCGAGGCGGGCCTCGCCGGGGGCCTCGAGCAGGCACTCGGTCACGCTGGCGGACGGCTCGCCGGGGTAGTCCGGCGGCACGAGCACGCCGAACTGCCAGCGCATGCGGTTCTTGGCCGCCGAGGCGCGGTAGGGGTAGAGCAGGTAGCCCTCGTACAGCACGGCGTCCGCGACGCGGCGGGCCGCCTCCATCGGCGCGGTCACCGGCCTGCCTCCTTCATGAGCAGTTCGACGGCCTCGTCGACGGTGGCGAGCACGCGTTCGGACTTGAAGCGGAGGAGCTCGCGTACGGTGTCGCGGCGCAGCCGCAGCCAGCCGGAGCCGGGGAAGGCGGTGTCGATCGTCTCCCGCCACACCGCGACCGGCAGGCGATGGCGGGTCTCGCAGTGCCAGGGGACCTGCCGCATGCTCACGCCCCCGCCGGAGCGCGCCAGCACGGTCCCGCTGAACAGCAGCAGCAGCGGGATCTCGCCCTCGTCGAGGGAGGCGAAGTAGCGGCCCGCGGCCACCTCCAGGTCGTAGCCGCACGGCACGGGCATGTCGATCACCGTGCTCCCGGTGAAGCCGGGCACCATCGCCTGCGCCATGGCGAACTGCACCGGCCGCAGCGTGTCGCCCCACCGGGCCGGCTCGCCGAACAGGTCCGCGAGCAGCGCCGCCTCCCGCGGGCCGTACGGCCTGCGGCGCGGCTCGATCCTGATCTGGCAGCGCAGCGCGATGGCGTGGACGCCCTCGGGGGAGGGGTCGGTCACGCGCAGGCGGAAGACGAGCGTGGGCGAGGCCGCGTACGGCTCCGGCCGGACGTCCAGGCAGTCGAAGCGGAGACCATCGTCCAAGGTCAAACCTCCTTAAGAACGCGGGCCCGCCGGCGCAGGGCGGCGAAGAAGCCGTCGATGGCCTCCCACGCCTCCCGCCCGCCGTCGAAGCCCTTCCAGTGCAGCCGTACGAGGCCGACGAGCCGGTAGCAGGCGTCGATCGGCACGAGATGGCAGGAGAACGACCCGTCCGGCGCCCGGTCCACCAGCAGCGCCTCGACGTCGGGCTCGGCGTCCGCCAGCGCCGGGTTGGCCGCGAGCACGCGCTCCCAGGTCGCGAGCGGGAGCAGCGACTCGGTCGCCCCGGCCGGGCTGGGATAGAAGGCCACGGTCCGGTCCAGCGAGGAGTTGCGGAAGAAGAACGCCGTACGCACCGGGATGCCCAGCTCGTCCCAGTCGGCGGGGGAGACCCGGAAGGCCGGCGCGTAGAGGTAGCGGTCGGGAACGGCGCGGTAGCGTCCCCCGCCCGGCCGGACGAACAACAGGCGGCAGCCCCGGCAGACGCACATCAGCGCCCTGGTCTCCAGGTCCACGACGTGCCCGTGCTCCGCCTCCACCGGGTCGGCGCACATCTCGCACAGCTCCGGCACTCCGGCCGGTTCGCGGAAGCGGCGAAGGCCGGTGCTCATGACGGGCGCCTGCCTATCTGCAGCAGCGTCACGGCGCTCTCGACGTCCACCCGCGTCACCTCGGGGGCCGCCCGGGCGATGGCGCGCTCGATCGACTCGGTGACCGTGACCCGCGACGAGGGACAGCCGCAGGACCCCTCCAGGCGCAGCCGTACGACGCCGTCCTCGACGCTCACCAGCTCGGCGGGGTGGCCGTCGAGGGCGGCCCGCACCCGCTCGGCCGTGGTCAGCGGGTGCAGGTCGTGCAGCACGAGCAGGCCCGAGACCAGCGGGTCCTCCACCAGCCCGCGCAGCGCGCCGGCCGCCCCGGCCTCGGTGACGATCGCCATGACCCGTTCGAGACCCGCGCCGTACAGGCCGACGACCTCCCGCACGAGCTCCTCGGCCCCGGCCCGGGCTCCTTCGCCGGTCAGCTCCGCGATGAGCCGCTCGATCCGCTCGCCGGTGGCGGCGACGTCGTGGGTCATGGCGTCCCCGTGAAGGCGTGCGGGCTGTGCACCACGCGCAGCTGCCTGCCCCGGCCCAGGTACATGTGGACGCCGCAGGGCAGGCAGGGGTCGAAGCTGCGCACAGTGCGCATGATGTCGATGCCCTTGAAGGTCTCCGGCGGGTTCTCCTCGAAGATCGGCGTGTTCTGCACCGCGTCCTCGTACGGCCCCGGGGTGCCGTTGAAGTCGCGCACGCTCGCGTTCCACGGCGTCGGCGGGTACGGGTGGTAGTTGGCGATCTTCCCGTCCCTGATCACCATGTGGTGGGACAGGACGCCCCGCACGGCCTCGGTGAAGCCGCAGGAGATCGCCTCGTCGGGCACGGTGAACGGCGACCACGTCTGGGTGTGCCCCTGACGGACCTCGCCCAGCGCCTGCTCCGCGAAGTGCAGCGCGCACGCGGCGGCGTACGCCTGGAAGTACGTCCTGGCCCGGTTGCGCTCGACGGCGTTGGACAGCAGCTCCCCGTCGCGCCGGGGAATCCGCCACTCGAAGGTCTTGTCCGGCAGGCTCGCCGTCTTCGGCAGGTTGATCTCCACGCTGTGCCCGGTGGACCTGACGTAGCCGATGTCCACCAGCTCCGACAGCGCGGTGACCCACAGGCGGGCGAGCGGCCCGCCGCCGGTGTCGAGCGCGAGCAGGTCCCGCCCGTCGAACCAGCGGGGCGACATCACCCAGCTGTACTTGTCGCCGAAGTCCCGCTTCTGCGGATGCGGGATCGTGTGCTGGTTCCACGGATGGCGGATGTCCACCGGGTTGCCCAGCGGGTCCTCGGTGACGAACGGCTCCTGGTCGGCCCAGTCGTCGTAGTAGGAGCTGCCGAGCAGGATGCGGATGCCGAGGTTGATGTCCACCAGGTCGTTGGTGACGAGCTTTCCGTCCACCACGATTCCCGGGGTGACGAACATCCTGCGGCCCCAGTCGTTCATGTTCCGGTAGTCGAAGTCGCAGTGCTCGGGGTCCTGGAAGCTGCCCCAGCAGCCGAGCATGACCCGTCGCCGGCCCACCTGCTCGTAGCCGGGCATCGCCTCGTAGACGAAGTCGAACAGGTCGTCGTGCATGGGGACGACCCGCTTCATGAACTCGACGTACCGCATCAGGCGGGTGAGGTAGTCGGTGAACACCTGCACGGTCGCGACCGTGCCCACCCCGCCGGGGTAGAGCGTGGAGGGGTGCACGTGCCTGCCCTCCATCAGGCAGAACATCTCCCGGGTGGTGCGGCTCATCGCCAGCGCCTCGCGGTAGAACCCGCCCTCCAGCGGGTTCAGCGAGCGCATGATGTCGGCGATCGTGCGGTAGCCGTGGTCGGCCGCG
The DNA here is from genome assembly GCF_039649665.1 of Microbispora sp. ZYX-F-249. NCBI lineage: Bacteria > Bacillati > Actinomycetota > Actinomycetes > Streptosporangiales > Streptosporangiaceae > Microbispora > Microbispora maris. The sequence continues at coordinate 38,547 of NZ_JBDJAW010000004.1, read as the reverse complement.
TGCGGCGCCTCGGTCCGCTCGGCCCGCGCCAGCACGCCCGGGTTCGTCTCGCGGACCATCTTCTCGCAGTAGTCGACCCCGACCAGGTTCTCCTGGAAGATGTTGTGGTCGAACATGTACTCGGCCGCCTCGCCGAGGTTGATGATCCACTCGCCGATGTGCGGCGGGCGCACGCCGTACGCCATGTTCTGGGCGTAAACCGAGCAGGTGGCGTGGTTGTCGCCGCAGATCCCGCAGATCCTGCTGGTGATGAAGTGGGCGTCGCGCGGGTCCTTGCCCTTCATGAAGATGCTGTAGCCACGGAACACCGACGAGGTGCTGTAGCACTCCGCGACCTCGCGGTTGGCGAAGTCGACCTTCGCGTAGATGCCGAGACTGCCGACGATCCTGGTGATCGGGTCCCAGGCCATCTCGACCAGTTCGCGTTCCCGGGTCGTCATCGTCAGCTCCAGGGGGCCTTGTAACCGGTGAGCAGTCGGCGGCCCTTCGCGCGCCACTTCGGCTCTTTGTCGACCGTCTTGAACGTGATGCTCCGCAGCGTGCGGATCACCGTGCCGTACGCCGCGCTCGCGGTCGACGAGACGCGGGCGCCGGGCGGCTCGTCCATGAACGGCATGAACTTGTCGGGGAAGCCGGGCATCGTGCACGCGATGCAGATGCCGCCCACGTTGGGGCAGCCGCCGACGCCGTTGATCCAGCCGCGCTTGGGCACGTTGCACTTGACGACCGGCCCCCAGCAGCCGATCTTCACCAGGCACTTCGGCGAGCCGTACTCGGTGGCGAACTGGCCCTGCTCGTAGTAGCCGGCCCGGTCGCAGCCCTCGTGCACGGTCTGACCGAACAGCCACGTCGGGCGCAGCGCGTGGTCCAGCGGGATCATCGGCGCCTGCCCGGCGAGCTGGTAGAGCAGGTAGAGGATCGTCTCCGACAGGTTGTCCGGGTGGATCGGGCAGCCGGGCACGTTGACGATGGGCAGCCCGGCCTTCGACCGCCAGTCCCAGCCCAGGTAGTCGGCCACGCCCATCGCCCCGGTCGGGTTGCCCGCCATCGCGTGGATGCCGCCGTACGTCGCGCAGGTGCCGGCGGCGAGCACGGCGGTCGCCTTCGGCGCGAGCCGATCGAGCCACTCGCTGGTCGTCATCGGCTGGCCGGTGTCGGGGTTGTTGCCGAACCCGCACCAGTAGCCCTCACGCTTGATCGACTCGTTGGGGATCGATCCCTCGATGACCAGCACGAACGGGTCGAGCTCACCCCGGTCTGCCTTGAAGTACCACTCGATGAAGGTGTCCGCGCCCTGCATCGGGCCGCACTCGAAGTCGATCAGCGGCCAGTGGACCGCGACCTTGGGCAGGCCGGGCAGCGCGCCGAGCACGATCTCCTCGATGCTCGGCTGGGTCGCGGCGGTGAGCGCGACCGAGTCGCCGTCGCAGCTCAGCCCGGCGTTTATCCACAGGATGTGGACGACGGGCTCGTTCTGTCCGTCAGCCGTCATCGTTGTCACCGGCCTTCGCCAGGGCTTGCTGGGTGAGCTCCCAGAGCGCGTGGTAGACGGTGGTCTGGGCCTCCTGGATCCGGTGGACCGAGGCCGAGGGCACCACGAACAGGTGGTCGATGGTGCCGAGCTCGGCCATCTGGCCGCCGCCGTAGCCGGCCAGCCCGACCGTGAGCATGCCGCGCCGCTCGGCCTCCTCGAACGCGGCGATGAGGTTGCGGGAGTTCCCGCTGGTCGACAGGCCGAGCGCGATGTCCCCCGCGAAGGCGGACGCCGCGAGCTGCCGGGCGAAGACCACCTCGAAGCCGATGTCGTTGGCCAGCGCCGTCACGACCGCGATGTCCGCCGTGAGGGCGAACGCGGGAAGAGGCCGGGCAGGACCCCCGTGGTTGAGGAAGCCGGGATTCATGAAGAGCGTGGCCACGTCCTGGGCGTCGGTCGAGCTGCCACCGTTGCCGAAGGCGAACAACCGGGCCCCCGCCGCGAACGACTCCGCCATGGCCTGCGCGCAGGCGGCGATCCGGTCGCCGTCGCGCTCCAGCACCGTCCGGCGCAGGGTGACGATCTCGTCGACCTTCTCCACCGTCGACTGACGTACGGAGGTCATGACCGCGTCGAGGTCGGTGGACTCCGAGTAGAGGAAGGGGTAGAGCGCCTCCATGTCGTCGGTCACGGCCGCTCCACCTCCCGCGCCACCGCGATGACCGCGATGGCCTCCTTGGCGTGGACCAGGATCGTGTCGCCGACCCCGGCGTCCACCAGGGCGACGCTGACCACCTCCCGGCCGTGTTCCCTGCTGGGGCCGGTGTCGACGAGCGCGAGGTCCTGCTCCAGGAGCCGTACGACGGTCACCGCGACCGCCTCGTCGGAGCAGGTGACGCAGGTCTCGCCGGGGCAGTTCACGAGATCACCCGCGGGTCGAGCACACCCGGCTGCTCGAAGAACACGTGCACCAGCTCCCAGAGGATGTGGTAGGTGGTGACGTGCACCTCCTTGACCACGCGGGGATCGGCGGAGCGGGCGATCAGGACATGGTCCACGGCCGGGCTGCGGCCGATCGGCCCGCCGTCGTCGCCGCCGGTCAGCGCCAGCGTGAGCAGGCCGAGCCGGTGTGCCGCCTCCAGGCCACGGAGCACGTTCACGCAGCGGCCGTCGGGCGAGACGCCGAGGGCGATGTCCCGCGGCGCGGCGAGACGGCGAAGCTGGTGGGCGAAGACCTCCTCCAGGCCCGCCGCCGCGGCCACTCCCGTGATCGTCGCCACGTCGCTCGTGAGCGAGAACGACGGGAGCGCCCGTTTGCCCACGATCACCGGATGGACGAACTCCACCGAGATGTGCTGGGCGTCGGTGGCGGCCTCGCCGTTGCCGAAGACGATGAGCCTGCCGCCGCCGTGGAAGCGCGTCGCCATCGCGTGGCAGGCCCTGGCCACCGCGTCGGCCTCGTCGGCCAGGCCGAGCGCCGGGCCCACGCGGCGCGCGAAGACCTCCGGAACACGTGCAAGGACCGCCTGGTCCATCCCGGACCACTTCCCCCGGATCGCGTCATCCCATAGGGAAAACCCCTGGTTAACGACCGTACGCCGAGCCGGGACGGGGGGAATCAACAGATGTCGGTGATTTCGTAAACATCACTACAGTCCGCACACGCCGACGGCCCCGGCCGGGCCGGGGCCGTCGGCGGGCACGGTCTATCCGACGCTCTTGCGGCGGTACAACGCCACCGCGGCCATGACGCCGACGGCGGCGAGGACCACCTGGATGATCAGTTCGATCCAGTCGATCCCGGGAGTGGTGGCGACTCCCAGGCCTCGGGCGATCGCCGTGCCGATGAGAGCGGCGATGATGCCGATGATCACGGTCAGCCAGATCGGGATGGCCTGGCGTCCGGGGACGACCAGCCGGCCGAGCGCGCCGATGATGAGTCCGATGATTATGGCGGAGATGATGCCGCTGACGGCCATGCTGCCATCCTCCCTAGTGTTCGGTGCCTCCCTTCTGCCCAGCCAAAACCGGACAAAACCCGACAAATAGGGAGGGTCACGTGCCGTCCGCGATGTGGTTCTCCCAGGCCCACGCGGCGATCTCGACCCGGTTGCGCAGGCCGAGTTTGGCCTGGACGCCGGCCACGTGGCTCTTGACCGTGCTCAGCGAGATGAACAGTTCGGCGGCGATCTCCTGATTGGTGCGCCCCCTCGCGACCGCCCTGACGACCTCGATCTCCCGCTTCGAGAGCGGATGGTCCGCGGACGGCCTCGCGGCCGCCGCGGCGGCCGTCAGGTGACGCAGCAGCCGCAGGGTGACCGACGGGGAGACCAGCGCGTCCCCGTGGTGGGCGGCCCGCACGGCCTCCACCAGCAGGGCGGGGCCGCAGTCCTTGAGCACGAAGCCGGTCGCGCCCGCCCGCAGCGCGCCGTGGACGTACTCGTCCAGGTCGAAGGTGGTGACCACGACTACCCGCAGCGGCTCGGGGACGCCCGGCCCGGCCAGGGCGCGGGTGACCGCGATGCCGTCGAGCCGGGGCATCCGCACGTCCACCAGGCACACGTCCGGCCGCAGCCGCCGGGCCGCCTCGACGGCCTCGGCTCCGTCGGCCGCCTCGGCGACCACCTCGATGTCGGGCTGGTCTTCCAGGATCAGCCGCAGGCCGCCGCGGACCATCGCCTGGTCGTCGGCCACCAGCACCCTGATCGTCATCGCTGGTCACATCGCTGGTCACGCCCGGGGACCGGCAGAGTCGCGAGCACCGACCAGCCGGACCCGGGACGCGGCCCGGCCCGCAGCGTGCCGCCGAGGGCCTCGACCCGCTCGCGCATCCCGAGCAGGCCGTACCCGCCGCGCTGGTGGTGCCGCGCGGGGCCGCGCGGCGAGTCGTCGGCGACCTCGACGGTGACGGCCTCCCGGTCCCGCTCCACGCTGACCGTGACCGAGCGGGCCTGCGGGGCGTGGCGCGCGATGTTGGTCAGCGACTCCTGCACGACCCGGTAGACCGTGCCGGTCACCTCGGGCGGCCACGCGGCCGTCTCCTCCTCGTCCGGCAGCCGCGCGCGTACGGCGCGGCCGTCGGCCTCGAAGCGTCCGACCAGCTCGTCCAGCCCCGCGGGTGCGGCCGGGCCTGCGGGGTCACCGGGGTCGCGCAGCAGGCCGACGACCCGGCGCATCGCGGCCAGCGCGTCGGAACCGGCGGCCTCGATGTCCGCCAGGGCGCCGCCGACCTTCTCGGGACTCCTGCGCGCCACGATCCGGGCGGCCTGGGCCTGCACCACGATGCCCGTGACGTGATGCGCGACGACGTCGTGCAGCTCGCGGGCGAGCGCCAGCCGCTCGGCGCGGCGCACGGCCTCGGCGGCGGCCCGCCGGCGGGCGTCGAGCAGCCGCGGCACCAGCCCGGCCACGACGCCCGCGAGCCAGGCCGCCACGTTCAGCGCGGTGACGGAGGGAACCCCGGCGGTGAGCGCGTGCGCGGACAGCAGGCTGCCCACCGCCACGGCGAGGCCGCCGCCCGCCACGGCGCGGGCGACGTGCACGGGCAGCACCCGCACCGCCGAACCCACCAGCACCGACAGGCCCAAAGCCATGCCGGGGCCGGGCTCGCTCGGCAGCCCGGCGAACCGGGAGGCCAGGACGGCGGTCGCCGCGACGGCCAGGCCGGCCACGGCCGCCCGTGTGCGGTCGAGCCGGCGTGCGAGGGCGGCGGCGCAGACCACTGCCCCCGCGGCGCAGCCGAACCGCCAGTAGCCGCCGCCCCAGCTGTCCGCGACCCGGGAGGCCCAGAAGGCCAGCACCACCGCGAACACGACACCAAGCCCGATGTCGGCCGCCCATCTCCGCACCCGCACGATGCGAGGCTACGAGATCGGCCGTTCGCGCAGAACCGGCCGAAAGTACGGTTGCGACCGGCCTGATTCCCGCTTCCGGCCGGTGCCGGAGCCGGGCGGTCGCCGCGCACCATGAGGCCCCATGAAACGTGAACGCATCGTCGCGCTCGACGTGGTCCGCGGGTTCGCGCTGTGCGGGATCCTGCTGGCCAACGTCAAACCGATCGCCCACCTCGGCGACCTCATGTCGCCCGGCGAACCCGCGACCCCCGACGACGCCTGGATGGGGCTGCTGGTCGAGCAGCGCTTCTTCCCGATCTTCTCCCTGCTGTTCGGGGTCGGGTTCTCGCTGCTGCTGGAATCGGCCACGGCCCGGGTCGCCCGGCCGCGGCTGGTCCTGGCCCGCCGGCTGCTCGTGCTGCTCGCGGCCGGGCTGGCGCACTTCTTCCTGCTGTGGCCCGGCGACATCCTCAGCACGTACGCCGTCGTCGGGCTGCTGGTGCTGCTGCCCTCAACGTGGCTGCCGCGCCCGGCCGTCGCCGTGCTCGCCCCCGCGCTCGTCACGGCGTCGCTGATCCTCGGAGGCGAGAGGTTCCTGCTGGTCGCCGGGCTGTTCCTGCTGGGGTCCACGCTGACCCGGTACGGCGTGACCGCCCGGATCGAGCGGTCCGTCCGGGCGCCGGCCGTCCTCGGCCTGACCTTCGCGGCGCTCGCCGCGCCCGTCCTGTGGTGGCAGACCCGGCTGGGCGGCGGAGACCCCGGCTTCAGCCGCGTGCTGGCGCTCGGCGGGCTGCTGGTCGCCGGGGTGTACGTCTGCGCCCTGCTGGTGCTGCTCGCGACGCCGCTGCGGCCGGTGTTGGCGGCCCTGTTCGCGCCGCTGGGGCGGATGGCGCTGACGAACTACCTGACCGCGACGGTCCTCGTCCTGCTGATCGCCCGCGTCGGCGGCGGCCCGGCGGACGCCTGGTCCTCGGCGCGGGTGGCCCTGACCTCGGCCGCCGTCCTCGCCGTCCAGTGGCTGTGGTCCACGCTCTGGCTGCGCCGGCGCCCGTACGGCCCGCTGGAGTGGCTGTGGCGGCGGGCCACCTGGGCAGGGGCGCGATGAACGCCGCTCAGGAGCGCGGCGGCGCGGTGCTCTCCCGGACGACGAGGGTGGTCGCGAGCTCGACCCGGTGCTGTTCGAGGTGCCCGCCGTCCGCGAGGGCCAGGACCATCCGCGCGGCGGCGGCCCCCATCTGCACGAGCGGCTGCCGTACGGTCGTCATGGGCGGCCCGGTCCACTGCGTGAACGACAGGTCGTCGAACCCGACGACGCTCAGGTCCTCCGGGATACGCAGCCCGGCCCGCCTGGCCGCCTCGTACACGCCGAGCGCCTGCAGGTCGTTGGCGGCGAAGACGGCGGTCGGGGGATCGGGCAGGCGCAGCAGCTCGGTCCCGTCACGCAGGCCGCCCTCCACGTAGAGCGTGCTCACGCGCACGAGCGCGGGGTCCACCGGCACGCCCGCCGCGTCCATCGCGGCACGGTAGCCGTCGAGCCGCGCACGGCAGCACGGCCACTGGGTGGGCCCGCTCAGCATCGCGATGCGGCGGTGGCCGAGATCGAGCAGGTGGCGGGTGGCGGCCATCCCGCCGCTCCAGTTGGTGGCGCCGACCGACGGGGTCTGGTGCAGCGGCTCACCGGTCGGATCGAGCACGACCAGGGGGATCGAGCGGGTGGCCAGCTGCGACTGCTGCTGCACGGTGAGCTCGGAGAAGACCGCCACGACCCCGGTGGGACGGCGGGCGAGCACCTGCTCGGTCCACGCCCTGCCCGGGGTCAGCCTGCCCTCCATCTCGGTCAGCACCACGGCCAGCTCGTGCTCCCGCGCGACCTGCTCGACGCCCTGGATGATCTCCAGTGCCCACAGGCTCTCCAGGGCGTGGAAGACGAGTTCGAGGATCGCCGCGGGTTCGCTGTCGCGCCGCCGGTAGCCGTGCTCCCGCAGCACCGCCTCCACCCGCTGCCGGGTGGCCAGGGCGACTCCCGCATGACCGTTGAGCACCCGGGAGACGGTCGGCGCGGAGACTCCGGCCAGGTGGGCGATCTCGGCCACGGTCAGCCTCTGACGCGGAAGCTCCCCGTCGAGGGCCGGGTCGGTCGAGGTCACGGCGACAGTCTATTTCCCCGGGCTGTTTCCCCGGGTCCTTCGGCCCTACCGCGGACGCCGGAAGGGACGGACCGTGAGAAACAGGGGCGAAGGTCAGGGGTGACTGTCGTGTTCGTCGATCGTCGGGACGCCGGGCTGCGCCTGGGCGAGCGGTTGCGCGGACTCCCCGGCGCGGAGGACGCGGTCGTCCTCGGGCTGCCGCGCGGGGGTGTGCCGGTCGCGTTCCATGTCGCCAGGGCCCTCGGCGCCCCTCTGGACGTGATCGTCGTACGCAAGCTGGGCGTGCCGTACCAGCCGGAGCTGGGCTTCGGCGCCATCGGCGAGGGCGGGGTGCGGGTGCTCAACCCCGACGTCCTGCGGCTCGCCAACGTCAGCCGCGACGAGATGGCAGAAGTGGAGCGGCGTGAGCGGGCCGAACTGGAGCGCCGGGCACGACGTTTCCGGGGTGACCGCACGCCCGTGGATCTGGCCGGCCGTACCGTGATCGTGGTGGACGACGGCATCGCGACGGGCGGGACGGCGCGCGCCGCCTGCCAGGTCGCCCGCGCCCACGGAGCCTCCCGGGTGGTGCTCGCGGTGCCGGTCGGCGCCCCGGAGACGATCGCGAGCCTGCGCAGGGACGCGGACGAGGTCGTCTGCCTCGACACGCCCGATCACTTCTACGCGATCGGCGCCTGGTACGACGACTTCAGCCAGACGCGGGACGAGGACGTGATCGAGTGCCTGCGGCAGGCGGCGGGCTGATCGGCAGCCTCGTCAGGGGCTCTCGGGCAGCCGCTCCCAGCTGTGCTCGACCCGGGCGTCGGGCCCGGGGTAGTAGCACAGGGTCTCCCGCTCCTCGTCGAGCCATCGCACCAGGTAGGGCGGCGAGCCGTCCGTGTGGTAGAGCGCCACGACGATCCCGATGCGGCCCGCCCTGCCCGTGCGGATGCTCTCCACGATCAGGTGGTCGCCGACGAACGCCTTCATCGTCAGCCGCCCACCGGGGTCGCGACCTCGGTCGTGATCGGCGTCCAGCGGTGCGCCAGGCGCGCGGTGAGGGAGGTCATGGTGGTGTACTCCAGGTCCTCCAGCGGCAGCCGGTGCGGCTCGAACGGCCCGTGACGGCGCAGGTAGTCCATCACCTCGACGGCCTGCCGCCGGGCTCCGTCGAAGGCCGGGTCGTCGAACATGTCGCGCGGGCCGAGCAGCCTGCCGTCCTTGATCTGGAAGCCGAGCGCGACCACCCGCGGCGGGCCGTCGAACCGCGACGGGTGCGCCTGCCCGACGGACACCGGCATGAACGGCGCGTGGTGCGAGCCGCGCATGCACCCGGCCACCGAGTACGCGAAGGCGAACGGCTCCAGCGCCTCTCCCACGGCCGGCAGGCCCGACTGGCAGCGCACGATCAGCACCGGATCGTCCTTGCCGACGTACCGGCCGGCGATCAGCGACAGCCGCTGGGTGCTGGTGGCCGCCGCGGTCGTGCCCAGCGTCTTGGAGCGCACGCCGCGGATGACGTAACGCGACGGGGCGCCGATGTACATGAGCATGTCGTACAGGTCCGCCGGGCAGTCGAAGACGATGCGCCGGTCCTCGCGCAGGTCGTACACCTCGAAGGCGAACCCGGCGTGCATCTTCTCGTCGATGACCAGTCCGGCGGTGTTGGACGGGTCGGCGAACATCTTGTAGAGCGGGAGGTTCCAGGCGCCCGGCTCGGTCTTGTCCGCCAGGAAGCACAGAACCGGTTCGGATGGCCGCTCCTCGAACTCCAGCTCGGCGTAGCCCGGGCCCATGCCGCGCAGGTTGCCGGAGAAGGCGTCCGACAGCAGGTCCTGGCCGGCGCCGTACAGGCCGAGTTCCTTGGCGAGGTGGGTGGTCGCCTGGAAGGTGTCCCAGGCGAAGGAGTGGATCAGCCCCGCCTCCTGGCCGTAGGTGTGGGTCATGATGAGCGAGATGTCGTCGCCGCAGCTGTCCACGTGGCCGTCGATGAGGAGCCCGGAGGACTTGGCCCGCTCGATCTCCCGCCTGGCCTCGGCCATCAGCCGGGGATGGACGGCGGTGTGGCCGACGAACCCCCCTGTATCGGCCTTGATGATGCTCAGCGTGATCATACGGATCACCTCCATCTCCACGTTTATTCGGACTTAGAGGGATAAATAGGGCATTAGGTCACAAAGCAGGGCGGACTTCCGTACGAGGGGGAGGGCCCGCCATGAGAATCAAAGATCTGATGTCCACGCCCGTGGTCGTCGTGCCGCCGATCACGCCGGTGCGGGACGTCGCGCGGCACATGGACTACTCGGGGGTCGGGTGCGTCGTCGTGTCCGAAGGACGGGGGGTCGCGGGGGTCGTGACCGACCGGGACCTCGCCCTGCGCGTGCTCGCCCAGGGCGGGGACGGGGACACGCCGGTCGGCCGGGTGATGTCGGAAAGTCCCGTGGTGGTGCGGCCGGAGGACGAGGTCGAGGTGGCCTTCGACGTGTTCCGCCACCACGCCTTCCGCAGGCTGCCGGTGGCCGACGAGGCGGGTGTGGTCGGCATGCTGACGATCGACGACCTGCTCCTCCAGATGCACCAGCTCACGGCTGACCTGCTCACACCCGTGGTGAAGGAGATCAGCGAACCGCAGCGGCAGAGCGACTAGATGTTCACGACCCTGCGGCGTACGGCGGAGCGCACGCCGCCCGGCCGCGATCGTCACGTCGACCTGCTGCGCGCCGTCGCGATCGCCCTGGTGGTGCTCGGGCACTGGCTGGCCGTCGTGGTGACGTACCGCGAGCGCGTCGGCGGCGGCACGGTCCTCGCGTTCGCCCCCTGGGCCCGGCCGCTCACCTGGCTGTTCCAGGTCATGCCGGTGTTCTTCCTGGTCGGCGGCTTCGCCAACGCCGCCTCGTACGACTCCCACCGGCGCCGCGGCGGCGGCGCGATCGGATGGTTCCTGGGCCGCACCGACCGGTTGATCCGCCCGACGACGGCGTTCGTCCTCACGCTGAGCGGCGCGGCCCTGCTCGCGGTCCTCCTGGGGACGGACCCCGCCACGGCCGGCCGGGGAGTCTGGCTCGCCTGCCTGCCGCTGTGGTTCCTCGCCGCGTACGTCACGGTCGTCCTGCTCACGCCTGTCCTGCTCGCGCTGCACCGCAGGGCGGGTCTCGCGGTGCCCGTCGTGTTCGCGGTGCCGGTGGCGCTCGGAGACGCGGCCCGGCTGCTCGGCGGCCCGGCCGTGATCGGCGCGGCCGGCTACCTGCTGGCCTGGGCGGCGGTCTACCAGCTCGGCATCGCCTGGCGGGAGGGGGCGCTGCCCGCCCGTCCCCGGGTCGCGGCGCCCATGGTCGCGGGCGGGCTGGCGGCGCTCGTGCTGCTCACCGTCCCGGGGCCGTACCCGGTGAGCATGGTGGCCGACCCCGGCGACCGCCTGCAGAACACCTCGCCGCCCACGCTCGCGCTGCTCACCCTGGCGGTCGCGCAGACGGGCGTCGCCCTGCTGCTGCACGAGCGCGGCGGGCGCATGCTGCGGCGCAGGCGCCCGTGGACGGCCGTCGTCGCGACCAACTCCGTGATCATGACGGTGTTCCTCTGGCACATGACCGCGGTCGTGATCGCCGTGCCCGCCCTCTACGTCACCGGCCTGCTGCCGCAGCCACCGCCGGGATCGGCCGCCTGGCTGCTCCTGCGCGTGCCCTGGCTCGCGTTCCTGACGGCGGTCCTCGCGGTCCTCGTCGCCGTGTTCGGCCGGTTCGAACGGCGCGCGGGTCCCTGCCCGGCGCCCGGCCGGCCCGTCGGCGTGGGCGCCGCGGCCGTCACCGTCGTGGGCGCCGGTCTGGTCGTCGCGGGCCTCCTCGGCGCGGCGCTCATCGGCTCGGACCGTCTGCCCACGCCGATGCTCCCGGTCTACCTCGCCGGAGCCGCGCTGCTGCGGATGGCGCGAGCGCCGCGGGTCATGCGCGCCTCACCCGCCGGGTAGGGCGACTTGTCCTGATAAATCCGTGTCAAGTGACCTTGGTTGGGCAGCAGTGGGGGCGTGTCCGACAGCGGTCTTTCCCCAGGAAGCGGCATCTCCAGCGTGTTCCCCTCGCTCCCCGGCCAGAGCGAGACGACGCCGGAGCCGGCCGGCTCTCCGGCGGCCCCCGACCGGTCCCGGGACGGCGTGAACCCGCAGGACCACGACCACGGCATGCCAGCCGACCGGCCGTTCGGCCTGCCGGGACGCCCGCTGCGTGGCAACCCGTTCATGTTCGGCCTGATCGGCGCCCTGGGCGTGCTCACCGCCTGGCTCCTGGTCCAGGCGATCGCCAGCGCGGGCTCGGCGATCGTGCTGATCGTGGTCTCCCTGTTCCTGGCCATCGGCCTCAATCCCGCGGTCGAGGCGCTCCAGCGGCGCAACCTGTCGCGCCGTCTCGCGATCACGATCGTGTTCGGGTCGGTCATCGCGTTCTTCGTGGTCTTCGGGCTCGCGGTCGTGCCGCCGCTCACGGAGCAGACCACCGGGTTCGTCCGGCAGCTGCCCGACTACGTGCAGCAGCTCCAGAACCATCCGGTGATCCGCTCGGTGGACGAGCGCTACCAGATCCTCGACAAGATCCAGCAGTACGTCGCGGGCGGCGGGCTCGCCACCCAGATGTTCGGCGGTCTCCTCGGCGTGGCGAGCATCGTGATCAGCGCGCTGTTCAGCGGCTTCACCGTGCTCGTGCTCACGCTCTACTTCCTGGGGTCGCTCAACTCCATCAAGGAGACGGCCTACCGGTTCGTGCCCCGCTCACGCCGTACGCGGGTCCGCCTGCTCGGGGACGAGATCATCAACCAGATCGGCGGCTACGTCGCGGGCAACCTGATCATCTCGCTGATCGCCGGAGTGGTGACCTTCCTGTTCCTGTCCATGCTGAAGGTGCCGTACGCGCTCGCGCTGGCCATCTTCGTCGCGGTCACGGACCTGATCCCGCTGGTGGGCGCGGTCATCGGGGCGGTGGTGGCCTCGGGCGTGGGCTTCCTCGCCTCGGTGCAGGTCGGCATCGCCTGCGTGGTCTTCTTCGTCGTCTATCAGCAGGTCGAGAACTACTGGATCTCCCCGAAGGTGTTCAAGTCGTCGGTCGACGTACCACCCGTGGCGACCATCGTCGGGGCGCTTCTCGGCGGGGCGCTGCTCGGCATCGTCGGAGCCCTGCTCGGCATCCCGCTGGCGGCGGCCCTGCTCCTCCTGGCCCGCGAGGTGGTGCTGCCCCGCCAGGACCGGCTGTAGCGCTTTTCCCGGGAGCGCGCCCGTGTGAAGCTCGGATCATGCGACTGCCGTACCGGATCGCGGGGCTGTGGGTGCGCGTGGTGCTGCTCGTCGTCCTGCTGTGGGGCGCTCTGGTGACCGTGCTCAGTCTGACGCCGCGCGAGCGCACCCTCGCGGACTTCCACACGGCGCTGCGAGCCGGGCAGGTCACGTACGTGCTCCACCGGGGGGACCCGGTGGACCTGCGCTGGTCGACGGGCCCCCTGTTCTGGTACCACGCCGACCAGTCCGAGCCCCACACCCGCAGTCACCTCTTTCACGATCTCGATGCCGCTGTTCCCCGCCCGGAGGCCGCGCCGGCTCAGTCCCGCTGGGGGTTCTTCTCGGGCTGGCCGTTCCGGGTGCCGGTCCGCGGCGCGGCCTGGCCCGTCGGCGTCGCCTGGATCGCCACGCTCCTCATCATGCTGGGCATGGGACGGCGCAGGCTGGGGAACACATGGGCCTGGTTCTGGCTGTTCACGGTCGGCGAGGTGGGCGCGATGCTGTTCCTCCTCCTCGAACCCCGATCCCTGTGGAATGGGCTGGAGCCGCAGGAACCGGTCGCCAACCCCATGAGCGGAGGTCGCGGCTGCGGCCTGGCCCTCTTTCTCAGTGTGGTGATCCCCATCCTTGTCGCGGTCGGGCTCTCTTACGTGTTCCACGCCCTGCTCGATCTCCTGCCGCTCTTCCCATGAGGCCGTGACGGGACGCGAGCTTGTAGCTCCAACAAATCGCCTGGTGAGGTTGCTCAAGGTGCGTCGGCTGGGAGAAAATTCATACAGGTTTTCGAATTCATTGAGGAGGCGTGATGGATCTGCTCGATCAGGATGCTGTCCCTCCTCGTCGTTCGAATGATGGTGATGACGGCTGGTGGGATCGGCTGACTGCCGATTCTCCTTTATGGTCGTCCGACGGCTCGGCGGCCCGCGACGAGCATGTGGAAAACGACCCGCCCACCGGCAGTGGGACCGTCGGCAGTGGGACCACCGATGGCCGGGGCCGGTCGTCGTGGGTGCTGGTGGGGTCGGTTCGTGAGTCGGCGCAGGCGTTGGCGCTGGCGCCGGTCCCCGACGATGCGGACATCTGCCTGGCCGAGGCCGAGGACCTGTTGTTCGCCCGGGATCGCATCACGTCTGCTCTTGCGGATCGGGTGGGTCGGGTGCATCGGGCGGGGCAGGCCAAGCAGCACGGGCATGCCTCCACCCGTAGCTGGCTGCGTACCTCGGGCGGGATGACGGTGGCGGGTGCGGGCCGGCTGCTGACGTTGGCGGTGGAGCTGGCCCGCCTGCCCCTCGTGCGGGAGAAGTTCGCTACGGGTGCGTTGGCGGCGGGGGCGGCCGAAGCCATCTGCGGGGCGATCTCCGGGTTGTCGGATGAGCAGGCCGCGCTGGCCGAGCCGGTCCTGGTGGAGCTGGCGGCCAGGGCGGGTGCGGCGGAGGTGGCCAAGGCGGGCCGTTATCTGCGGGCGGTGCTGGACCCCGATGGTGCGGACCGCGATGAGCGGGCCGACTACGGGCGGCGGTTCCTGCGGGTCCGCCCGGGTAAGGGCGGCGGGCTGGAAGGGGAGTTCTATCTGCCGCGTGAGCATGCCGCCCGGTTGCAGGCGTTGCTGGATGCCTACGCCCGACCGCGGGCGGAGGGTGATGACCGTCCGCTGCGGGTGCGTCAGGCGGATGCGTTCATGGCGTTGCTGGAGGAGAAGATCGCCGCCGAGCTCCTGGTGCTGGTCAACGCCGAATCCCTCCCCACCGACCCCGTGGCCGGTCCCACCCCCGGCACCGATCACCCCGAAAGCGCCGCAAACACTCAGGACGCCGAGGCGGCCGGGGCCAGCCGGGACTCCCGGCACGCCGAGGACGCGCAGGCGGAGACCAGCCACCGGAGCGAGCCGCAGCAGAGCTCACCGAAGCAGTGGGAGTCACAGCGAAGCTCGCCACAGCGGCAGGAGCCGCAGTCGTGCCAGTCGCGGTGGGGGCAGTCGCGGTGGGGCGAGTGGCAGTCGCCTGATCCTCCCGGAGACACCTCTGCTCACACCTACGCCGGGCCTCGGCCTGCGGGGGTCGGAGGGCTGCCAGGGGCGAGGCTGGGCGCGCTGTCGGGCCCACTGTCGGGAACGGCGCCGGGGTTGCTGCTGGCGACCGGGCAGGTGCTGCCCATCTCCGCCGTGCACCGGCTGGCCCGCACCTCCACCCTCGTGCGCCTGGTCATGGACGCCGAGGGACAGGTCCTGGACATGGGCCGCGAGGTCAGATTGGCGACTCCGGCGCAGCGGCGGGCGATCTTCGCCCGCTACGCCACCTGCTGGATCGACGGCTGCCCCCTGCCCGCCACCAGGTGCCAGGTCGACCACGCCGACAACTGGAGCACCGGCGGCCTGACCGACCTCAAATTGCTCGGCCCGGCCTGCCAGTTCCACAACCGCGACCGCTACCACAATCCCGACCGCTACACCCGCCACAAGGTCGGCACAGCCCGCTGGGCCTTCACCTACCACCCGGCCCGCCCGGCCCGCACCAGGCGGCTGCGGATATAGCGGCCCGCGAACGGTGAGCCTGACGCTGAGGCACACGCTGAAGCTCCGCACATCCGAGCGGGGTGCCGTACGGTTGTGCGGAGCCGGCGGGCTGCAAAGTGCGCGAGCTGTGCACGTGCTGTCAGGTGCTGTGCACGCGACTAGCGGGCCTCGACGGTGAACGTCGTGGTGAGGACCCGGCCCTGTGCGTCGCGGAACTGTCCCCACAGGCGGTACAGGCCGGGGCGGGGGAACCGGGCGTGCAGGCCGAGTTCGGGCCCGAAGGTCTGACCCGGGAGGGCGAAGACGGGGCGGCCCTGGTCGTCCTCGACCTCCGCGTGCTCGTGGGCGAATCCCTCGCCGTCGAGCGGCATGATCACCACGTGCCCGGCGGCGGCCAGGTAGGGGCGCAGGCCGGAGACGGGCCTACCGGTCGAGGCGTCCGCGAAGCGGAAGGTGAGGTCGCTCCTGCCGCCCGCTTCGGCCTCGCCGTCGAGGGTGACCCGGAGGCCGCCGACGACCTGCTCGCGGGGAGACGGAGCCGTCATCCCGGAGGTGACGAAGGCCTCCGGGCGGCCGATCGTGATCTCCTGGTGGTCGAGCACGTCGGTCATCTCCCCGCGCCGCCGGAACTCGGCGTTGACGAGGTAGCGGCCGGCAGTGGGGAAGGTCAGCCGGACGGAGAACTCGCCGGGCCGGCCCGTGGGCTCGGGGTGGGCGTGGGAGAAGGTGCCCAGGTCCGAGCGGGTGGTGATGAAGTGCATCCACGCCTCGTGGCTGCGTACGACGTCGTCGACGGGACGGCGGGTCGCGGGATCGGTCAGCTGGATGCGGACGGTGGCGGGGACACCGGGGGTGACGTCCCGGGGGATCCGGATGTCCATCCGGACGCCGGCGTCCTCGGCGGGAACGGGTTCGGTCTCGGCCGTCATCATCACGCTCATGGCGGGCCGCATGGGCATGCCGGTGTCCTGCGCCCAGGCGAGCACGCCGTTCATGCCGCGCTGCGCCGCCTCCGTACGGCTGAGCGCGGTGAACCCGGCGCCCACGGCCAGCGCGAGGCAGGCGATGCCGGTGAGGTAGCCCCAGTCGGCGAGCCGGGAAACGGCGGAGCCGGGCCGGAAGCGGCGCAGGCGCAGCGCGTTGGTGACGACGCTCACCGAGCTCATCGCCATCGCGGCGGCGGCGAGGGAGGGGTCGAGGAGCACGCCGTTGAAGGGGTACAGCACACCGGCGGCGACCGGGATCAGCAGCACGTTGTACGCGAACGCCCAGGCCAAGCCTTGCTTGATGGTGGTCACGGTGCGCCGGGACAGGTCGATGGCCGAGACGATGCCGCGCAGGTCTCCGCCCACGAGGGTGATGTCGGAGGCGGCGATGGCGACGTCGGTCCCGGTGCCGATGGCGATGCCGAGGTCGGCCGTCGCCAGCGCGGGGGCGTCGTTGATCCCGTCGCCGACCATGGCGACGACCGCGCCGTTCTCGCGCAGGGCGGCCACGCGGACCGCCTTGTCCTCGGGCCGTACGTCGGCGATGACGTGGTCGATGCCGACCTGCCGGGCGACGACGTCGGCGGTGACCCGGTTGTCGCCGGTCAGCATCCACACCTCCAGGCCGAGCGCGCGCAGCCGGTCGACGGCCTCGCGCGATTCGGGCCGGATCGTGTCGGCCACTCCGATCAGTCCGGCGAGGCGGCCGTCGAGGGCGACATACACGGGGGTCGCTCCCTCGGCCGCCGCCGCGGCGGCCACCTGCTCCAGCTCGCCGACGCCCACGTCGTGGCGGCGCATGAGCGCGGCGTTGCCGATGAGCACGGCCCGGCCCGCCACCCGGGCCTCGATGCCGTGACCGGGTACGGCGTCGAACCCCTCAACCCCGGGCAGGCGGAGCCCGCGGTCCCGGGCGCGCGTCACGATCGCCTCGCCGAGAGGGTGCTCGGAGCCCGTCTCGGCCGCGGCGGCGTACGCGAGAAGCTCGTCGGCGTCCCCGCCCGTGACGGCGGCGAGGTGGGTCACCTCGGGGCGGCCCCGGGTGATCGTGCCGGTCTTGTCCAGGACGACCGTGGTGAGGCGGCGGGCCTGTTCGAGCGCGTCGCCACCGGAGATCAGGATGCCCAGCTCGGCCGCTTTCCCGGTGCCGACCATGATCGCCGTGGGAGTGGCCAGGCCGAGCGCGCACGGACAGGCGATGATCAGCACGGCGATGGCGGTGCCGATGCCGAAGGTGAGCCGTCCCTGGTCGGGGCCGAAGACCGCCCAGACGGCGAAGGTGAGCACGGCGATGCCGATGACGGCGGGCACGAACCACCCGGACACGGTGTCGGCCAGGCGCTGCAGGGGCGCCTTCGACCCCTGTGCCCGCTCGACCAGCCGCACGATCTGCGCCAGCGTCGTGTCCTGCCCGACGGCGGTGGCCCGCATCACGACCGAGCCGGTCCGGTTGATCGTGGAGCCGATCAGCGGGTCGCCCTCACCCCGGCGCACCGGCATGCTCTCGCCGGTGATCATGCTCTCGTCCACGGTGGAGACGCCGGCGGTGACGACGCCGTCGACGGGGATCTTCTCGCCCGGGCGGATCCGGACGAGGTCGCCGACGGCGACGTCCTCGACCGGGACCTCGATCTCGGCGTCCCCGCGCAGGACGCGGGCCGTCTTCGGCCGCAGCCCGAGCAGCTCCCTGATGGCCGACGTCGTACGCTTCTTGGCCCTCGCCTCCATCCACCGGCCCATGAGGACGAGCGCGATGACGACGACGGAGATCTCGAAGTAGACGTGCAGCGGCAGCCCCAGCCGCTCCGCCGCCGCCGGCCACAGCGTGACGAAGGCGCTGTAGCCGTACGCCACCGTCGTGCCCAGGGCGACGAGCGTGTGCATGTTGACCGCGCCGTGCCGGCCGGCCGCCCAGGCGGCGCGGTAGAAGGGACGGCCCGCCCAGAACTGCGCGACCGTCGCGACGACCAGCAGCAGCGGCATCAGCCAGTCCATCGCGTCGATGGGCAGCGGCAGATACATCAGCACCATCATCGACAGCCCGGCGGCGAGGGTGACCTGCCAGGTGCGCTTGAGCCGGACGACCTCCCCGTCCTGCTCCCCGTCCTGCTCGCCGTCCGGCTCCGGGTCAGGTTCCGGTCCCGGCTCCGGCTCGGTGGTCCGGGCGGTGTATCCGGCTCGTACGACCGACTCGGCGAGCATGTCGACAGTGACGCGGGCGGGGTCGTAGGTGACGGTGGCGACCTCGGTGGCGAGGTTCACCTCGGCCGCCTCCACGCCGTCGACGCGGGTGAGGGCCTTCTCCACCCTGCGGACGCAGGACGCGCACGTCATGCCGCCGATGTCCAGCGCCCGCACGGTCGTCATGACCGTCATCGCTTCACCTCCTGGTTGAATGCTTCGAGGCGACGGTCCCGCCCGGCGCTTTCCCCCCGCTGCCCGTCTGCTGTCGGCCCCTGTCGGCACCTGTCGGCCGTGTCGGGCTCGGGACAGGGGCCGGACAGCGCCGCCCGGCATGGTCTTCTCATCCGGGCCGTACGGAGCGGCCCGCGACGCGAAGGAACGAACGATGAACCAGCTCGTGCTGTCCGTGCCGGCCATCAGCTGCGGCCACTGCGTCAAGGCGATCACGGAGTCCGTCGGCGAGGTGCCCGGCGTCGGCTCGGTGGCCGTCGACCTCACCGCCAAGACCGTCGTGGTCACCGGCCCCGCCGGCCGCGACGCCGTCTGCGCGGCCATCGCCGAGGCCGGCTACGAGGTGGCGGCGTGACCGGCCACACCGACTACGACACGCTGGTCGTCGGTGGCGGGCAGGCCGGGCTGGCGCTGGGATACCACCTGCGCCGCGCGGGTGTGCGGTTCGCCATCCTCGACGCGCACGAACGGGTCGGAGACGCATGGCGCCACCGGTGGGACTCGCTCACGCTGTTCACGCCCCGCCGGTACGACGGGCTGCCGGGCCTGCCGTTCCCCGGAGACCCGGACGGCCATCCGGACAAGGACGAGGTCGCCTGCTATCTGGAGGCGTACGCGGAGCGGTTCGCCCTCCCGGTGCACCTCGGCCGTCACGTCACGGCCGTGCGGCCCGAGGGGGAGCGGTTCCTGGTCGAGACCTCGGCGGGGGCCTATACGGCGTCCCGGGTCGTGGTCGCGGCGGGGGCGTTCCACACGCCGCGGACGCCCGCTTTCGCGTCGGGCCTCGACCCGAACGTCCCCCAGCTGCACAGCACGGCGTACCGCCGTCCGGAGCAGCTCCCCATGGGCGAGATCCTGGTCGTCGGCGCGGGCAACACCGGTGTGCAGATCGCCGAGGAGCTCGCCGGCAGCGGACGGCGGGTCCGGCTTTCGGTCTCGTCGATGGGCCGGGTGCTGCCGCAGCGCGTGCTGGGCCGTGACCTGTTCTGGTGGTTCTCCCAGCTGGGCTTCATGGACATCCGCGGGGACAGCCGGATCGGGCGCCGCGTCAGAAGCCGGGAGCTGATCATCGGGACCGACGTGAAGCGGCTGCTGCGGCGGGTGGAGCGGGTGGACCGCGCCGTGGACGCCGAGGGGCGGGACGTCGTCCTGGCGGACGGCCGCCGCGTCCGCCCCGACGGCGTCGTCTGGGCCACCGGCTTTCGCGCGCACTATCCCTGGCTGCACGTGCCGGTGCTGGACGAGCAGGGGGCGCCGGTGCACCGCGAGGGCGTCACGGCCTGGCCGGGGCTGTATTTCCTCGGTCTGCCTTGGCAGCGGGCCCGCGGCTCGTCCGTGCTGGGATGGGTGGGGCGCGACGCGCACGCCCTGGCCGAGCGGCTGACGGCCGCCGCCGATATTCCCGGCAAAACGCTCATCGCCCCTTAATATGGGGCAGTCCCGGCGGGGCCGGGGATGACGAGGAGTGACATGCCGAACACCGCCGTGACGTTCGCGGTTCTCGGGCCCACAGAGGTGCGGGGGTCCGACGGCTCCCCGGCGGCGCTGCCGCCGTCCGTGCGGGCGCTGCTGGCCCGGCTGGCCCTGTCCCGTGGCCGCGTGGTGCCGGTGGACGCCCTGACGGACGCGTTGTGGGGCGACGAGGGCGAGGACCTGCCGGCCGACGCGGCGAACGCCCTGCAGATCCGGGTGTCCAAGCTGCGCCGCGCCCTCGCCGCCGCCGGGCTCGGCACGGACGTCCTGGTCACGCAGGCCCCCGGATACCGGCTCGCCGCGTCCGCCGAGGCCGTCGACGCGCACGTGTTCGAGCGGCTGCTCGTCCGCGCACGCGAGGAGACGGCCGCAGGGAACGTCACCGCCGCCATCGGCTGCCTGGACGAGGCGCTGCGGCTGTGGCGGGGGCCCGCGCTGGCGGACGTCGGCCAGACGACGTGGGCGACGACGGAAAGCGCCCGGCTGGAGGAGCTGCGGCTGGGCGCGGTCGAGGACCGGATCGAGCTCCTGCTGGAGTCCGGCGGGCACAACGAGGCGGTCGCCGACATCGAACGCCTGGTGGCGCGGCACCCGCTGCGCGAGCGGCTGCACCGCCTGCTGATGCTCGCGCTGTACCGCGGCGGACGGCAGGCGGAGGCGCTGGCCGCCTACCAGGCGCTGCGCCGCGGTCTCGCCGACGAGCTCGGCATCGACCCGTCGCCGGAGCTGCAGGCGCTCGCCGAGGCGATCCTCCGCCAGCAGGTCCCGTCCGCCGGCGGGCCGCCCGCCGCCCCCGCCCGGGGACGGGCGCCGGAGAGCGCCGACCGGCTGCCACGGCGGCTGACGTCGGTGATCGGCCGCCAGGACGACGTGACGACGGCGCTGGAGCGGCTCGCGGAGGCGCGGGTGGTGACGCTCACCGGCCCGGGCGGGATGGGCAAGACGACGCTCGCGTTCGAGATCGCCCGCCGCGTGAACGAGACGCCGGACGAGACACCGGTCGGAACGCTGCTCGACCGGGTGCTGCTGGTCCGCCTGGCCGCCCTGGAGCCGGGGACGGACGTCGCCGGCGCCTTCGCCGCCGAGCTGGGTGTGATGACACAGGGCACCGGCGCGGCCGACGCGGTCGAGGAGCACCTGCGGGACGGGTGCACGCTGCTCGTGGTCGACAACTGCGAGCACGTGGTGGACGATGTGGCCGTTCTCGTGGAGCGGCTGGCCGCGGCCTGCCCGAGCCTGCGCGTGCTGGCCACCAGCAGGGAGGCGCTGGCGATACCCGGCGAGGTGCAGGTCGCGGTCGGCCCGCTCGGAGACGATCCCGCCGTCCGGCTCTTCGCGGAGCGGGCCCGTGCCGTACGGCCCTCGTTCACGCTCGACGCCGAGACCGCTCCCGTGGTGGCGTCCATCTGCCGCAGGCTCGACGGCATGCCGCTCGCCATCGAACTGGCCGCCGCCCGGGTCAAGGCGCTGTCTCCGGCCGACATCGAGGCCCGGCTGGCGGACAGGTTCTCGCTGCTGACGGCGGGACCCCGTACCGGCGAGGCCCGCCACCGCACGCTGCGCGCCACCCTCGACTGGAGCCACGATCTGCTGCCGGAGGCCGAGCGGCGGCTGCTGCGCCGCCTCGCGGTGTTCCGCGGCGGCTGGACCCCGGCCGCGGCGGAGGAGGTGTGCGCCTTCCCCGGAGAACGCGGCGGCGTCAGCCGCGGGGAGGTGCTCGACCTGCTGTTCCGGCTGGTCGACCGGTCCCTCGTGGTGCCGGAGCCGGCCACCGGGCGGTTCCGGCTGCTCGTCACCGTCCGCGACTACGCGTGGACCCGGCTGGAGGAGGCCGGCGAGGTCGCGGAGTGCCGCGACCGCCACCTGGCCCACTTCGTCCGCCTCGCCGAGGAGCACGGGCTGGGCGTCCGCGACCCCGCCGTCTTCGCCCGGCTGAACGACGACCACGACAACTTCCGCGCCGCCGTGGACCACGCGGTGAACGGCGGCGACGTCGAGAACGGCTTCCGGCTGGCCTGCGCGCTCGTATGGTTCTGGAACTACGGGATCCGCTACGAGGGCACGCGGGCGCTGACCATGTTGCTGGACACCGGTGGCGGCTCCACCGTCGCACGGGCCCGCGCGCTGCAGGGGATCGGGTTCCTGCACGTCTACTACCCGACCCCGCGATCCGTCGCCGCCGCCGAGGAGAGCCTCGCGGTCTTCGAGGAGATCGGCGACGTCCGCAATGCCGCGATCTCCCGGCTCGTCGTGGCCTGGGCCGGCCAGTACGGCGGAGACGCCGGGCGCTACCGGGCGATGATCGAGCGGAGCCGCCGCGACCTGGGTGACGCCGACGGCGGCTGGTGGCTGGGCATGAGCCAGTATCTGGAGGCCCTGCTGGCCCTTCGCCTGGGCGACTTCGCGACCGCGGCCGTCGAGTGGCGGCGCTGCCTCGAGCTGACCCGGCTCACGGGTGACCGGGTCATCGGCAGCGCGATCCTCGCGCACCTCGCCATCGCCCTGCGGGAGTCCGGACGGCGGGAGGAGGCTCTCGCCGTCCTGCGGGAGTCCGAGGACGACGTGCGCGGCCAGGGCTCCCTCCACGGGCTGGCCTTCGCCCTCGTGCACATGGCCCACACCCGGCTGGACCTGGACGAGCACGACGACGTGACGGCGCTGCTCGCCGAGGCCCGGCAGGTCGCTCGCCGGGCGCGCAACCCCCGCTGCCAGGCGTGGGCCGCGTGGGGCCGCGCCCGCATTGCGCGCGTGCGCGGGAAGGCCGACCTCGCCGCCCAGGAATGCCGGGACGCGGTGGCCCTGCTGAAGGAGGGCGAGTTCCCCTGGGCCAGGGCCCGCCTGTGGTCGTTCCTGGCCGACTGCGCCGCCGAGGCGGGACTTCCCGACGAGGCCGCCCGCGCCCGCGAGACGGCCGCTGCGCTCACGGACTGAGCTCAGTCCCGGCTCAGGGGCGCCGGTGCTCGCACCGGTCGCCCGCGAACCCCGCCGACGCCAGCGCCGCCCGCAGGTGCCCCGCGTCCACGTCCCCGCGTACGCGCAGCAGGCCCCGGGCGGCGTCGACCTCGAACGAGGTGACGCCGGTTACGTCTCGTACGTGCCTGCTCAGGAGGCGGACGCACCGGCGGCACAGCAGTGCCGGCACCCACACGGTCGTCTCCTCCGCCGCCCCCTGACGGCTCTGGTCTGCCATGCCGTCCAGCGTGCCGTCCCGGTCTGGCGGCCCGCTGTCCGTCCGCTGTCCGGGCCCGCGGGAGGCCGCAAGGAGCGGGCAAAGCCGGCGGCCAGCCCCCGGACAGCCCGGAGCGCGACGCTCCTGTCATGAACCTCATCCTCCCCGTCCTCCCCGAGCTGATCCATCTGAGGCACCACGAGCTGCTGCGGCAGGCCGAGCAGCACCGGCGGAACCGGGCCGTCCCCGCCCGCCTGATCACGACATCTCAGGAGCCCTCCAAATGACCATCACCCACGCACTTTCGCGAACCGACGTCGCCGCGCTGGCCCGCGACGTCGTGAAGATCTACGGGCGCGGCGACACCGCCGTCCGGGCCCTCGACGGCGCGACCCTGTCGATCCCCGCCGGGCGGTTCACCGCCGTAATGGGACCGTCCGGGTCCGGCAAGTCCACGCTGATGCACGCCCTGGCCGGCCTCGACACCGTGGACGACGGGCAGGTGCTCATCGGGGACACCGACCTCGGCCGGCTGAGCGAGCGGCAGCGCACGCTGCTGCGCCGCGAGCACGTGGGCTTCGTCTTCCAGAGCTTCAACCTGGTTCCGACGCTGACCGCGGCCGAGAACATCGTGCTGCCGCTGACCCTCGCCGGGCGGCGCGCGGACCAGGCGTGGATCGACGAGATCGTCGCGATGCTCGGGCTGGCCGACCGGCTGCGGCACCGGCCGGCCGAACTGTCCGGCGGGCAGCAGCAGCGGGTCGCCGTGGCCCGGGCGCTGGCCGCCCGCCCGCGGATCGTCTTCGCCGACGAGCCGACCGGCAACCTCGACTCCCGGGCGGGGGAGGCGGTGCTCGGCTTCCTCCGGCACGCCGCCCACGAGCTGGGCCAGACCATCGTCATGGTGACCCACGACGCGAACGCCGCGGCGTACGCCGACCAGGTCGCGTTCCTCGCCGACGGCCGGGTGGCCGGCGAGCTGTACAACCCCGAGGTCCCGGACATCCTGGCCCGCATGACGGGTCTCGGCGCGAAGGAGAAGTGACCGCGATGTGGCACCTGATCGTCCGCAACACCGTCGCCCGCCGGGGCAGGCTGGCGCTGACCCTGCTCGCCGTCCTGCTCGGCGTCACCTTCGTCACCGGCAGCCTGGTGCTCACCGACACCTCACAGCGGCTGCTCGACGACCAGTTCCGTACGGCCACCGCGGGGGTCGACCTGACCGTCCGCGACGCCGCCGCGTTCGACTCGGCCATGGGCGTCGAGGTCGAGCGCGACCCGCTGCCCGCCGAGGTCGTGGACCGCGTCCGCGCAGTGCCGGGGGTGGCCGCCGCCACTCCCGTCGTCCGGGGCCAGGGACTGATCGGCGTCGGTGGGAAGACCATCGTCCCCGCGGGCCCGTCGTTGCTGCTGTCGTGGGAGCCCGCCCCGGTCGGCGCGTTCACCCTGCGCGCCGGGCGCGCCCCGGCCGCCGAGGGCGAGGTCGTGGTCGACGCGGCGACCGCCCGGCGGCACCGCATCGGCCTCGGCTCCGAGGTGACCGTACGGGCCGAGCGCACGGAGCGGCTGCGCGTGGTGGGGCTGGCCGGGTTCGGGCCGGGCGAGGGACTGCCCGAGACCACGGTCGCCCTGGTCGCGCGGCCCGCGGCGCAACGTCTGCTCGCACTCGGCGGGAACGCCTCGGAGGTCGCCGTCGTCGCCGCGGACGGAGCGGATGTCCAGCGGCTGCGGTCGGCGGTGTCGGCCGCGATCGGCGCCGAGTACGAGGTCTCCTCCAGCCGGGACGTCGCGGCGGCCAGCGCGGCGGCGGCCAAGACGCAGATCTCCTACCTGCAGGTGATGCTGTTCGCCCTGGCCGCGGCGGCCCTGCTCGTCGGCGCGTTCCTCATCGCCAACACCTTCTCGATCGTCGTCACCCAGCGCACGCGTGAGCTGGCCGTCCTGCGCGCGGCCGGGGCCACCGGAGCCCAGGTCATGCGCTCGGTGCTCGGCGAGGCCCTGCTGGTGGGGCTGGCCGCCTCCGCGGCGGGCGCGGGTCTCGGCGTCGCCTGCGCGGCGGGGCTGCGCGACCTGGCCGGGGCCTTCGGGATGACCCTGCCCGACGGCGGGCTCGTCGTCACGTCCCGGACCCTGGTCGTCGCGTTCGTGGTCGGGGTCGGCGTCACGGTCCTGTCGGCGCTCGGGCCGGCCCGCCGCGCCGCCTCGGTGGCGCCGGTCGAGGCGATGCGGCGTTCGTCGGCCGACGACGTCCCCGGGCGGGCCGGCTGGGGCCGTACCGTCGTCGGAGCGGTTCTCACCGCGCTCGGCGTGGCCGGGCTGTCGATCGTCCTGGCCGGGCCGGGGTCGGTCGTCGTGCTCGGCGAGGCGGGGGTCTGCGCCGTCGTGGGGCTCGCCCTGCTCGGGCCCGCCGTCACTCCCGCTCTGATCCGGCTGCTCGGACGGCCGCTCGGTGCGGCCGGTGTCCCCGGACGGCTGGCGCGCGAGTCCGCCGCGCGGGCACCCCGGCGTACCTCCGCGACCGCCCTGGCCCTGGCCTTCGGCCTCGCGCTGATCAGCTTCACGACAGTGCTGGGAACCTCGATCAAGGACTCGACCGCGCGGTCGTACACCGAGGCGATCACCGCCGACTTCGTGGTGGAGAGCGCCCGCAACGAGATGCTGGGCGGTCTGCCCGCGCACGCCTACCACCACGTCAGCGAGCTGCCGCAGGTCGCCGTGGCCTCCCGCCTGCGCTACGGCCACTGGAAGGACGGTCGGTCGACCGAGGCCCTCACCGCGGTCGACCCGGTCACGCTGCCCCGCGTCACCTCGCTCCACATGGTCGCCGGCCGCCTGGACGCCGTCGCGAACGGCGGGATCGTCCTGGCCGCGAACGTCGCCAAGGAGCGGAACCTCAAGATCGGCGACACCCTGGCGATGACGTTCTCCCGCACCGGCGTCCGGCGTCTCCCGGTGGTCGGCCTGCTGCGTGACCGCGACGCCCAGGCGCTGTCGACCGGCTACGTCATCTCGCTGGACACCTTCGAGCGGAACTACCGCGAGCACGTCGACGCGAGCGTCTTCGTCAAGGTGGCCGGTGGCGTGAGGAGCGCGGAGGCCAAGAGGGCCATCGAACGGGCCCTCGCCGACACCCCGACCGCGCAGGTGCGCGACCAGGCCGCGGCGGTCGCCGGGCGGAACGCCATGATCGACCAGGTCCTCGGGCTGGTGACCGCGCTGCTGATGCTCACCGTCCTCATCGCGCTGATGGGCATCACCAACACCCTCGCCCTCTCGATCATCGAGCGGACCCGGGAGCTCGGGCTGCTGCGGGCGGTCGGGATGACCGGCGCCCAGATGCGCTGGATGATCCGCGGTGAGGCGGTTCTCGTGGCGGCCCTGGCGATCGTCGCGGGGGTCGGCCTGGGCGTCGCCTTCGCCGCGGGCACGGTCACGGCGCTGGGCCGCACCACCGAGGCCACGCTCACGCTGCCGGTCGGTCCGCTCCTGCTCGTCGTCGCGGTGGCCGCCGTCGCCGGTCTGCTGGCCGGGCTGCTGCCCGCCCGCCGCGCGGCCAGGCTCGACGTGCTCACCGCCATCGCCACGTCCTGACCCTTCGGCGGGAAAAGAGAGGCGAAGTGAGGGGTATGAGGCGGATGCGCCGCTTGTGTCCCTAAGCGGACGTGCCGGAGGCGAATGACACGAGACAAGGCAGGTGTGGATCGGATGGGCGACAAAAGGGCAGGGAACTCGCGCGTGGTGGCGGTGACCGCCCGGCGTCTGGCCGTCGCCGCGATCCTCGTCGTGGTGCCGGCGGTCGTGCCGGCACCGCACGTGCTGGCGGCGCCGGCCCCCGCGGTCGCCCACGGCCCGCACGGCCAGGGCGGCCAGGGCGGCAAGGGCGGTCAGGGCGGCAAGGGCAAGAACGGCAGCAAGGGAAAGAAGGGGAAGAACGGCAAGAAGGGCAAGGGGAACAAGGGGAACAAGGGCCACGGTGACGGCGCCCGCCTCGGTGCCCGTCTGGCCGGTTTCGGCGGCGGGTTCGGCGGCGGGTTCGGAGACGGCGACGACGGTGGCGGCACACAGCGCACAACCGGAGTCAACACCGCCAACGCGCCGACGATCAGCAGCCCGCCCTACCAGTTGTCCACCGGCAAGCGGAACGTGAACGCCCCCGCGGGCAACAGCGCCGTCGACTTCGCCGGCACCCAGCAGGTGTCGAGCGTCAGCGTCTTCACCGACTCCCTCAGCGGCAACTGCCAGAACGGGATCGACAACTGCTCGATCAACCAGACCCTGCGGGCCGAAGAGAGCAGAAGCGGCATCGGACGATGAAGCCGGGCGACATTGAAAAGGGCGTCCTCCCACCGGGAGGACGCCCTTCTCAGTGCCGGTACTCAGTGCCGGTACTCAGTGCCGGTACTCGGTGCCGGTACTCGGTGCCGGATCGGGATCAGAGCTCGCCGCTCTCGATCGCCTGCTTGAGGGCCGCCTGCAGCTGCTGGTGCGACGCGGTGCCGTTCGCGGCGACGAAGTCGATCAGCGCGGTGTCCGCCTCGAAGGTGAGGTTCTCGGTGACCCTGGTCTTCCCGTTGGACATCGGCGTGAAGGTGATCTTCTGGTGCGTCACCACGTTGGGCTCCGACCAGCTGTCGGTCTCGTAGTAGAACCCGTCCGCGTGCAGACGCTGCTGTGCGTGCGTCTTGCTGACCACGATCATGCCCTCGTACGGGATCTCCTCGATCGCGGTGAGGTTGCGATAGAGCGCCGGGGGCTCGGTCCACTGCTTGTGGGTGATGACCCGCTTCAGGAACGGGTTCCTGCCCATGTGGTTGTTGAAGTCCGAGTACTTGTAGAAGGTGCCCGGCATCGGTGCGTCGATGTCGACGGAGATGCTGTTCGTGACCCGGCTGCGGCCCGAATCGGGCGCGGGCGGCGTGGTGTCGGAGAACTTGTAGGTGTCCCAGGCGGTCTGCCACTCCTGGGCGATCTCGGCGTCGCTCTCGGTCGTGCCGGTGGTCGTGCCGGTGGTCGTGTCGGCGTTCGCGGGAGCGGACAGGGTGGCGAGGAGGAAGGCCGCGGCGAACATCGGGGCCGCGGCGACTCGCAGGATCTTTCTCACATGTACCTCGAAAAGAGGAGAAATGGTACGAGTGATCTTCTACCGCAATCGCAACGTGTTGCAGAAGGGCTCATACCGAATAGGTCACGCGCGGAGGGCCTCGGATTGTCGGCCGGTCCTGGCATCGTGGAGCCCATGAGCAAAGCGAACTTGCGGGTGAAGGGCTTCGACCATCTGGTGCTGACCGTGGAGGACGTCGAGCGCTCGCTGGCGTTCTACTGCGGCGTCCTCGGCCTGGAGCCGGTGCGCGTCGACGAGTGGCGGGCCGGCAAGGTGCCGTTCCCCTCGGTGCGGGTGTCGCCGGACACGATCATCGATCTGCTGCGCGGCTCCCGCGGGGAGTCGAACGTCGACCATTTCTGCATGGTCGTCGACCCGCTGGACTGGCAGGAGGTCATCGACTCCGGCGTCCTCACCGTCGTCGACGGACCCGGCCCCCGATTCGGGGCCCGCGGGGTCGCCACCTCCGTCTACGTCAAGGACCCCGACGGCAACGTCATCGAGCTGCGCTGGTATCCCCAGGACCAGGCGTAACGGCGCCGCCCCCGGCCGGAACCGAGGCGAGTGCGGGCCGGCTCATGACCACCGTTTTCCCCGCGGACGGGCACGAACAGCGGGGACGGACGGGAGAGAGGCGGGGCCGATGGCCGGGGGAGACATGCGGGCCGACCTGGTGCTGGAGGGCGGCGGCGTCAAGGGCGTGGGCCTGGCCGGCGCGCTGGACGAACTGCACGCGGCCGGGTACCGGTTCGGGCGGGCCGCCGGCACCCGTGTCGCGGGAACGTCCGCGGGGGCGGTGGTGGGAGCACTGGCAGCGGCCAGGATGCCGCCGCAGCGCATGCGCGAGCTGCTGTTCGACGTCGACTACCGCAGGTTCAGGGACGGGTCCGCCGCGGAGCGGGTCCCGCTGGTCGGCAGGGGGTTCTCGCTGCTGTCCCTGCTGTTCGAACGGGGCGTGTTCGAGGGCGACTACCTGCGGGAGTGGCTGGGCGACGAGCTGGCCGGCCTCGGCGTCGAGACGTTCGACGACCTGGCGCTCGACGACCCGGCGCCCTGGATGGGCGAAGACCAGCGCTACAGCCTGGTGGTGACGGTCACGGACGTCACCCTGGGCCGGCTGGTGCGCCTGCCGTGGGACTACCGGAGCGTCTACGGCGTGGCGGAGCCGGGCAGGCAGCGGGTGGCCGACGCGGTCCGCGCCTCGATGTCGATCCCCTTCTTCTTCGAGCCCGTCACGATCACCAATCCGGAGACCGGCCTGGTGTCGACGCTCGTGGACGGCGGCGTGCTGTCCAACTTCCCCATCGACACACTTGACCGGCCCGACGGGGAGCAGCCGCGCTGGCCCACGTTCGGGGTGAAGCTGCTCCCCGCGGTCCGGGAGGACACGCTCAGGCTGCCGTTCGTCGGGACTCCCCATCTGCCCGCCCTGCGGCTGTTGACGTCCCTGGTCGGGACCGCGATCGTCGGCCACGACCAGACGTATCTGAACCAGCCCTGGGTGAGCGCCAGGACCATCCAGGTCGACACCGCGAGCGTGGGGGTGGTCGACTTCGACCTCGACGAGCGGGGGAAGGCGCATCTCTACCGCAACGGCCGGACGGCCGCGGCGGCCTTCCTGTCCACCTGGGACTGGGACGACTACCGCGCCCGTTACCGCCCGAAAAGCAGTGGCAGGGTGGCGATGGCCGGGAGTTCACTTGCCTCATGATCGTTATTTCGGCCGCCTCCGGCGCGCTCGGCCGCCTCGTCATCGAGCATCTACGCACCCGTACGGAGGTGGTGGCCGCGGTGCGCGACCCCGGCCGCGCGCCCGAGGGCGTGCCGGCGCGCCGCGGTGACTACGACGAGCCGGCGAGTCTGCGCGAGGCGTTCGACGGAGCCGCCCGTCTGCTCCTGATCTCCTCTCCGGAGCTCGACACCGCCCGCAGGATCGGGCAGCACCTGAACGCGGTGACCGCGGCCAAGGAGGCCGGTGTCGGCGCGGTCGTCTTCACCAGCTTCCTGGGGGCCGGCGTCGCCGCCACCGGCATGACGGAGGCATACCACGCCACCGAGCAGGCCATACTCCGCAGCGGCCTGCCGTACACGTTCCTGCGCCATCCCTTCTACAGCGACGCGTTCGTCCCGCGGGTCGTCGATGGTGAGATCACCAGCAGCACCGGCGGGCGCGGCCTGAACACGGTGTTCCGGTCGGATCTCGCGGAGGCGGCGGCCAACGTGCTGACCGGTGAGGGACACCTGGGCCGGGCCTACGACTTCACCGGGCCCCTGTGGAGCTATCCCGAGGTGGCCGAGGCGCTCGGCGTCCCCTATCGCGAGGTGCCCGACGCCGGGCCGGGCCCGATGAGCTGGATCAACGCCCAGATCCGCGCGGGGATGCTGGAGCGGCGGACCGACGACCTGGAACGGGTGCTCGGCCGGTCCGCCGAGACGGTCGTCTCACGTGCTCTGGGGTCTTTGTTCGGGTAGGTACCGGAATGTGAGGAAAGACCGGGCCGTCAGGCTGGGATTCGTCGGCGCGGGCTATGTGGCCGGCCGGCACGCCGGGTCGCTCGCCCGGCTGCCGGACGTGCGGATCGGCGCGGTCGCCGACCCCCGAGCCGACCGCGCGCTGCGGTTCGCCGAGGCCACCGGCGCCCGGCCCTACGGGTCGTACGGCGAGATGCTCGACCGGGAGAGCCTCGACGCGGTCTACATCTGCGTCCCTCCCGGCGCGCACGGCGAGCCCGAGCGGGCCGTGCTGGCGCGACGGCTGCCGTTCTTCGTCGAGAAGCCCGTGGCCTGCGACCTGCGGACCGCCGAGGAGATCGCGGAGGCGGTCCGGGCGGCGGGCGTCGTCACGGCGACCGGCTACCACTGGCGCTATCTCGACACGGTGGAGCGGGCGGCCGGGCTCCTCGCCGACACCCCGCCGCTGCTGGTGCTCGGCTTCTGGCTGGACCGTACGCCGGGAACCGGCTGGTGGGCGCGGCAGGACCAGTCGGGCGGGCAGCTGGTCGAGCAGGGCACCCATCTGTTCGACCTGGCCCGGCTCCTGGCGGGAGAGGTGGAGGTGGCGCACGCGACGGGCGCCCACCGGCCCGGCGCGGAGCCCGGTGAGATCCACCGGGCGGTCACCTCGACGCTGCGGTTCGCGTCCGGGGCCACCGGCGCGATCGCCGCGACGTCCGTGCTCGCCGCGGGCTACCGCATCGGGATCGAGTTCTTCTGCCAGGGCCGCACGGTGTGTTGTCCGAGCGGGAGCTGACCGTGGACGAGGGCAGGCGGCGCTGGTCGGTCGGGGCCGAGCGCGACCCGTTCGAACGTGAGGACGCCGACTTCGTCGAGGCGGTACGCGGGGGTCCGTGCCGCATCCGGGCGCCGTACGACGAGGCGCTGAAGACCCACAGGCTCGCCTGCGCCGCCGCGGGGAAGGCCGGCCATGGATGAGGTTCGCTCCCTCGGCGTCCGGGCGGCCGGCGAGCCGTGCGTCTTCACCGAGCCCGCGCCCCCGGGAGAGCCCCACGAGGGCGAGTTCGACGTGGAGACCCTGTTCAGCGGCCTGTCGGCGGGCACGGAACTGGCCGCGGTCAAAGGGACGAGCCCCTTCCTGCACCGCCGCTTCGACCGGGAGACGCGGCTGTTCGAGGAGGGCGCCCCGACCGCGCGCTACCCGATCCGAGCCCTGGGCTACATGGAGGTGGGCCGGGTGAGGCGCAGCCGCTGCGCCGCCGTCCCGGCGGGGGCGCTGGTGGCCATGGCGTACGGGCACCGCAGCGCGCATCGCGCGCACCCGGCGCGTGACCACGTCGTGCCGCTGCCGGACGACCTCGACCCGATGGTCGGCGTCTACGCGGCGCAGATGGGGCCGATCTGCGTCAACGGGCTGCTCCACGCGTCCGGGGCGGGGGAACCGGCGGCCGGGGTCGCGGGCCGCCGGATCCTGGTGACGGGAGCCGGTGTGGTGGGGCTGCTGACCGCGCTGTTCGCGCTGCACCACGGCGCGGCCGACGTGGCGGTCGCCGACCCCGACCCCCGGCGGCTCGCCGTCGCCGCGGCGCTGGGCTGCGCCGTGGTGGACGAAGGTGAGCACGATGCCGCGCGGTGGTGCAAGACGCGGTGGCGCCGCCCCGAGCCCGGCGCCGACCTCGTGTTCCAGTGCCGGGGACGGGCGGCGGCCCTGCGTACGGCGCTGCGTGCGCTCCGGCCGCAGGGGACCGTGGTCGACCTGGCGTTCTACCAGGACGGCGCGGCCGAGGTGCGGCTGGGCGAGGAGTTCCACCACAACGGCCTGACCCTGCGGTGCGCGCAGATCTCCCGTGTGCCGCCCGGATGCCCGTGGACCCGCGCCGACCTGTCCGCCGCGGCCCTCGGTCTCCTGCGGGCCCATTCCGTCGCCATCCGCCGGCATCTCGTGACCGACGTTCTTCCACTGGAGGACGCACCCGGCTTCCTGCGCGACCTCGCGGCCCGCCGCCGGCACGTCATCCAGGCGGTGTTCACGTTCTGATGCGCGTGCTGCTGGTGACGGGGCATTACACGCCGGGACCGGGCGGCGCGGAGACGGTGGTGGCGCTCACCGAGCGGCTGCTGCGCGACGCGGGCCACGAGGTGGTGCCGTTCGCGACGGCCGAGCCCGGGACGCTTGCGACTCCCTGGGCGGCCTGGTTCCCGCCGCCCGCCGGAGCGGCGGCGCGTACGGAGCCGGGGCGGCGGCTCGCGGGCGCCTACAGCCGGCCCGCCCGCCGGGCGCTGGAGTCCCTGCTGGCGGTGGCACGGCCGGACGTGGCGCACGTCCACCACGTGCACGAGTTCCTGACGCTGTCGGTGCTGTCCGCGCTGCGCCGCCACCGCGTGCCGGTCGTGATGACGTTGCACGACTACAAGGCCGTCTGCCCGAACTACCGGCTGTTCACCGGGGGCCGTCCCTGTGAGCGGTGCCTGCGCGGCGGCAGGCTGACCAACGCCCTGCGGCACGGCTGCCTGGCGGGCGAGGGCTCGGCCTGGCGGGCCGCCGCGGCGGGCGTCGAGGCCGGGCTGGGCCGGTTGTGCGGCTGGTGGCGGCCGGTGCGGCTGTTCCTGGCGCCGAGCGCGTTCCTCCGCGACCGGATGGCCGAGGGGGGACTGCCCGAGGACCGCCTGGTCGTGCTGCCGAACCCGGTGCTGCCGCTCGGGCGCCCGGCGGCCGCGCCCACCCGGCCCGCGCGCTTCCTCTACTGCGGCCGGCTCGTCCCCGAGAAGGGGCTGGACGTCCTGCTGACCGCCGCCCGCGGCCTGCCGCCGGGCGTGACCGTGGACGTCTACGGCTCGGGCCGGGCCGAGGGAGCGCTGCGCCGCCGGGTGGCCGGCGAGGCGCTGCCCGTACGGCTGCGCGGGTTCGCCGGGCCGGGTGCCCTGGCGGCGGCGTACGACGGTGCCACCGCCGCTCTCCTGCCCGCGCTCTGGTACGAGAACTGCCCGATGAGCGTGCTGGAGGCGGCCGTCGCCGGGGTGCCCGTGGTGGCCTCGCGGATCGGCGGGCTGCCGGAGCTGGTGGACGACGGGCGTACCGGCCTGCTCGTGCCTCCGGGCGACGCGGACGCGCTGGCCGCGGCGATGCTCCGCCTCGCGGCCGATCCCGTACGCGCCCGCGAGCTCGGAGCCGCCGCCCGGCGCGAGGTCGCCCGGAGGCACGACCCGGCCCGTCACCTGGCCGCGCTGCTCGGACTCTACGCCGAGGCCGTCAGCGGCACACCTCGCGGAACAGCCCGACCAGCCGGTCGGCGTGGGCGTCGAAGGTGAACGAGGACCGGTGCGCGGCCACCGCGTCCCGGGCGCGACGGAGCGCGGCGGCATCCCGCAGCCGGTCGGCGAGGCCGTCGAGATCGTCGTAGAGCAGCCCGGCGCCGGTCTCCTCGATCAGCCGGTCGGCGGCCACCCGGCAGCCGGGGCTGCGCTGCTGCAGGAGCGGCACGCCGGCGGCCATCAGGGGCGGGATGCGGGCCGGGAGGTTCAGGTCGTCCCAGGTGGCCACGCGCAGGTCACCGCCGTTGGCGCTGCGGACGCGGTGCAGCCAGCCGGCGTCGTAGCGCGACAGGACGCGCACCCAGTCACGCTGGTCCACATGAGGGTGGACGTGGACCCGGCCGGGGGCGGCCTCGACGGCCCGCGGCAGCCACGACGCCCAGGCGCCCTTCACGCCGGGCGCGGTCACCAGGCCGTGCAGATGGACGTGGACCCCGCGCCGGGCGAGCGCGGCGACGGACTCGGCGTCGAGCCCGAGCGGGCGGCCGAGCACGACCGTGTGCACCTCGCCGTCGCCGCCCGGCCCGGCGGGCACGCCCTCGAACCAGTCGGCCTTGGGCAGGTCGCCGTCCATGACGTACGCGCGCCCGGGATCGACGGCGCCGGGGAGTGCCGCGAGGAACCACTCCCGCTCCTCCGGCGAGCAGTAGAGCTGGGCGGCCGACCGGGTGGCCAGCTCGGCGAGCAGCGGCCACTCCCCGCGGCGGATGCTGTGCTGGGGCGCCTCCTTGAAGTGCCACACGAACGGGATCCCGGGCAGCGCGCGCAGGACCTCGTGGCAGAAGGGCACCGCCCGCCAGTTGAGCAGCGCGTAGACCACATCCGGCCGGACCCGGCGGGCCGCCCGCCGCCAGTCGTCCCGCGGCAGGTCGGTGACGTGCCCGAACGGCACGGGCCCACGGTGTTGCAGCCGAGGCCGTCCCGCGTCCACAGGCCGTACAAGCGGTGTCCGCGCTCGGCCAGGGCGAGCACCCGCTCGGGGTTGTAGGCCAGCTCCCCGACGAGCAGGATCGTCAGGCCGTCGGCCGCGGGTGGCATGCTCCGGCGCCGGAACCGGTCGTACAACGCGACCTCGTCGACCTCGCCGCTGTCGGTCGAGTGGAAGCGCAGCGGGGCCGCCACCTCGTAGCGCGACCGGAAGACGTTGAGCCCGCCGTCGTACGCCTCCCGGATGGCCTTGTGCCGCTGGCCGGGGTGGTCGGTCCAGGTGCAGGTGACGCGGCCGGTGACGCGCAGGCCGCCCCGGGCGCGCAGCCGCGCCCAGTAGAGCCGGTCGAGGTCGTCGCTCTCCAGTTCGGCGCGTTCGGTCCACCGGTCGGGTACGGCCCGGTGGGCCACCTGCACCAGCTGGAGGTGGTGGCCGTCCCGCCGGCCACGGGCCCCCGAGACGGCCATGAGGACGGCGGGGTCGGCCAGCACGCCGAGCAGCGCCGCCAGGTGGCCGGGGTCGTACAGGTCGTCGGACGGCAGATAGGCGATCACCGGCGCGGCGGCCAGGGCGAGCCCGCTGTTGAGCGCCGCGCCCAGCCCCCGGTTGCGCGCCAGCCGCAGGTAACGCACCCGGGGGTCGTGGAGAAGCCGCCCGGCGGCCTCCCGGGTGTCGTCCGGCGACCCGTCGTCGACGATCACCAGTTCCCAGTCGCGCGTCGTCTGTGCCAGCAGGCTGCCGGCGGCGCGCGGGAGGAACGCCGCCTGGCGGTACGTCGGCATGATCACGGAGATGGCGGGCCTGCTCACGGCGCACCGCCTATCCGGAGCAGGATCCGCGCCACGGTCTCCGCCATGGCGGCGGCGTCGAAGCGGCGCACCGCCACCGCGCGGGCTCTGGTCCCCAGCCGCCGCCGTGCCTCCCCGTCGGCCAGGAGCGCCTCCAACGCCCTGGTCAGCGCCGGCACGTCCCCCGGCGGCACGACGA
Organism: Microbispora sp. ZYX-F-249; assembly: GCF_039649665.1. NCBI lineage: Bacteria > Bacillati > Actinomycetota > Actinomycetes > Streptosporangiales > Streptosporangiaceae > Microbispora > Microbispora maris. The sequence continues at coordinate 2,520 of NZ_JBDJAW010000004.1, read as the reverse complement.
GGGCGCCGTCCCCCACGGCCGCCGCGACGTCGCCGACGTCCGTCGCGACGCAGGGCAGGCCGTGCGCCATGGCCTCCAGCAGGGCCAACGGCAGACCCTCCCGGCGGGACGGCAGGCAGAAGACGTCCAGGCACGACAGCATGGCGGGCACGTCCCGGACGAATCCCGCGAACCGGATCGGCAGCCCCGCCGCGGCGCGGACGAGCGCGGCGTGGTCGCGTCCCTCGCCCGCGATCTCCACGGTGAGCCGATGCCCCCCGCGGACCAGTTCGGCCACCGCCGGGATCAGAAGGTCGAACCCCTTCTGACCGGTCAGCCGGCCCACCGCGCCGACGCGGAGCGGCCCGCCGTCTCGCGCGGGTCGAACCACCCGTTCGGGCACGTCGACGCCGCTGCGCACGTGGACCACCCGGTCGGCCGGCAGGCCCAGGTCGTCGCGCAGGAGCCCGGTGATCTCCTCGGACACCGTCACGACGGCGGCCGCCTTCGCGTACAGCTCCCGCAGTCCGTCCGCCTCGCCGGGCATGTGCAGGACCGCCACGGTCGGCGCCGCCGCGCACGCGGCGCCGAGGGCGGCGCGGTTGCCGGCCGGGTCCACGAGGTTGACGCACCACACGTCCGCGCCGATCCCGCGCAGCAGCGGCGGCAGTTCGGACGCCTGCGTCCGGCCGCGCGCGAGCGGCATCCGCGTCAGGGACGCGCATCTGTCCGCCAGGTCGAGGAACCGCGGCGCCACCGGCTCGGCCACGACCAGATGACGCTCGATCGACGGTGGAAGACGGCGCAGCAGCTGCCGTACGTAGACTTCCGCGCCGCCGTAGGCGTCGCTGTCCACCAGGAGTCCCACCCGTACGCCCCCCATGAGCAGGGCATGCCCAGAAGAGCATCCGATCATTCTAACTGCCTTGACAATTTTATTTGTCGGTAACTATGGTGGAGCCATCCGATCGAGGAAACCCGCGAAGGAGAGCGCGATGCGCATCGTGGTCATCGAGTTCATGAGCCTGGACGGCGTCGTGCAGGCGCCGGGCGGTCCGGAAGAGGACACCGACGGCGGCTTCGCCCACGGCGGGTGGGTGGGCCCGTTCTTCGACGCCGAAACCGTCGGCGCCGCGTTCGACGACACGGTGGAGAAGGCGGAAGGACTGCTCTACGGCCGCCGCACCTGGCAGAACATGGCGGCGGCGTGGCCGGAGCGCGCCGGCGACCCGTTCGCCGACCGGATGAACGCGCTGCCGAAGTATGTGGTGTCGGACACGCTGGGCGACGAGCTGGCCTGGAACACCACGCGGATCCCCGGGGAGGGGGCCGTCGCCCGCGTCCGGGAGCTGCGCGAGTCCGGCGAGGGCGACCTGGTCGTGATGGGGAGCCCGAGCCTCGTACGCACCCTCCTGCACGAGGGCCTGGCCGACGAGCTCCGGCTGATCGTCATGCCGGTCATCCTCGGCGGCGGGAAGTCGATCTTCCCCGGCGACGGCCTGCGGCGCAGGCTCGAACTGGTCTCCGCGACCACCGGCGGCACCGGCGTCCAGGTGTGCACGTACCGGCCGGTCGCGGAGGGATGAACGCGGGGCTCCTCGGTCAGGGCTTGACCGCGATGCCGCCGTACGCCCAGGCGTGCCCCCCGCCCGGGATGTGCTCCTGACGCTCGGCCGCGTCCGGGCGCCACCGCACCACCTCGACGATGCCGGGGTCGACCGGCTGCCAGCCCTCGAAGAACTTCGACACCTCGGCGTGGCTGCGCGGCACCATGGGCGCGGTGCTCTTGTCGTACGGCTTGGTCAGCTCATCGCCCACCTGGGGAGCGAAATCGAGCGTGATGTGCGACAGCAGCAGATGGCTGCCCGAGGGCACGGCGGCCTTGAACCGCTCGACCAGGCCGTACGGATCCTCCTGGTCGGTGATGAAGTGCATGACCCCCGCCAGGATGACGGCCACCGGACGGGTGAAGTCGATCACGGCCAGCACCTCGGGATGGGTGAGGATCTTCTCCGGCTCCCGGATGTCGGCCTCGATCACGGTGGTCACCCCGGTGCCGGTCAGCAGGGCGCGACCGTGCACCAGGACGATGGGGTCGTTGTCCACGTACGCCACCCGGGCCTCGGGGTTGGCCTGCTGCGCGATCTCGTGGGTGTTGCCCTGCGTGGGGATGCCGGTGCCGAGGTCGAGGAACTGCGTCATCCCCGCTTCGACGGCGAGATGACGCACCGCCCGGCGGAGGAAGGCGCGATGGGCGCGGACGCCCTCGCGCGTGCCCGGCGAGACCTTGACGAGTTGCTCGGCCGCCTCGCGGTCGGCCGCGTAGTTGTCCTTGCCGCCGAGCAGGTAGTCGTAGATGCGCGCGGGGTGCGGGACCTTGGTGTTGATCCGCTTCAGGACCTGCTCGGGATGCTCGGGACCCGTCACGTCGGGCATCTGTGCTCCTGTTCTCACTGCCGGCTAAGCGTGATCAGACCCGGCACTCCCGGAAAACCGGGGAGTACCGGGTTCAGTGATCAGACTACGGGTGCAGGGCCCGCA